>JAHCBA010000001.1 GCA_019634625.1 Verrucomicrobiia bacterium
GCGGCGCTCGTCCCTCCGATGGCAACCGGGCGGGGCGATTCCGTCTGCGGCGCGGTGCGGTCTGCGAGGGCGGCGCCTTGGGTGGGGGTGGGGACACCTGGCGGTGCCACCGTGGGCGGAGTGGGCCGGAGGACAGCGGGTTGGGGCGCGGCTTCGCTCGGACTCGCGGCGCTCGTCCCTCCGGTGGCAACCGGGCGGGGCGATTCCGTCTGCGGCGCGGTGCGGTCTGCGAGGGGGGCGCTTTGGGTGGGGGTGGGGACACCCTGCGGTGCCACCGTGGGCGGAGTGGGCCGGAGGACAGCGGGTTGGGGCGCGCCTTCGCTCGGACTCGCGGCGCTCGTCCCTCCGATGGCAACCGGGCGGGGCGACTCCGTCTGCGGCGCGGTGCGGTCGCCGAATGCAAGACTTTGGGCAGTGCCCTGGGGCGCGGGAACCCCTCCACGTGGGCCGATTCGCGCCATTCCGGCGGCAGGCGGCCCGCCTGGGTTGGGGCGAGTCCCGGCGCCATCCGATCGACCCTCCACTCCGCGCTCCAGCGGCGTGCCGTTCGGAGCCGCGCCCGACTGGATCGGCCGGTCGGCGAATGGGTCCGACAACGCCTTGCTCGGAGCCGGCCCGGTTTGCATCGGCGCGGGTTCCGTCTCCGGAGGCTGCTCCGATCCGGAGGTGACCGGAGCGGCCTTGGGCGATGCCCCCGCGGCGGAGACTGCCACGATGGCAGGGTCCCGGATTCCCAACACGTCTTCCGGCGTCGTGCCCGGAGGCCTCGCCAGACTCGGGACGGATCCCGACGCGGCGGGGCTTTCCGCGCCGACAACCGCCTGAGGCGTTCCCATCGGCAACCCGGGTCGGATCGCATCCTCCTGCCAGGCGGGATCCCCACCGGGGACCGCGAACCTGCTGTTCCCCGCTGCAAGGCTGTTCTCCGCCAGCGGCCGGCTCACGTCGTGTCCGGCCTGACCTGCATGGGGGATCGCCCGCGGTCGTGCGGACGTCGAGGGCCCTTCGCCCGCTGGAACGGTCGTTGTCGCCAACGGGATCTCCGGAGATGACGTTCGCGCGCTCACTGCAACACCCTGACGGGCAGTCCCGATCACGGCGGGCGTCCCCGGCTCCCGCGGAACGAACCTCGGCGCCGGTTCGTATCCCGAAGCGGACGGGCGACTGAAAGGGTGATCCTCGGCGGAGTGGGATCGCGTTTCCCGATTCGCGTCGTGGACGGCCTCGCCGTGAGGCGTACCCGGCAGGGTCGGCGGGGGGGCAATCATCCCCGGTGCGGTGTCCCCGACCACGGGCCATGACTCCAGCACGGGGGGGATGACCCGATCCGTTTCGGGTCCCACGCCCCCGCCGTCGCTCCATGCCGCCGCCGGGTCCGGTTCGACCGTCGTCCGCCCGTTCACCGTCGGCTCCCCAGCCTTCGTGGACGCCGCCGCGACGACTGAGATCCCGCCGGCTGGCGGGACCCTGGGAACAGGCATGCTTTCGGCGGCCTCTGGCCTTGGCCCCGGTGCGGACATCGTCTGCCGATCCGGGCCACGCTGGGGCAGGGCCGGACTCCATGTCGGAACGGGATTCGAACCGGGCTGGATCGTGACGGGCCGAGTGGCTTCCGCGGAAACGTCCGCCTCGCCCCGAGGAAGATCGGCCCGCCGGCCGGGTCCCACGGTCGAAGTCGGGACCGATGCCTCAACCGGGCCGGCGTTCGCATCGCGCACCTCGGGGGCGGCCCCGCGATGGGTTTCCCCCTGCACCAGGGCACGCGCCACCAGGGCCGGGAAATCGGACACCCCCGGAATGACCGGTTCGCCGGCGGATGCCGGTCCCGCCGTTGCGCCCGGAACCATCAGGTCCACCGGACCCGGCCCGGTGCCGCCCAACCGCGCGAGAAAGCCATGGGGAGAGGTCATCGGCGGGAAGGGTTCGGAGGCGGGCGAAACACCGCCACGCGCAGTCGTTCGGCAATCGACGCGGCCATCTTCGACTCCGCCTCGCCGAGGCGCACGAACGCCTCGAGGATGGGGGCGATCTCATCCTCCTTGAGGTAGATCAGCACCTTCACGATGGTCGATTCGTCGAGCTGCCGGAGGATCGCCACCGAACCTTCGGGGCCCATGTTGGCATACACGCGGGCGAGCTTCTTGAGGTTGGCGACCTCCTCGTTGTCCACCCGCACGAGCATGGCATCCAGGTCCTGGCGCAACCGATGGACGGCTTGGGTCACCACGGTGAGTTCCATCTGCTCGGACCGCAGCCGGGCTTCGAATTCGTTGAGCTGACGGGCCCGCTCGGCCAGAGCGGACCGCTCGTTGGTCAGTTCGACCGTCAGCATCTCCAACTCAGGGTTGGAGTACTCCCACGATGGGCCGCTGCGTCGGGTGCCGCTCCCATCGGGGGACACGTCACGTGCCAGCTCCAGCTTCGGCCAGCACAGCACCGTGACGGACACGTATAACAGGGCGCCGAGCGTTCCGACACCGGTGGGGGACTGGAGGAACCGGGTCATGGTCGTGGGTCCGTCCCGTGCAGCGTCCGGGCCAGGGCGGTCCGGCGCAGGGCCAGTTCATCGATGAGCTTCGCCTCGGCCGCCCATTGGTCGCGCTGATGCCGCTGCCGCTGCTTGTCCCGGCATTGCTCGACCACCTCGCGCTGCCGGCGGGCTTCGAGCATGGCCTGGAGCGCGGAGGCGACCCCACGGTCGGCCGTGCGCAGGACCTCCACCGCCTGCGCACGACGGACATCCAGCTCGCGGAGATGATCCTGGTGCCGGGCCGCATCGCCCGCCGGCACCGCGGCGGCGAGTCGCGTGCGAAGGACATCGGCCCCACGCACCAGCTCCTCCTCGGCCGACTCCAGCGCTTCGCCGGCCTTCCGCCGTGCCATCAGCGCCGCCGCATAGCGTTCGAGGGCCTCACGTTCCTGGCGTTGCCGGACCGTCAGGACCGCCTGAAGGGTGAATCGAAACGGTTTCACGAAGTCGCTCGTTGGCCGGGTGCGGGCGCCGTGGACGCGGCGGACGTGAGGGAGCGGGCCAGGCCCTCCCAGCTCTCCCGCAGGGCACAGCCCTGATCCACCGGCTGCCTCAGGAATCCCTTCAGCGGCTCATGCAGGCGGATGGCCTCGTCGATCGCCGGATTGCTGCCCGGGGGATAGGCGCCGATCCCGATCAGGTCCTGGTTGCGTCGGTACACCGCCAGCGCCTCGCGCGCCCGCCCCGCCAGGTCGCGCTGTTCCGCCGAGGTCAGATCCCGCACCAACCGGCTCACACTCTCCAGCACGTCGATCGCCGGGTAGTGGTTCTGGGTGGCCAGTTCCCGCGTCAGCACGATGTGCCCGTCGAGGATCGACCGCACCGCGTCGGCGATCGGGTCGTTCATGTCGTCCTGCTCGACCAGCACCGTGAACAGGCCGGTCATCGATCCCCGTTCGCCCGTGCCCGCCCGTTCCAGCAACTGCGGCAGCAGCGAAAACACCGAAGGGGTGTAGCCGCGCGTCGCCGGCGGTTCCCCGACCGCCAGGCCGATCTCCCGCTGCGCCATCGCGAAGCGCGTCACCGAATCCATCATCAACAGCACATTCTGTCCCTCCGATCGGAAATGCTCCGCGATGGACATCGCCACAAACGCCCCCTTCAGCCGGGCGATCGCCGGCTCGTTCGAGGTCGCCACCACCACCACCGACCGGCGCCGCCCCTCGTCCGTCAGGTCCTTCTCCAGAAACTCGCGCACTTCGCGACCCCGCTCGCCAATCAGGGCGATGACGTTCACATCCGCCTCCGACCCGCTGGCGATCATGCCCAGCAGGGTGGACTTGCCCACACCGCTCCCGGCGAAGATGCCCATGCGCTGTCCCCGTCCGCACGGCATGAAGGTGTCGATGGCCTTGACCCCTGTCCGGAACACCTGCCCGATGCGCTGCCGCTTGAGCGGGTGCGGCGGCTGCATGTGAATCGGCACGCTGTCGGCCGTCCGGATCGGACCCAGGTCATCCAGCGGCTGGCCGAGCCCTCCCAACACCCGTCCCTTCAGCGCCTCGCCCACCGGAATCCGCAGCGCCGAACCCAGGGCGATCACCTCGCTGCCCGGATGGATGCCGTGCGTCTCCCCGAGGGGCATCAGCAGGACGTGGTGGTTCCGGAACCCCACCACCTCGGCAAGCGTCGCACCCTCATGCCGGGCGGATTCGATGCGGCACATCTCCCCCACGGCGGCCAGCGGTCCCTCCGATTCCACCACCAGTCCGATGGACTGCACCACCCGGCCATGGTTGCGGACGAACGACGCCTGCTGCAGGCGCTGACGAACGGCCTCGACGCGATGCAGGGGCCGGCTGGGGGTGGAGATCCGGGGGGTCATTCGAGAAGCGATCGTTGGATGAGGTCCAGCTTGGTTTCCCTTCGCGCATCCACGATTCCGAACCGCGTCTGGACCAGGCAACCGCCCCGCGACACCTCGGGCGATCCGTGAAACCGCACGGCGCCCTCATCGTCGGGAGATGCCAGCAACGGCGATTCGACCTTTCGGAGAAGCTCCAGATCGGCCGGATGCAGGCGCACCTGGAATTCGGACGACCCCTCCACCTGGGAGAGCGCCTCGTGGACGGCCGCCTCGACCACCTCGACCGAGATGGGGATCTCGCCGACCACCTTCCGGGCAATGTCGAGGGACAGGGCCACAAGGTGCTCTTCGGTGTCCGCCACCACCTGCCCCACGGCCTTGCCCAACGCCGCGATCGCACCATCGAGCATTTCGCGGACCTGCTGCCGCTGCTGCAGGAGCTGTTCGCCGAGCGCCTTTTCGCCGTCGGCCCGTCCCCGCTCGTAGGCGGCCTGGACGTCCGCCTCGGAGAGGGCGGGCCCGGGTTCCGGCATCGCGGCACCATTCCGGACCGGGCGCACATCGCGCACCGGAGCGGTCAGGCGGATGACCTCACGCGACAATTTCATCGCCTCCCCCCCCGGCGGCGCTGAGTTCGATCTCGCCCTCGGACTCGAGCCGCCGCACCACATCGATGATCCGGCCCTGGGCGCCCTCGATGTCGCGCAGGCGCAGCGGTCCCATGAAACCGATCTCCTCGTTGACGGTCTCGGCGGCGCGCTTGGAGATGCTGGCCAGGAGCGCCTCCTTGACCCGGTCGCTGGCGGTCTTGAGAGCCATGGCCAGGTCGCGCATTTCGACTTCGCGAAGGATCTTCTGGAGCATCGCGGTGTCGAGCTGGGCGAGGTCCTCGAAGGTGAACATCTTCTGGCGGATCGCCGCCCCGAGGTCCGGGTTGCGTTCCTCGAGCCCCACCAGCAGCGCCTTGCTGGTGCTCTTGTCCATCGAGTTCAACAGATCGGCCGCCGTCTTGATGCCCCCCGTCTGGCTGAGCGCCCGGGTGTGGCGCCCGGCGATCTTCGCGTTCAGCAGCTCCACCACCCGCTCGACCACCTCGATCGGCGTCGGCGCCATCGTGGCCAGCCGTTCGATCACCTGGTCCCGCGCCTCCGTGCGCAGCAGCATCAGGAATTCCGAGCTCTTCTCCGCAGCCAGATAACTCACCACCAGCGCGATGGTCTGCGGTTGTTCCTGCTTGAGCAGGTTGAAGATCTGCCGGGCATCCATCTCCAGGATCTGCTGCATCGCCCCCGGCGTGGACCGCGCCGGCGCCACCCGCCCGATGATGCTCGAAGCCCGGAAGGGTCCGAACGACTTCTCCAGCATGTCCCGCGTAAAATCCAGCCCCCCCAGCGTGCAGGTCCCGGCCTGGACCGCCACCTCCGCAAACTCCCGCAACACCTCCATCCGCATCTCCTGGGAAACCACCGTGATCTTGGTCATCTCGGACGTCACGGCCTCCATCTCGGCCTCGTTCATCTGCCGCAGCAGGGTTCCGGCCCCCTCGGGTCCCAGCACGATCATCAGTGCCGCCAGCTTCTGCAGCTTGGTCATCGACGCCACTTCGGGCGCCGCCGGGGTTTCTGTTGAGGACGTGGCCATGGACTACTTGGCTGGGTTGCCCCGGTTCATCCAGGACCGCACGGCCTGGGTGACACTGGCGGGATTCTCGCGGATCAACTGGTTGAGCACCTCGACGGTGACGACCTTGGGGGCGTCGTCCTGGTGGCCATGGGCGCCGTTGCCGTTCCTTCCCATTCCCGGCACCAGCCGGCCGTTGCCCGACCCGTTGGCCGACGGCACCGGCAACCCGAAGGTCAGATCCTCGGGCCGCGTGCGTCGCAGGGCCCGGCGGAACAGCAGCAGGGCGCCGAGACCCAGCGCCGGGAGAATGAGTTGCTGGCCCAGCTCCAGGCCCTGACGCCACGACTCCTGACGGTCGAGCTGGGTCGCCAGATCCATGACCTGACGATCGTTGAACGGCATCTCCTCCAGGGTGATCGCATGCGGCCGGTCCGGATCGCCGTCGGCAATTCCCAAGGCGCTTTGCACAATCCTCTGCAGCCTCAGCAAATCTTCCGCGCTGCGCGGGAGCGCCCGGCGGTCCGCGCCAGTACCCTCGAACTGCTGGGCCACGAACACCGCGGCGGTCAACCCCTCAAGACTGCCCGCCCCCTGCGTCATCGTGCTGACCGTGCGGTTGATCTCGTACTGGTTGTTGGTGGTCTTGCGCTTGGTCCGCGAGGTGGGCGATGCGGGCGCCGCCGGGGCCGAGGGTTCCAGGTCGAACTCCGTGTTGGCTGCCATTCCCGCCGCTGCGGTCGAGGACGGCGAGGTGGACTCGACGCTTTCATCCTCCACGGTGGAGATCCGGATCACCTGCCCGTCCGGGTCGTAGCGCTCCTCGTACCGGGTGATGGAATCCCAGTTGATGTCGGCCGACACCCGCACGACCGCCTGGCCGTGACCCAGCACCCGCTCGAGCATCCCTTCGGCCTTTCGTGCCAGGTACTGCTCGAGGTTCTTCCGTGCGGTGAGCTGGTTGTTGCTCAGGCCGGCGATCGAATCGTCCTCGTTGTCCGAAAGCACATTGCCCAGGTTGTCCACGACCGACACGCTCTGCACCGCCAGCCCTTCGACGGCATTGGCCACCAGCAGGCGGATGGAACTGACCGCCGCCGCCGGCAACGGGCCCGCACCCCGCACCCGTACAAACACGGACGCCGTCGGTTTCTGCTGGTTGCCGATGAGCAGCCGGTTCTCGGGCAGCACGATCATCACCCGGGCGGCATCCACCTGGTCGAGCTGGCTGATGGTGCGGGCCAGTTCCCCCTGGATCGCCCGCGTGTAGTTCGCCCGCTGCACAAAGTCCGACACCCCGAAATTGGGCTTGTCGAAGATCTCGAACCCGACCCCTTCGCCCCGCGGAATCCCCTTTCCCGCCAGTTGCATGCGCAGGGTGTGCACCTGGTCGGCAGGCACCAGGATCGCGCCCCCCGGCCGCACCTGGTAGCGCACCTTCGCCTCGTCGAGCGCCGCAATGACCTTGGCCGCCTCCCCCTCGTCCAGACGGCCGTAGAGAAGCGAGTAGCTGCCCCGGGCGGACCACGCCGCCAGTCCCAGCAGTCCGCCGATCACCAGTGCGCCGGTCAGGGCGATACTGATCCGCTGGTTGAGCCCCAACTGCTTCCAGATGGCCAGCAGTTGGCGCCCGAGCTGCGACAGACTTTCGTTCATAACATTGCCACCGTCTCAGTCCTCACACCTGCATCCGCATCAGCTCCTGGTACGCCTCGAGCAGCTTGTTGCGGACCTCGACCATCAGTTGAAACGACACGCTCGCCTCCTCGGTCGCAATCATCACCCGGTGCAGCGGAATGTCCTCGCCGCTCAGCAGTCCACGGACGGCCTCGGCCGACGCCATCTGCTTGCTGTTGACCTGCTCGACGAACCGGCCCAGGACCGTTTCGAAGGGCTTGGCACCCTCCGTCGGTCCGAGCGGCGCCGCCGCCGCGCCCGGCGGCATCGGCGGCACCGGCGGTTCGATCGCGGGCATCCCGCGCATCGCCGGATCCACCACGTTCCGAATGGCCGAAAGAGAATGCATGCGCCCTCCTCACCGCTTATCGCTTCCCGATGCCCAGGGTCTGCATCGCCATGCTGCGGGCCGTCTTCAGCACCGCCAGGTTCGCCTCGAAGGCCCGCGTCGCCGCAATCATGTCCACCATCTCCTCGTGGACGTTCACGTTCGGCATCGCCACCATCCCCGTCCCGTCCGCATCCGGATGCCCCGGCCGGTACACCAGCCGCGGCTCCCGCGAATCCCCCTCCACCCGGGCCACGCTCACCGCCGGCAGGCTGGGTGAACCCGCCCTCCCCTGGGCGGAAGCCAGCACCGCCTCGAAAACCACCTGCTGGCGCCGGTACGGCTGCCCGTCCGCCCCGCGCGTCACCTGGGCGTTGGCGATGTTCTGTCCCACGACATCCATCCGGACGCGCTCGGCCGCGAGGGCGGCGGACGTGCTTTCGAGACCTCCGAAAATCTTGATCATGGCGTCAGGCGGACCGTCCGGTGATGGCGTGCCGCATCTTCAGCAGCGCGCTGGTGATGAAGTGGGCCTCGACCCCGTACTCGATGCTGTTCCGGTTCAGCCGGACCATCTCGCTCTCGAGATCGACCGTGTTGCCGTCCCGGCGCCGCGACACCGCCGTGGCATCCACCGCAAGTTGCGGGCGGATCGACTTCATGGACGCGACGTCCCGCGCCGCCACCGCCTTCTGCAGTTGCTGCTCGAAGGCCGGCCCCACATCCATCCGGCGGTAGCCCGGCGTCTCCACGTTCGCCAGATTCGTCGCGATCGCCTCGTGACGGAGCACCGTCACGTCCATCAACCGCTTCGCAGCGACCAGGTTCGGTTGATTGAAGAGGGCGTCGATCATGGCGGGCCGTTTCTATCCCCCAGCCTCGAAGCACCCGGCATGCCAGGAGAAGAACCTGCCGCCTGCGTGGGGTTTCCCTCCCCGTCACCCCGTCAGCCGGGCAATTTCGTTCCCATCCACCCCCCAACCCGGCAACGAACGCCTACCCCAACCCGCCCTGGGAAGAATTCGCCACGTGCCATGCTCCCAACCGCCTTCACGCGTCCCCAAGACCGGCCTGGAGCGGAACGCCGCCCACCTTTCGCCCCGTTCCCAACGGCCCCCTGCCCTCCGCCCTTCATCCCCCACCGCTCACTTGTGGCGGCTCAGGCGCCCTCCCCCAGATCAAATAGACGGAATCGTCGTGCATATGCACGACGATTCCGTCTATTTGATCCGCCCGCCCCTGCCGCGCCCGGCCCCGCCCGGTCAGGCGTCAGGTCGAGGCCGCCATCTCCCCGGCCAGGTGCGATCCCTCAGGGATCCCGGGCGGAACCGGGAAGGCGATCACAAATTCGCAGTACTGACCCTCCTCGCTGCGCGCTTCGATGGTCGCACCGACGTCACGTAGAAGCCGGTAACAGATGCTGAGACCGAGTCCCATGCCGCGCCCGGTCTCCTTGGTGGTGAAGAAGGGCTCAAAGATCCGGCCCAGACTGACAGCGGACATGCCAGGACCATTGTCCCGAACCCGCACCATCCGGCACTCGCCGTTGCCGTCGGCGGACAGTCGGATGCGGGGCCGCTCGCCGGGCGGGAAGGTCTTCGACCGCAGGGCGTCCGCAGCGTTGTGGAGCAGATTGATGAACACCTGGGTGAGCCGGGGGCCGACGGCATCGACCGTGAACTCTTCGGGGATGAGATTCTCGACCTCGACCTGTCCTTTGAGTTCTCCGGCCAGGAGCCGCACCGCGACATCCGCCACCCGCTTCACTTCCACCGTGGCCATCGCTCCGTAGCTCGGGTGGTTGAACTCGCGAAGGTCGCGAACAACCGACGCAATGTGGCTCAACCCTTCGCGAATGTCCGTCAGGGTCTCCAGGAACTCCTCCCGACTCGATTCCGAGATGTCCGTGGCATGGCGCCGGCACAGGTTGATCGCCGTGAGCGCGTAGTTCAGGGGATTGTTGATCTCGTGCATGATCCCGGCGCTCATGCGGCCGAGGGAGGCCATCTTCTCCGAATGCACCAGCTGCACCTCCGTGTCCCGCAGCTGGTTGAACGTGCTTTCGAGGGTATGTCGCAACCGATGCAGCACGTCCGGCAACGACCGGACGTCGATGCCGTCGGCACCGGGATTCGGAGGCTTGAGATTCGAGACGCCCGCGGCCTGCGCCCGGGTCAGACCCCGGGCCCCGGCCGAGCGAACCAGCATTTCCTGCATGTCGCGGACCACCCCATGCAGCCGGTCCGTGGCCGTGGCAGCCTGGAGGTTGAGATCCCGTTTCCGGCCCATCGCATGGGCCAGTTGCTGCACCTCGACGTTGTCGAACGGCTTCTTGAGCACCACCAGGTTCTCCGGCTGCCCCAGGCGGGCCCGCATCTCGTCCCACGAATAGTCCGAGTACGCTGTGCAGATCACGATCTGCAGCGCGGGATCCACCTCCCACAACCGCGCGGTGGTCTCGATCCCATCCCATCCCGGGGGCATGCGGACGTCCACAAAGGCCAGCGCATAGGGTTGATCCTGGGCCAGCGAGCGCCGGACCATCTCCAGCGCCTCCTGACCCTGATAGGCGCTCTGCAACTCGAAGACGGGACCGGCATCCGGGCGCGGCGCCGTATTGAAAAGGATGCTCTCCAGCTCCTGCACCGCTCCCTCCCCGGACCGGTCGGGGCACAGGATCTTGCGGAAGTCCACGTGGATCGACGGATTATCGTCGATCACCAGAATGCGTCGATTCGGAGGCGGGGCCGGTCCCCAGGGAGGGCATGAGTTCATGGTGTGAATCGCTGACTGCCGGATGAATGGGAAGTTCCAGGATGAATGTGGCGCCCTGACCCAGACCTTCGCTGTGGACCGACAGGCTCCCGCCCATCTCCCGTGCGGCGTTGGCGCCACTGTGCAGTCCGAAACCGTGCCCGTTCTTCTTGGTCGTGAAGCCGTGCTGGAAGACTCGGATGAGATTCTCCCGGGCGATGCCGATGCCCGAGTCCCGCACGATGAAGGCCAGACGCTCGGCGGCACGGCGTTGGATGCCGATCTCGATGCGCCGTGCAGCGGCATCCATCGTCGCCACGGCATGCTTCGCGTTGCGCAGCAGGTTCACGAGGATCTGCAGCACCTTGTGCCGGTCCACGTTCATCGGCGGCAGATCCGCGTCGAAATCGCGAAGCACCCGGATGCCGTTCGTTTCGAAGGAGGCCCCGTTCATCCGGAGCGCGTCCTCGACCAGTTCGACCGAGGCGACCTGTTCCGAAGTGCCCGACACCGTGGCATAGGCCTGCTGCAAGGCCACCACCTTCTTGATGTGCTCGATGTTGCGCATCAGCCCGTCGATCTCCGTCAGGATGGCGGCGCGCTCGCCCTCGATCTGGGCCGTAACGGCGGCGAAATACTCGGGGAGAATACGACCGCGCTGATCCTCGGTCAGGAACCGGCCGAGCTCTCCTCGGTGCTCAACGAGCATGGCAACCGCCCGCTGAAGTCCGTTCAGCGGGGACTTGCGCAGGCGATCTCCAACGAGCGTTGCGGAGACGCCGACGCTGTTGAGCACGTTGCCGACGTTGTGAAGCACGCTGGTGGCGACCTCGGCCTTGCCGGCGAGACGGGACGCCTCGATCAGCCGCTGCTGGGCCTCGGCCAGGTCCTTGCGGGCCTTTTCCTCTGCGCGCACCTGGTCCACCAGCTCCTGGGTCCGTTCCGCCACGCGCTCTTCAAGGGTCCTCTTGGATTCGAGGAGGGCGTCCTGAACCCTCTGGCGCGAAATGGTGGCCCCCAAGGTGTCGCCCACCGTGCGGAGACTGTCCCGCTCCGAGTCGTTCCACACCCGGTCCTCCCGGCACTCATCGATTCCTAGAAATCCCCACCAGTCTCCGTCCACATGAATGGGTATGGCCAGAAGCGAGCGGATTCCCTGAGGATCGAGCGTCTCCCGTTCCTCGGCAGGCATCTCACGAACCAGCCCGAAAACGACCTCCCCGCGGCTGAGAATCTCCACCCAGCGCTGAAACCCCGCAGCCTCGTAATCCACCTCCTGGAGTGCCGGATTGCCGACCTGCGAAGCAGCGTACGAAACAGTCCATTCGAAGCGCTGACAGGTGAAAAGGCGACCTCCCGGTCCGCGGTAGTTCTGAAACAGGTAGGTGCGACAGCTCTCCGTCGCCTCGCCGATCTTGGCGAGCACCGCCGGCAGCGCGTGATGCCAGCCGTCCGCCTCGAGCAACTCCTGGGCCGCAAACCGGACGCTTTCCAGAACCCGATCCCTCCTCTGAAGGGCGGACGTCATGCAATTGACCGACCCGGCCAGCGCCCCGATTTCGTCAAGGCCCCCCACCTGGGCCATGGCAGACAAGTCGCCGCCCGCAACCCGTCCGACCACCGTGCGAAGGCTGAGGATGGGCCGGACCAATCGGCGGGCGTACACGACCGAGGCGCCAAGGCTGAGGAGAATGCAGGCGGCAGCCATCTGGGTGGTCCTCAGATAGGCATCCGTGACACTGCGATTGAAACCATCGAGGGAGAGGCCGACGTTGATCCAGCCCCATTCGATTTCCGGATAGTCCAGGGGAAGGGCGTAAGCGAACACCCGGCGTTCAAGGACGGGCGCCATGGCAATGCCGCTGTGGATCTCCCGTCGGGCCGGACGCCATTCGACCGGACCGTCTTCCAGGGAGAACCAGCGGTCGCCCCCCTTTTCGTGCAGCAGCGAATACCCGTCATGGCGGGCGATGACGATGTAGTCGATGGAGGGATTGCCGCGAAGGACCAGCCGGCAGTGCTCCACCACGGCGCCGTAATCTTCGCCGGCCAGCCCACTGGTGGCGACGTCACGAATGGAGATGGAAACGCCGTGCGCCTTGGACTCGAGGTTTTCCAGAAACGTGCGCCGCTGCCCGGGAAGCATCGCCACCAGAAAGATCAACAGCGAGGCAATGGCTATCAGCCAGGCGAAGAGTGCGGTGCGGAAGGTGATGCCCCGGCGCGGAAGCCAGCCGACCACCGCGGCCTTCAGCCGGCAGCACGGGCGCCCGACCCGTGGCCCCGAACGCTCGCCCTCTGACGACGAAACGACTGGAGGGGATAACGTCACGGCGGGCCCTCCAACCGGACCTGCTTCCGCAGCACGACCGCCGCACCTGGGGGGTGGACTGTGGGCCGAGTCATCACGGCAGGGGTTCGTCGTGGCTCAAATCGTCAGATGCACCGCCGGCCAAGGGCTCCGGAGCATGGGAATCCCCGTGCCCCGGATGGCTGTCTGACAGGACCCGCGGATCGCCCGCCTGAGCCACCTTCAGTACCAGGACAAATTCCGCCCCATGGCCGATCCCGTCACTGGTGGCCGTCAGGTGCCCCCCCATCTCGCGGGCGGCGTTGGCGCCGCTGTGCAGACCGAATCCATGCCCCTCCTTCTTGGTGGTGAAACCGTGCTGAAAGATGCGTGTCAGGTTCTCGGAAGCGATCCCGACCCCGTTGTCGCGAACGCGAATGGCAATGTGTTCGGGGTTGTACGGCTCGATAAGGATGGTGAGCCGGCGACCATCGGTGCGGCCAGCGTCCAGGGCATGCTTCGCGTTGCCCAGGAGGTTGATCAGGATTTGCAGCGCCTTGTGCCGGTCCACGATGACCCGGGGCAGGTCCGGGTCAACGTCGCGGCAGACCACGATTTGATGCCGTTCGAAAGACGCGGCGTTGATCCTCAATGCGTCATCGACAAGTTCGGCCGGGTCGATGGGTTCGTATGCCCCGGAGACCTTGGCATACGCCTGCTGCATGGCGACGATCTCTTTCAGGTGCTCGACGAACCGGTTGAGCGTGGCGATTTCGTTCAGCAGTTCGGCATGTTCCATGACGAGGAACCCCGCCGCGGTGCCAAGGTACTCCGGGAGCAACCGGCCCTTGGGATCGTCCTCGAGGTAACGGGCAAGGTCCTCCCGGCGATCCCGGAGCATGCCGACAGCACGCTGGAGATTGCCGACCTGCTGGCGCTTCAACCGCTCGGCGACGAGGTTGACGGAGACGCTGACGCTGTTGAGGACGTTGCCGACGTTGTGGAGGATGCCGGTGGCGACCTCCGCCATGCCGGCCAGGCGCGACGACTCCATCAGGCGACGGTGCAAACGCTCCAATTGTTCCTCGGCCCGCTTTTGCTCGGTGATGTCCAGCGCCACGCCCCGAAGACACGACGCCCGCCCGTCCTCCGATTCCACCGCGACGTTCTCCCGGATCCAGATCATGCGTCCGTCGGCGCCCAGCATCCGGTAGTCGATCTGGAAGCCTTTGGAATCCGCCACGGCCTTGTCGTAGGTCTCCTCAACCCGGCGCCGGTCGCCCGTGTGCACGATCTCGAGCCGAAACGCCGGGTCCTCGATCCACCGGCGGAATGGGTACCGAAACAGCGGCTCAACCTGCCGGCTGACGAAGGTGGTGTGTCGGGTGACGGCATCCGCCTCCCATACCACCCCGTGAACGGATTCGAGGATCGACTCCAGCTTGGCGTGGGAATCCAGGATCGCCCGTTCCTGACTCTGCACCCGGCTCAGCACCTCGTTGAAGGTGCGGGTCAGCACTCCGAGTTCCCGTCCCTCTTCCTCCCGCGCGCGGATCGAGAAGTCCTTCCGGTCGGCAATCTCTTGAGCAACGCCGGTGAGGCGGGCAAGGGGGTCGGTTACAACGCGCCGCATCCAGACCAGACAGACGCCCACCAGTGCGGCCCCCGCAGCGGTGAGCCCGACCAGTAGCCAGGCGACGAGACGGGAAAGGCCGGAGTAGACTTGGGTGTGGTCGCCGACAAGGTTGAGCCAGGCCACCGTCTGACCATCCATCACGACAGGCTCCACCAGGAACCCTTCCCGGCCCCGGAGCAACACCCCCCCATCGCCGTGAGCCACCGGTTGCCCCACCGGGTTGCCATAATCGGCAAGCACTGTCCCGTCGGGAAGGACCAGCACCGCACCGAGAACGTTCGCCTTGGTGCGCAACGATCGAAGGAGTTCAGCCGCGGCGCGCCCGTCATCGAAGACCACTGCAGCCGCGGCGTTGTCGGCGACGATGCGAGCCACAGTCTGGAGATCGCGGACGAAGTCCCGGCGAAGCATGCGCATCTGGAAAGCCACCAGGGTCGTGCCCGCAAACAGCAGAAAGACCAGGCACGGCACCAGGACGATGAGTAGCACCTTCCCCTGGATGGACATTCTGACTTGTGGTTCAGCGGAGTTCATGGGCAATCACCGGATCACTGTCCGGGCAAGCGACAGCAGTCGGGAACTGATCTGCAGGCGGGCCGCCTGGGTCGCGCGGAGGTTGATGTCGAAGCGTACATTCCGATCCACCAGCACGAACCCGATCATGCCGCCCTGGCCGACGAAATCCGCATGGCGGCCGACCACCAGCACCGGATGCCTGGACAGCGGCCGCAGCACCTCGCCCATGGGCTCCATGGGGCCCGGATCGAGATACAGCAGGTGAATCCCCGTGAAGTCGTCGTCCAGCGCCAACCGCCGCACTTCAAGCCGGCGCCGGCCGACGGTCTGCCCGGGAACGATCAGCTCCAGGACTGACGCCATGGCCTCGTCACCCACGACTCCGATCGCCAGCGGGGCGTCGCCTTCGAAAACGGCGGACGGCCACTCGACGAATCGGGCGAAATTGATCAGGAAAGCCGCCCTGACCTCATGCTCCCTGGGCGGTGCGGATGCAGGTGACGAAACGGAGAGCACGCCAAGCAGAACGGCCAACAGCCCGGGGAAACGCCCCCATGCCACCTCAGGGCGGAAGGATGCCGCCCACGAAGGACGGGTCACACCGGGTGGGCTGTGGAGATTCATCGGGCGGGTCTTGCGGGGAGGATTCTGCCGAACCGCCAGCTAGAAACGGTAGGTCAGCTTGCACCGGAAGGTGCGGCCGTTCTGCTGGATCCGGTCCAGCTCCACGATCCCGCCGGAGACGGGCCCGCGATAGTAATGGTCGCTCGAAACCGGGTCGGAATATCGACGATCGAAAAGATTGTAGATGCCCGCTGTGACCTCCAGTCCGGGCATGAGTTCGCGGGCGAACAGGTTCAGGTTGACAACCGCATGGGGACTGACCGTCTCGCCCGCAAGGGAACGGCGTCCGCTCATGGCCTGGATCGCCGTGCTGGCAAAGACCTTGTTGCCCCAGACCGGCACGCTGAGGTTGACCTTCCCGAGATGCTCGGGAGCGTTCGGAAGCGGCGCCCCGCGGTCGGCATCCATGGTGTCCGTGAACGAGTAGCTGGCCGACGCCATCACGCCCCTGGGAAGATGATGATCCACCTCCAATTCCACGCCCCGGATCCGGGCCGATCCCTGGTTGGCGTACCTGAAAACCCCGCCCCCGAGATGGTCGGGATCCGCGGACGGATCGACCTCCAGTCCGATCAGATGATCGACGTCGTTCCAGAAGGCGGAGAGGGTGAGGTTCCATCGGGCGCCAAGGACCTGCTCCCAGACGAGTTCGTAGGAGCGGACGGATTTCGGGGTCAGGTCGGGATTCACCGCGAAGAAGGCACCGCTGTAGAACGCCTCGTATGCGTTGGGGGCCCTGAACGCCTGACCATAGAGAGCCTTGAAGGTGGTCTTCTCCCAAGGCGAGTAGAGGGCGGCCACGCGGGGGGTCAAGGCGCCGCCCGAGGGGGTGACATGATCGTAGCGAAGCCCGCCGCTCAGGACCAGATCGTCGCGAAGGCTCCACTCGTCCTGGGCGAAGATCCCGACCCTATCGGCGGATTCGTTCGAATCCGCATGGCTCAGGTACGGGTCATCGTCCCAATTGCGCTGGTCGAGAACCATCTGACCCCGCCACTCGACGCCGGTGCTCAGGTGATGGCGCTCTCCAAGCGGCTTGCCGAGGAGCAGGTTGAGCCCCGTGGAGAAGGACTCCGCGAGGTAGCGATTGACGATGGGCGGCGCTGAAGAGTCGTCCTCGCTGGCGTAGGGGTAGATCCCATCAAAGCGGAACCAGTCGAGTGAACTGCGGGCGTCGAGCAGCCATCCGTCCCCCCACTCGTGCCGGAAGCCGAGTGTGGCGAATGCCCGCTGGTCGGTGATGGACAGTCCTGGTTCCTGCGAATTGGGTAGAGTGTACCAGGCGGCCGTCGGCACATCCTTGACCCTTCGCCCGTAACCGCCGCGCAGCGACCAACTGGCATGCACCACGCTCATGAAGGCGTTGCCCGCCTGTTCTCCATCCAGGTCTTCGGCCACGAATTCCGGAAACTTCAACCGCTCCGCCCCCTCAGACCCCTGCAGCGTCCCGGACACCAGCAATTCCGTCCCATTGCCGAAACGCGTGCCGTAGGTGGTGCGGCCGGACCAGGCGTCGTACGACCCGTACGTGCCGGAGACCTCCACCCCATCGACCTGCCGGCCGCTGCGGGTGATCACGTTGATGACTCCGAAAAGGGCGTTGTTGCCGTAAAGGGACGAGCCCGGGCCGCGGATGATCTCGATCCGTTCAATCAGGTCGATATCGAGTGGAAAATCGAGACCGACGGCCGCCGTGTCGTACACGGCATCGTTGATCCGGTGCCCGTCGATCATCACCAGCAGACGCCCTCCGAAATCGCCGGGCCGTTGGAAACCCCGGATCCCGAGATAGCTGTACGACCGGTCGGACGTCACATAGAAGCCTCGAACGCGCTGAAGCACTTCGCCCAGCGTGCGGTCCCCATGCCGGGCAATCTGCTCGCGGGTGACCAGGGTGACCGCGGAGGGCGCACGGTTCAGCTTCTGTTCCCGCCTCGATGCGCCATAAACGGTCTCCACCTTGATCTCGCCAAGCTCCTCCAGGCTCATTCCGACCAGACTCTGCAGGCGGGCGAGTTCTGACGGCGCATCGCCTGGCAGTTCCTCCCCGCCCCAGACACCCCCCCAGCACCCGAGAACCACCGCAGCGATCAGATGGGGCGTGCGCAGCACTGGGGCAGGCAGCGGACGGGTCATGGCAGCGCCGCGATCAGGGGCTCGGGTCGGCTCTCACCTCCCCGCAGGGAGGACACATGATGGTAAAACAGCGCAGGGATCGCCGACCACTGCACGGGTTTGGAAACGTACTCGTCCATCCCGGCCGCCAGGCACGCTTCGCGGTCGCCGCGAACGGCGCTGGCCGTCATCGCGATGATGGGGACGCGCCGTCCCGTGCAGGTTTCGTTCTGCCGAATCAGCCGGGTGGCGGCCAGGCCGTCGAGTTCCGGCATCTGGCAGTCCATCAGGACCAGGTCGAACGCCTCCTCGGCCGCGGCTTCCACGGCCTGACGGCCATTGACCGCGAAGACCACCTCGCAGCCCATGCGCCCAAGGTAGAGCCCGGCGACCTTGCGGTTGACGGGGTTGTCCTCCGCAACCAGCACGCGCAAGGCAACTGGAAACGGGCCAAGGACCGGCGCCCGTTGCGCACGGGGCGATGCCGGCGCCGCGGCGCCGGAACACGAAACCACGCCCGGGTCGGCGGCAGCGGGAAGCGGGACGCGCAAAACAAAGGTCGAGCCCTGGCCAGGCATGCTCGATGCCTCGATCGATCCACCCATCAGCTCGGCAAGCTGACGGGAGACCGCCAGTCCCAGTCCGGACCCACCGAATTTCCGGGTGATCGAGGAGTCCGCCTGAGAGAAGGCCTTGAAGAGGAGGGGAAGCTGCTCCGGGACGATTCCAATCCCGGTGTCCCGCACCTCGAACTCAACGCCTGCCGGGCCCGCCGGCAACCCGCACGGGCGCACCGCAAGGCCGATCGATCCCTGAAGCGTGAACTTGACGGCGTTGCCGACCAGATTGAAGAGCACCTGCCGAAGGCGCACCGGGTCACCCACCAGCACCGCGGGAAGTTCGGGATGCAACGTGGCGGTCAGCGCGAGCCCCTTGACTTGAGCCTTGGGGATGAAGAGGCCGACAGAGGCGTCCACCAGCGCATCGAGGCGGAACGGCGTCCGTTCAAGTTCCAGCTTGCCCGCCTCGATCTTAGCGAGGTCGAGGATGTCGTTGAGCTGGGCCAGAAGCGACTCGCTGGAGTACTTCAGCGTATTGGCTGCGTCCCGCTGCTCGGTGGACAGCGGGGTCCCCAGAAGAAACTCGCACATTCCCAGAACTCCGTTCATCGGGGTGCGGATCTCGTGGCTCATGTTGGCGATGAACACCGACTTGACGCGGGACGCCTCTTCGGCTGCCAACC
This sequence comes from Verrucomicrobiia bacterium, assembly GCA_019634625.1. Classification (NCBI taxonomy): domain Bacteria; kingdom Pseudomonadati; phylum Verrucomicrobiota; class Verrucomicrobiia; species Verrucomicrobiia bacterium. The sequence goes on from JAHCBA010000001.1 coordinate 19,141, forward strand.
GGGCCTCGCGTGCCTCCATCTCGTGCCTCCGACGCTCGACGATCTCGGCCCGCAACGCCGCGGTGCGGTTCGCCACAATGGCCTCGAGTTCGTCCATGCGAACGCGCGCGGCCCGCTGCAGCCGCCACTTCTCCGTCAGAGCATGGGCGAGCTGGATCACCTCCACCGTGTCAAAGGGCTTCTTGAGAATGACCAGGCTGTCCGACTGCCCCAGGCGCCCTGTGATGCCGTCCCACGAATAATCCGAATAGGCCGTGCAGAGCACCACTTGCAGGCCGGGATCCACCTTCCACAGTCCCTCGATCGTTTCGATCCCATCCATCCCGGGCGGCATCCGCCCATCCACGAAGGCGAGGGCAAAGGGAGCCCCCCCGCGATACGCCGCTTCCGCACGGAGAATGCCGTCCCGTCCCTGATACGCCGACTCCAGTTCGAAACAGGCTGCCTCCGGCGTGGGTGCAGGGACGCTCTCCGAGAAGAGCACCGCCTCCATCGCGGCCATCGAGCCCTGCAGCTCCGATACCCTGGGCGTCAGGATCTTGCGGAAGTCATCGTGGATTGCGGCATTGTCGTCGACGATCAGGATCCGCCGGTTCACCGGAGACGGCATCGAGGTCGCCGGCGCTTCGTTCGTCGCGACGGGCCCCGGAGGAGGGCAACAGGACGCCAATTGGACCGACTCCGCATCGTTCGTGAGAGATCCCACATCGTATTCAACGGCCGGTTGGCACCTGCCATTGAGTTCGCTGGGACTTTTTTGCGCACCGTCCTCCATGTCACGGCGGACGGGCATGGCAACCCGGCCTTGGAATCGATTTGGATTGAAGCGGCCGGTACGAGAACCGCGACAACGGTCGATCAGCCCTCCTCAACTCACCCGGGACGGGCGCTCACCGTCCCGCGATGGAAGTCGTCAATCGCCCTCGGGGCCACTTCCGGCGTCGTCCAGGTCGCCGTCCCGCGTGTCCCGGCCATACTCGTGCAGCTTGTTCCGAAGGGTCCGGATGCTGATGCCCAGCAACCGGGCCGCGTGGGTGCGGTTCCCTCCCGTATGGTCGAGGGCCTTGAAGATCTGGATCCTCTCCAACTCGGCCAGCGACTGGATCCCGTTGGCCCCTTCTCCTGACCCCGTTCCCTCGGCCCCCGCATCCCCGACGGCCGTCGCCTTCGTGCCCGCAACCGGGGCGAATCCCAGGTGTTCCGCCTCGAGCAAACCTCCCTCGCCACAGAGAATCACGCCGCGCTCAATGACGTTCTGCAGTTCCCGGACGTTCCCCGGCCAGGAATGGCTCTGCAGGACCCGCAGGCAATCGTCGGCGATCCCGCGCACCCGCACCCCGTGCTTCCGGGCGAACCGCTGCATGAACTGCTCGGCCAGTTCGGGAACATCCCCGATCCGGTCCCGAAGCGGCGGCACCTGGATGGGCACCACATTGAGCCGGAAGTACAGGTCCTGGCGGAATTCCTTGCGCTGCACGCTCTGCTCGAGATTCCGGTTGGTGGTCGCGATCACCCGGACATCCACCTTGATCGTCCGATTCCCTCCCACCCGCTCCAGTTCCCGCTCCTGAAGCACCCGCAGCAGCTTGGCCTGCACCTGGGGCGACACCTCGCTCACCTCGTCCAGCAGGATCGTCCCCCCATGCGCCAGCTCGAACCGCCCCTCCCGACGGGAAATGGCCCCGGTGAAGGAGCCCCGCTCGTGCCCGAAAAACTCGCTCTCGATCAGGTTCTCCGGGATCGCCGCGCAATTGACCTTGATGAACGGCGCCTGGCCCCTCGGGCTTTGGCGGTACAGGGCCCGCGCCACCAGTTCCTTCCCGGTGCCGCTTTCCCCCTGGATCAGCACCGTCGCCTGCGTCGGCGCAATCTTCCGGATCATCTGCCGCAATCCTTCCATCGCCGGACTGCGCCCCAGCAGCTCGAAACCCGTCTCCTCGCTCTCCTCGTGACTCAGATAGCGGGTGACGCGCACCAATTGCGAGAAGTCCTCCGCCTTCTTCAGCCGCACCTCGATCTCATCGAAGGTGAAGGGCTTGGTGAGGTAATCGAGCGCCCCCATCCGCATGCACTCGACCGCCGACTCGATCGAACCCTCCCCGGTCATCATCACCACATGCGGCCGTTGCGGCCGCGACTGAAGCTCCCGAAGCAGATCCCGCCCGTCGCCGTCCGGCAGATTCACATCCACCAGGATCAGGTCGAAGGTCTCCCTCCCGAGCAACTCGTGCGCCTCCCCCAGCGTACCCGCGCTGGCCACCTCGTACCGCCGCTGCCGCAATTGCAGCTCGAGATTCTTCCGCTGAATCAGATCGTCTTCGAGGACGAGGATCTTCTCGATGGGCATGGGCGCTGGGGTTTCATCGGGCACCCTGCCGGCGGTAGAGGTCGGTCACAAAATGGGGCCGTTGCCGGTTCACGGAAGGCAGCTCGCGAGCCGGGAACATCCCCTTCCTCAAAAGCATCTGTTCGTTCTCGCGATCCATGACGATGATCTTCATCAGCAGATCCTGGCTCTGCCGAACCAACGCGCCCACCTCCGGATGACGCGCCCGCGCCGCAGGGCCTCCCGCCTGCCAGGCAGCCCGTGAACTGGCGAGCGCATCTAGCGACGCAACCAGACGGGGAAGCAAGTCCTTTTTGTCCCGCCCCTGCCGCACCGGAACCTGCCCCGTGTCGGAGCGCAGTTCCTCCCCCTCTTCGGACACGGCCCGCCATACGGTCTCGTACAGCGCCAGGTTTTCCCGCAGGACGGCGGCGATTTCAGAAGGTGCCTTCATCGACATTCAAGGATTCCTTTTCCGTCAGCGTCCCCCGCAGCGCCGCCACCCGCTCGGCGACCCCGCCAAGCCAGCCCAACTGGTCCGCGCGCCACTGCGCCATCTCCAGCACGGTTCGCAGGTCGGGCGTGCGCTGCCCCTCCTCCAAGCCCTTCCCCCGCTGGACCACATTCGAATAGGTGGCCGAGGCGCGTCCGGGTTGCTCGAGCCGCTCGTACACCAGACCGATCTGGTACCACAGCGGAAGCTGCCACTCCGGCGAATCATCCAGCACTGCCAGCCGCTCGAAGATCGCCAGCGCGCTCAGATAATCGCCTTCCTGGTAAAGCTGGTTCCCGATCTTGTTCCCGGCCCGCTTCTGCCAGTAGGCCCACACCCGCGGATCCTCCGTCGCCTGGGCGCGTTGCACTTCCAGCAGCCGCAACACCTGCCGCAGCGAATCCGCATTCCGCCCCTGCTCCTTCAAGGCGCCCGCCAGCAGAAATCGCACCTCCGAGGCCTCCGGCAGCCCGCCGTGCGATTCGAGGTACAGCTCCGCCTGGGCCACACACTCGTCCCGCGCCTCGGGCATCATCGAAAGGGCCCGGATCAGCTTGTAACGCACCTGCGCCCGGTCCAGATGGGGCGACGCCAGCCGCAGCAACCGGCGCAGAAAATCCGCCGCATCCTTCCATCGCCCCGCCAGGTAATGCGTGTCCGCAATCCCAATCTGTGCCTCCAGCACCAGCCGCTGGTACAGGTCCAGTTGATCCACACGCAGGCTCAGCGCACTCGTCATGACCGCGTAGTACTTGGACAATGCCAGCCCGTTCGCCCCCGCACGCCGATACAGGTCTCCCTGCCTCAGCAGCACCTCCACCGTGCTCGGATGCCGCGGATACCGGCTCACGTACTGCGACAGGATCTGCTGCACCCGGTTCCACTGCCCCTCGTCCTGCGCCACCCCGGCCAGTTCCAGAAGCGCCGCCCGATGAATCTCGTCCGGGGCGTCCGACTCCAGCAACTGGGTGAGGTGACGCGTCGCCTGGGAACGATGACCGCTCGCCCGCAGCGTCCGCGCCATTTCCAACCGCACCCCATGCGCCTGCAGGCCGGTCCCCGTCACCCCTGTCCCCGCTGCCACAGCCTCCCCACCCGGGTTGATCCCCACCCCCACCCCTCCCGGATCCGCCCCCACACCGCCACCCGCCAGCGCCACCGTCCCAACCAGAACCAGGACCAGCGCCGCCAGGCGCCGCCCGGCCCGATCTCCTCGATGAATTCCAGCAGGCATGGCTCCAGGTTCCGGCTACCGCCCGCGCGTGTACGTCGCCTGACTGGACCGCCTCGCCGCCGGCTGCGGCGGCACAAAGCGCACCGGCTCCGCCACCAGCAGCGCCGCCCGGCTCGCCTCCGCGTCCGTGAAGAACGGCACCAGCAACTGCGGCGTGACGATCTCGGCCCGTTCCGCAACCCCCAACTCCAGCGGCGTCGTTCCAGCCCAGGTCAGCGTCGGCACCCCATTGGTCGAACCGCCGGCGACCGCCACCCCGGCCGTGCCGGAAGGCCCCTCGACCCGCTCCAGGACAGCCCCGGACTGCCCCCCCGAAGCTCCGTTCGCCGAGGCTTGCGGTCCCGCCTCCGCCGGGGTCGAAACGGCAGGCGCCGGATCCCACAGCGCCAGCGGCGGCAGCACCACCGGGTTGGCCACCACCGGCTTCGGCCGTTGATACCGCAACCTCGGGGGCGCGTCGCTGGCGAGATAGCCTCCCGCCCAACCCAAGCCGCTGCCCCACAGGCCCGCGGCCACCATCAACGCATGTCCGGCCGGCAGCTTCATGGCCTCGATCGGCAGCGGCCTACGCCGCCACCGGCACCTCCCGGCCGTTCAATGCCGTCAGCGCATCCTCAAACGAACTGGCAAACGACCAGTCCTTCGTCTCCTCGTACTTCCGGCATTCCTGGATCACCACCGGCGACCCGATCATCCGCAACCGCAGCGACAATTCGTTGCAGAACTGCATCACCTCGAGTCCCAGCTTGATCAGCAGGATGTCCGCGGACTTCAACGCGCTCACATCGAACACCACCCGCCCAAAGCCCGCATCCACCGCCTCCGCCACCTTGGCCCGAAGGTGCGAGGACACCTCGTTGGCCACCGCTCCGTTGAAGGACACCGGCAGGCTCAGCACCAGCACGCCGTCCCGGTGCTGGAAGTACTTGTACGAAGTGTCCAGCGAGAGCGCCCGGGCAACCTTCCCCTTCAGTTCCTCAAACTCGATCGGCTTGGTGATCACACCCGTGAATCCGCTCTGCTGCGCCCGCGCCTGATCCTCCACCGCGTTTTTCACGCACATCGCAAACACCGGCACCGACTTCGTCCGCGCATTCCCCCGCAGCGCCTGGAACAGCGAGAACGCCGAATCGTCCGGCAGCGTGAGGCTCACCAGCACCGCATCCGGCGCCGTCTGATGGCAGTAGTCCAGCGCCTCCCCCGCCTGGCCCCGCGCCACCACCGTCCACTGCGTGTCCGCCAACCCGGCCCGCACCTGATCACCAATCGCCGGCTTGTCGTCCACCACCAGAATCGACAGGGCGTCGTCGAAGCGCCGCGCCTTCACCGGCTGCAGCCCCTTGGGCTTCAGGTCGATGATCCGCCCCACCCGCTCCACGATCAGCTCCTCCTTGAAGGGCTTCACCAGGTAGTCGCGCACCCCCTGTTTGGCGATCCGCAGGACGTTCTCGCGCCCGGATTCGGCGGTCAGCATGACCACCGGGATCGATTTGAGGTCGGGATCCGACTTCAGCTTGGTGAGCGCCTCGTATCCGTCCATCACCGGCATGGTGAGGTCGAGGATGATCACATGCGGCCGTTCCTTCGCCGCCACCGCCAGCCCCTCCACCCCGTTCGAGGCCTCGAACACCTCGCAATCAAAGGGCTTGAAGGCCTTGGCAACGATCAACCGGATCGTCTTGCTGTCGTCAACAGTGAGGATCTTGATGGGCATAGTCCCCGTTTCAGCTGGATTTGATAAGTGTTTCCACCACGAACTGCCGGTCGCCGCAGCGAAACGTATTCACCCGGCGCGTCGTTGAACTGACCGACTCAATGACAAAATGGCTTCCCCGCACAATCGACGGGATCGTCAGCACGCACGGCATCCCCCGGTCCGACAACTGCGACTTGATCTGACCCACCACCATGTTGGTCAGCTCCCCCACCGCGTCGTTGACCATCTCGTCGCCCTCGATCTCCTCCGTCGCCAGACCGAGCATCCGTCCCGTGATCTCCCGCGCCAGGGGCGCACTGGCGTAGATGTACACCACTCCGCTCAAGCGCCCGATGAACCCCACCGATCCCGCCACGTGCGGTTCTCCGTTCCACGTCGGCACCCCGGCCTCCTCGGGCGTCACCTTGAGACTCAACATCGTCTCGAAGGCGCGGGCCACCGCCTGAGTGACCAGTTCCTCCAGTTGATCGATCATGCACCCGTTACATCGGCATTTTCTGCCCGCCCTTGAGCGCCCGGTTTCGATTTCCTCAAGTCGCCGCCGCCTCAGCCGATATCGATGACCGATGAGCGTCGCCGTCGCCCCATGTCCCGTCGAGTTGCCGCGCTATACGACGGCCCAGATCGAGACCCGCCTGCACTCCTGCCCCCGCCTGCCCTCCCTCGGCAGCGTCAACAGCGCCCTCCGGGAACTGCTCAGCGCCGACCACCGCTACACCACCCAGATCGCCGAAATCATCCGCCGCGACCCCAGCCTCACCGAACGCCTCCTGCGCCTCGTCAATTCGGTGTATTACGGATTCTCCACCCCCGTGAACAGCATCGAGGAGGCCGTCTTCTTCCTCGGCGTGCGCCAGATCCGCCAACTCGCCATGATGACCCCCATCATCGAGGACTTCCAAAAGCTGTCCGCCGGGGCCCCCTTCGACTGGCGCGAGTTCTGGCAGCATTGCATCGGTACTGCGATCCTGGCCCGCGAAGTCCTCGGCACCTTCGAGATCCCCGGCGACGAATCCGACTACGTCGCGGGACTCGTCCACGATGTCGGCAAGATCGCCATGGCCGCCGCCTTCCCCAAACACTTCGCGGCCATCCATACCCTCCACCGCGAATCCCTGCGCGACCTCACCGAGCTCGAATCGGAGATCCTCGGCGTCGATCACTGCGAACTCGGGGCCCTGTACCTCCGCAACCATCGCCTCCCCGACCTGCTCGTGGAGGCCGCCCGCCACCATCACCGCCCGGAACTCGCCAGTCGCCATGTCCGCATCGTGGCGGCCGTCCAGATCGCCGATCTCCTCGTCCGCCACGGACGCGTCGGGCACAGCGGGAACCATGTCGAAGTCACCTCGGAGGCCTGGACCAGCGCATCCGGCTGGGCCATCCTCTGCGGCCGCCGGCCCCACACCGAACGGACCATCGCCGAGGCCAGCCTCATGCGGAGCCTCCAACGCCTTCCCAGCATCCTCGAGGGGCTCGTCTAGGCCGTATCCCTGCACCTGGCTACGGCTCAGCCGGATCCGCCCGCCCGCCCGCCTCCACGCAACGCGTCACCTCGTCGATCAGCGCCCGGATCGGAAACGGCTTCTGCAGGAACGCCACCGGCCCGCCCCACGCCCGCTCCGCATCCTCCCGCTGCGACGGCATCCCGCTCACCGCCACCACCGGCACCGCTCCGTTCAACCGCCGAAACGCCGCGATCGCCGACGCTCCGTCCAGGTACGGCATCATCATGTTCACCACCACCACCCCGATCTCCGCGTGGCGTCGCCCGAAGATCGAGATCGCTTCGGCCCCGTCCCGCGCCGTGATGACCTGATACCCGGATCGTTCCAGGGTCACCCGCGCGAGTTCCCGGATCGCATCCTCGTCGTCCGCCACCAGAACCCACTGCCGCCCTCCCTCCTGCGCCGCCGGGGGCAAACCGCCCCCCACATCCACCCCGGACGTCTCCGGACTCGCCGGCAGGTGAACCCTGAACGCAGATCCCCTTCCCACCTCCGTCTCGTACAGGACAAACCCCTTGTGCCCGCGCACGATCCCCTGAACCGTCGAAAGGCCCAGCCCGCTCCCCTGACCCTGCGGCTTCGTCGTGAAGAACGGATCGAAAATGCGATTCGCCACGTCCGGCGCAATCCCGCTTCCGCTGTCCGCCACCTCCAGCACCACATACCGCCCCGGGATGGCCTCCTGAACCGTCCCCAATCGTGCCGCATCCAGTTCAACGTTCCCGATCGACAACCCCAGCGTCCCCCCGCGGGGCATCGCATCGCGTGCGTTCACACACAGGTTCAGGATCACCTGGTGCAGTTGCGTGGCATCCCCCACCACCGGCCATAGCAACGCCGGCACCTTGACCTGGACCTCGATCGATTTCGGAAAGGTCTCCCGCAGGATGGTGGCCGTCTCCTTCAACAAATGCCGCAGATCCAGCGGCACCTGCGCCCCGTCCGCACCCCGCCCGAATTGAAGCAACTGCCGGATGATGTCCGCCCCCCGTCGCGCACTCCGGGTCAGCAGGTCCAGAAATCGTTCCCCCTCCGTCCCCGCCACCGCCGTCCGCAGCAGATCCGCCACCATCTGCACCGGCGTCAGGACGTTGTTCAGATCGTGCGCAATCCCGCACGCCAACGTCCCCAGACTCTCCAGTCGCTGTCCCCGGAACACCTGCCGCTCCAACTGTCGCTTCTCCGTGACGTCCGTCCCCACCAGCAGGATGGACCTCGATTGCCCGTCGGCGTCCCGCATCGCGCTCGCCCGGGCCTCCACCGTCAAGGGTTCGCCCCCGGGGCGGAACGACTGCAATTCGCCATCCCAGTGGCCTTCCTGCGTCACGGCCTTTCGAATCGCCGCCCAATACCGGCTCGCCCCGCCCAGCACCACGCCGGCCGCCATCTGCCCCACCGCCTCCTCCGCAGACCACCCGAACAGCCGCTCCGCACCCCGGTTCCAGTACCGGATCCGACCCTCCAGATCCGTCACGCAGATCGCATCCTGCGCCGCCGCCAACAGCGCCGCCTGTTCCCGCACCCGCTCCTCCGCCAACCGCGCCGCCGTCACATCCTCGATCCCCACCAGCACCATCGACCTCCCCTGGCTGCGCACCGGGCACGACGACACCAGCATCGTCACCTCCACCGGCAATCCGCCACGCAACAGCTTCTGCCGCACCTCGCGCCGACGGTGGACCGTCCCGTGCCGCATCGTGTCCTCCATCACCGCCCTCAATCCACACCCCTGGCACGCCTCCCCCAATCCGCAGTCGGGCGGTCCCTCCAGTTCGCCCCAACACCCCATCAACTCGCTCGCCCGCCAATCCCGGCACGGCCCCTCCTCCACGCCGAAATACTCCATCGCCGCCGCATTCATCCGGCGCACACGGCCGTCCTCGCCGAAGACAACCTGGATGCCGGACGACCCGAAGAACATCGCCTCCAATTCGCTCTCCTCCCCCCCGGGGGCCGGCAGCGATCCGTCCGCCAGTTCCTCCCCCAGCGCCACCAATCCGTGCACCTCCCCCCCACCCGTCCGCACCACCACATAACTCCATCGGACCAGCCGGGTCTCGCCGCTCCGCGTCCGGACCGCACTTTCCCGGCGGCGCGGCACCGCCTTCCCCGCCCGGAATCGCTCCAATACCTCGCGCTCCCGCCCCGATTCCGGCGGTGGAACCATCGCCGTCACCCAGTCCCGCCCCGTCACCTCGGCAGCCCGCCATCCCGCCAGCTCGGCAAGACGCTGGTTGACCGTCCGGATGCGCCCCTCCCGGTCGAGTTCCACCGCCAGCAAGGGCAGATCCTCGAACAAGTCCGGCCACGGCGGGGTGACACCGTCCGCGCCCACCGGACGCGTCATCGCCAACTCGTCCGCTCGATCGTTGATTGCAGTCCCCATCGTGGATGGTTCGTCGCCCGCGGATAGGACCCCTTCCCGGATCGTTGCCCGATCCCCCTTCCCCATCCCAACAACCCCTCTTTACCTAACGAACCCACCACAGAAAACCAAAAGTGGGTGAGTTGGAGGCAAGTGAATTCGCTACGTAAATACACTCCCGTCAGGTCGCGTAGCGCCATGCAAGGGGCGCACGCGAGGCCCCACCCCCTCCGAAGCCCCTGCACAGATCGGATCGGTGCAGGGTCCGCGCAGGACCCGTACCTCCCAACGCCCCGCCCCCCCCGATCGCCGGCTTAGGTCCGCTCGTCCCCCGCCGCCATCGGCGTTTCCACACGACATTCCAGGATCCACTCCGTGTATTCCCACTGCAGCACCGGCACGCTCCTCGCCCCCATGTCCGACTCCGGCGCCCCCCCCTTCCCGCCGGCAATCCGCGCCCGCCCGACCTCCACATCCTCGGTCTGCGTCGCCTCCCCGGGACAATGCGTCGGACGGGCGGACACGACAGGGACGGATCGAAGTTCGAAGCTGGGGCGCTGACGCATGGTGCGGAGGAATGAGAGGGATTGGGAACCAGGCCGGACCGGCAACCTGCGCCGGAACCGTGGCCCCGGATGTTCAGGTCTGAAGTCCAGGCGGGATGGCGTCGGTTCCGATCACCTTGTCGATGTCGAGCAACGTCTTGACCCCACCCTTGATCTTGGCCATTCCCAGCAGGCATCCCGTGTCCTCGGTGGCCCCGAAATCCGGCGTCGGCTCGATGTCCGCCGCCGCGATCTGGATCACCTCCTCCACCGCATCCACGATCACCCCGTTCTGCGCACTGGAACCGTTGGGCAGCTCGACCCGTACGACGACAATGCACGTCCGCTCGGTGGCGTCCGCCACCGGAAGTCCGAACTTCATCCGCAGATCGATGACCGGGATGATCTTTCCCCGCAGGTTGATGACGCCCCGGATGTGGGCCGGCATCTGGGGCACCGAGGTGATGTCCGTGTACCGGATGATCTCGCGGATCTTCAGCACCTGGACGCCGTACGACTCGCGCCCAAGCAGGAACGTCAGGTACTTGCCGGCCACCGCGTGCTCAGCCGATTGAATGGAGGGTAGGGTCTCTGTCATAGTCCTTCTTCTGTTTGCCCCGGATGCGCCGATCCGGTGCCTTCTTCCTGAGTATCGGAGGGAACCCGCGAAACGTGAGTCTCCGTCCGGGCCGGCGCACCCCGCAGGGCCTCGGTCAGGCCGCCATCGCCAGGGCACCCGCCCGGGATGTCCCCAACTGCTCGACATCCAGGATCAATCCCACGCGCCCGTCGCCCAGAATGGCCGCGCCCGACAGTCCGGCACTCCGTTTGAACGTCTCGCCCAGGCTCTTGATCACCACCTCCTGCTTGCCCAGCAGATCGTCCACCAGGATGCCCCGTGCGTCCCGTTCGGATTCCACCACGATCACGATGCCCTGGGTCGCATCCGCCGACCGCGGCGTCAGCCCGAACAAGGCGTGCAACCGCAGCAGCGGCAGCAACCGCCCCCGCACGTTGATCACCTCCGTCCGCCCCTGCACCGTCGAGATCATGTCCGCCGTCGGCCGGAACGACTCCCGCACGGTCAGTGTCGGCACAATGTACCGGTGCGGCCCGATCCCCACGATCATCCCGTCGATGATCGCCAACGTCAGCGGCAGATGAATCGTAAACCGCGATCCGCGCCCGGGCGTCGAACTGATCTCCACCCGGCCCCGCAACTTCTCGATGTTCCGCCGCACGACGTCCATCCCCACACCCCGCCCCGACAGGTCCGTGACCTTTTCCGCCGTCGAAAATCCCGGGGCAAACACCAGGTTGAACACCTCGCTGTCCGTCAACTCGCTCCCCTCGGCCAGGATCCCCTTCTCCACCGCCTTCCGGTGGATCCGCTCCCGGTTCAACCCGGCCCCGTCATCCTCCACCTCAATGACAATGTTGCCGCCCTGGTGAAACGCCCGCAGATGGATGACCCCGTGCGGCGACTTGCCCGCCGCCAACCGCTTCTCCGCCGTCTCGATGCCGTGATCCACCGCGTTCCGGATCATGTGCACCAGCGGATCGCTGATCTCCTCCACAATGGTCCGGTCCAGTTCCGTCTCCTCCCCGCTCATCCGCAATTCGACATGCTTGCCCGCCTTCACCGAGACGTCCCGCACCAGCCGGGTCATTTTCTGGAAGGTGGACCGGATCGGAACCATCCGCAGCGACATCGCCACCCGCTGAAGATCCTTGGTGATCCGTCCCAACTGCCCGAGGTTCCGGCTCAAGACGCGACTCTCCAAGCTCGCAAGGTCCGGATCCTGCATCACCAGGGACTGCGCGATGACCATCTCCCCCACCATGTCCACCAGCGCGTCGAGCTTCTGCGTGTCCACTTTCACGGTGGTCGCCCCCCGCCCGGCGCCACCCGCCTCCGCCAGCGACGCGGATCCGGTGCCCACGGAGGCCTTCGCCACGTCGGCCGCAGCCCCGCTCGATCCGTCTTCCTCCCCCCCGGACGCCCCGGGCCCGACCGGGCCCCTCACGACGGGTTCGACGGCCGCTGCCGGCCCGGCGGCCATCACCGCCCGCACCCGGCCCAGCACGGTGCCGGTCGGCACGAAGATCGGCTCATCCTCCTGCCGGCCGCTCAACCGCGTCTCGATCTCCCCGACAAACCGCTTGAGGATGTCACCGCCGGCAAGGATCAGGTTGATCACCCCGGAGTCGATCGCCAGCCGTCCCTGGCGCGCCAGGTCCAGCAGCGATTCCAGCTCGTGCGCCAACCGGTTGATCGGGCGGAGATTCAGAAAGCCCGATCCTCCCTTGAACGTGTGAAACGCCCGGAAGATCGAGTTCAACGTCGCCGAGTCCGTCGGGTTCTCCTCCAGCGTGAGCACCCCCAGCTCGATGTTCTGCAGATGCTCGTGCGACTCGTTGGCAAACTCCCGCAGCAACTCGGCGTCGCACGCCAGGTTCAGTAGAAACGCCTCCTCCTCCGACTCGTCCCCGTTCGCTTTCGTCAACGGGGGCGCGACCGCCGCTTCGTCCCTTTCCGCACCCGCCGCCGCACCTTCCGCAGCGTGCGCGCCATCCGCGCCATCCGCGCCATCCGCGCCGTCCGCCCCCGCGTCCGGCGTGGCCGGCAGCGGCCCGCCAGCCCCCACGGCCATCGCGCCCGCCTGCATCCATTCCACCCACTCCCGCAGGCGCCCCAGGGTCTCTTCATCGAAGTTTCCCCGCCGGAGCGCCTCGTCCACCACGCCCCGTCCCCGCACACACATCGCCGCGAACGATTCCGGCAGATCGAGACCCGACACGGTCTCCTCGATGTCTCCCAGCAGGCTGTTGATCGGAAGCAACCCGCCATCCTGACCCGGCTGGGCCAGAACGAGCTCCAGCGCAACCTTGTCGATCGACTGGGTCAGGGCGTTCAGCTGGGGGCGGTCCGGGCAGTCCATGGGTTGCATTCCTTCGTTACCTTCCATGAATGCATCGGCACCCGCCGCTCCGGACTTGAGAATCCCTCCACGCCCCGTGCCCCGGAATCGTGGGGAAAGGTGCGAGCTTCGCGAAGCCTCGCCTCCGAGGGCCGGGTCCCACGAGGCCGCAACGGTGTGGAGCCTTGGGTTCAGGACTCGCGGGGCTCGTCCCTCCGATTCCCCGCCTCCTCACCCCCAACTCCGCGAGGCACCGCGCCGCCCCCCCCGGCCGGCCCCCTTCAGCAGTACACCACCAGGGACTGGGCGATCGGCTGGATCCGATGATGGTTCCGCAGCTTGTCGATCGAGGTCTCGTTCAGCTCCCGCCCATCCGGAACCAGCAGGATCCCGTTGGCCGTGTAAATGCCCTTGGCCAGCACCATGCCCGGCTTCAATTCCCCCAGCGAAACCTCCCGCTGCCGCCGTGGAATCGATGCCCCGGGAAGGCACCGCATGAAAACCAGCACCGCTTCCGGATCGTAGGCGCCCCCCCCCTGGTCGTGCACGGTCTGAACCGTGGTCGCATGGTCGTGCGGGCTGGCCGCATACCCCACCGCCACCGCCAGCAGCCGCCCCAGCCACGGTATCTCCTCCCCCGCCAGTCCCGCCGGATACCCGCGCCCGTCGTGCCGCTCATGATGGGTCCGGATCGCCACCCGCACCGCCTCCAGGCTCCCGACAAAGGAGGCCAGCTCCTCCCCAAGGATGGGGTGCTGCTCGATGAGCGCCCGCTCGGCGTCATTCAGCGTTTCCGGTGCCTGCTGCCAACGCGCGATCAGCCGCCGCGGAATCCCCACCAGCCCGACATCGTGCAGCCATGCCGCAATCCCCAGCGACCGTCGCTCCTCCCCGGTCAGACCCGCCGCCACCCCCATCGACCGGCACAACTCGAAGACCCGCCGCGCCTGCGTCCCGAGCGTCGGGTAAAAGGTCTCCATCGTCTTCACGCACAGCTCCACCGAATGGTCCAGGTTGCGCTCCAACGCCCGATTCAACCGCTCCAACTGCTCGTTCTGTTCCGCCACCCGACGCACCTGGTCCTCCAGCCGCCCGTTCAACTCCTGGAGCGACGCGTTCATCGCCTCCGTCTCGGCCCGCAACTGCGTGTTGCGCGCCATCAGGTCGTACCGCTGCGCCGCACTCTCGATCGCCCCAAGAAACTCCTCGCGCAGCCACGGCTTGATGATGAACCGGTAGATCTCCCCCTTGTTGATCGCCTCGATCACCGTCCCCAGGTTCAGCACCGCGGTGATCAGGATCCGCGTCGCGTTCGGCTGCTTCTCCTTGGCGTGACCCAGAAATTCCAATCCCGTCATCCCCGGCATCTGCTGGTCGGTGATGATCACCGCAAAGGCCTGCTCCTCCAGAAACCGGACCGCCTCCTCCGCATCCCCCGTCGCCACCACCTCGTACCCCGCCCGCAGCAGCGTCTCCCGCAACGCCACCAGCACGATCTCCTCGTCGTCCACCACCAGCAGGCGGCGTGACGGCGAGACACCGGTCGGATTTCCAGGAACAGGCGTGGACACTTAGCGGCCGAGGATTTTCCCCAGCTTCTCCAGCACCACCGGCGGAGACAACTCCGGAGTCAGAACCAAGTCCGAAAGCGCCAGCAGCCCGGCATCCAGTTCGTCCCGGTCCCGCCCGATCGGCCGCAACACCACCCGCAACCCCGGCTGCACCTTCCTCCACGCCTCCACATGCGGCCCCAACACCACCCCCGTCGTGTCGAGCAGCAGGAACAACCCCCCGTAAACGTAGTCGCCCGCCGACAGGAATTCGGTCGCCCTCTCCAGCGTGTGGACCGTCGCCACATGGTACCCCCCCGTCCGCAGCACCTCCGCCACCTCGTCGAACAGCCGGCTCGGCGGCCCGTACAGCAGAAGCGCCGGCCGGGTCGCCGGTCGCGACTCCGGCATCGCCACCCGCTCCGCCTCCGAGAAATCCGCCTCCGGCAGGCACACGTGAAAACTCGTCCCCTGCCCCTGGGTGGACTCCACCTGAATCCCGCCCCGATGCTTCTCCGCAAACAGCCGCGCGTTGTACAACCCCAGCCCCGATCCCTTGCTCCCGGACTTGGTGGTGAAAAACGGATCGAACAGCAGGTCCAGGTGCGCCGGCTTGATCCCGCACCCGGTGTCCTGGACGGTCAGACACACACAGGGAAAGGCCGGCGTCACCCCGTGGAATCGACCCGTCGCCGGCGGCGCAATCAGCCGCGCCGTCCGAAACACCAGCCGCCCGCGCTCCGGCATCGCATCCGCCGCGTTCAACGCCAGGTTCACGATCACCTGCCGGATCTCGAACGCATCCACGTACACCGGCAACTGCGCCCCGGTCAGGTCGGGCGCGATCACAATCCGCCGGGGAATCACCTTCCGCACCAGTTCCATCAACTCCCCCACCACCTGGTTGAGATCGTGATAGTTCCTCTCCCCCGGCTTGCCCAGGTGCAGATTCACGATCCGATGCACCAGCTGGCTCGCCTGCAGCGAACTCTTCCGGATCAATCCCAACCCCTCGTGAAACGCGTGCCCGGGCTCGATCTGGCTCAGGAACGATTCGCTCAGCGAATGAATCCCCGCCATCACGTTGCTGAAATCGTGCGCCAACCCCATCGTCAGCACCCCCAGCGTCTCCTTCCACGCCGCCGACGTCAGCAGCTTCTCCGCCAGGGTCTGCCGCGTCACATCCAGCCACACCCCCTCGTACCCCAGCACCAGCCCCCCTCCACTCACCACCGGCTGCCGATGCTCCAGCACATAACTCACCCGGCCCGTCCCCAGATTGCGCACCCGGAAGGTCGTGGTGACGCTCTCCCGACGGTGCGCCGCCCGCGTGATCCTCTGCTGGAGCTCGACCGCATCCCCCTCATGCACCACGTCCCAAAACCGGCCCCGCTGCTGCCGCCATTCACCCGCCTCCAGCCCCGTCAGTTCCCCAATCCGTCCGCTCACCGATTCCATCGAGAAATCGGCCCGCTGGCTGAAAATCACCCCGGGCCAGTGCTGCGCCAGCCGCTCCACCTGCGATTCCGCCCGCAGCAGCCGCACAAACATCTCGCGTCCCGCCCCCATCCCTCCAAACCCCTCGCACCACCCCGCCTCCGCCAATTCCCCACCCCGTGGCAGATTCGCCGCCAGCCGCACCACCCAGCCCACACCCGGCCGCGCCAGTTCCAGCCGGTACGACCCCGCCGGACCGCCCTCCTCCGCCGCCATCGGCAGATCCACCCGCTCCAATCGCTCCGTACCGGCAAACAACCGCTCCACCGTTCCCGCCCAAGGCGGACATCGTTCCCGCAGCGCCTCCCGGAAATCCACACCCTCCAGCCGCTCCCGTCGCATCCCCAGCCAGCCGGACATCGCCTCATCGGCCGTCATCACCCGTCCGGCGTCGTCCAGCACCGCCCACGCCCCGTCCAGCCATTCCCCGCTCCATGCCGCCAGCCCCCCGGATTCCGATCGGTCCCGGATCCCATCCTCCCGCCCCCCTCCCGCTGGTTCCGGTTCACTCATTCGCACGGACGGTCTTGCTCCTCGTCGAGTCGCCCCTCAGGAATAACACTCCCAGCCCGCCTCGGGCTGTCCGATGAACCCCCGGTGCAGCCGGCGCAGTTGATGCGTGCTGCGCTCCGCCGCCATCCGCTCCGCTTCCGCCCGGCTCCGACACTCCTCCAGTCGCAGGGCGTTCTCCCGCTCCCCTTCGATGAGCTCCCCGAAGACGCGCCGCTCCTCCGCCGTCAGGACCCCGATTCCCGCCCCGCCGCCTTCCGCCTCCTCCCAGACCGCCCCCAGCCGCCGTTTGGCCTCCTGGGCCAGCAGGACCGCATCCCACGCCCCGGCCTCCATCGAACGAGCCTCATCGCAGGTCGCCCGGCGCCACGCCTCGCACCATGCCGTCACTTCAAATCGTTCGGTCATGGACATCACGGCTCCTTCACCCCAGCGCCCCGAGTTCTGCCACCACCTGCCCTTCGGTCTGGCCGCCCCGCGTCAGCATCTCCCGCCAGGCGTCCCGCAGCACACCCAATCGCCGGATCACCTCCTCGATTCCGTCGGGCTCCTTCCGGAGATTGCTCTCCTGCAGCCGACGCTCGAAGTAGTGGTAGATCCCCCGGAGCCGCTCCGCCAACTCCCCCCCCTGCTTCACATCCAGCGCGGCGTTCAGCTCGTCCAGGATCATCTGCGCCCGCTGCACGTTGTTGTTGATGGCCTGGTTGAATTCCGCCGGATCGTCCGACGAGAATCCCAGCAGCGCCCTCTCGAGGAAGCGGATCGCCCCCTCATACAACATCAGCACCAATTGCCCGGGCGGCGCCGTCTGCATCGCCACCTGCATGTACGATCTTCCTGCGGCGTATCGATTCATGGTTGAAATGGCTCGCCTCTATCCATCCGCCGGCAGTCGCATCGCCAGCAGATGCGACAACCGCTGGATGGTCTCCCGGGGCGGATAGGTGGGATCCCCCACCAGGTTCCGCGCCCGCTGGATCATCTCGACCCGCACGTCCGGCGCCTCCTCCAAGGCCCGCCGAACCGCCGTCGAACCGGCGAAACTCTCCTCCTCACGTGGAGGATCCTGGCGGCGCAAACCGCTCCGTTGCACCACTGCCGGATTGATGCCGCCCGCTTTCTGATTTGGCTGAATTTCCATAGTA
The DNA here is from genome assembly GCA_019634625.1 of Verrucomicrobiia bacterium. Taxonomy (NCBI): domain Bacteria; kingdom Pseudomonadati; phylum Verrucomicrobiota; class Verrucomicrobiia; species Verrucomicrobiia bacterium. The sequence goes on from JAHCBA010000001.1 coordinate 36,952, forward strand.
CGGCTCTCTTTCAGGCAGGCTCGTCTCGTTTGCTCTCTCTTCCTACCCTGACTCATCTATCGTCAGATCTCCGAAAAAACCTTAGCGCCTTTCGCGCTCAGCGCCCCGGACAGGTGGCCACCAGCAGACTCGCCGTATAGCGGCCAAACCGCGTAGGCGAATTCAGAATGTCGCCCCCGTCCGTCCCCGATCGGCTTCCCCCCGATCGCCCCCCCTGGTAGCGCCGTGCCGCCGCGGCCACCCCGGGCTCGCCCGCGTCGAACACTTCGTCCACCGCCCACCACACTGTCGGCCCGTCGGTGTCCACCAACTGCCACCGCCACCCCACCGCAATCGGCGGGTACGCCCGGTACTCGGTCACTTCGCCGAACAGGACGCCGTCACACCCCGTCTCCTCCCGCAACCGCTCGAAGAAATCCACCGGCAGCCGGTCCGTGGACCGCCATTCCCCCTGTCCCGTCCACTGACGCAGCCGCCCCGCCTCGACCGTCACCACCTCGAATCGTCCCGCCTTGCCCAACTCGGCCGCGAGTACGGGCTGCAACCCCTCCCGGATCCGGCTGCGATGCGCCTCCGGCGCATGCACCGCCAGCGGCAGCAACGCCACCCGCTTCAGTCCCCGCGGCAATCGATCCTCCAGCCGGAACACATTGCCCGGAACCGGGTCGCGGACCGCCGACCCCGACCCCGGACCCGAGGCACACCCCGTCAGAAGTGCCAACAGACACCCCGCTCCCATCCCCACGACACCCGGGACGATCCAGGCCCGACTAAAAGTCGCCACGTTCATTCTGGTCCTGCTGAACCCGCTCCAACTGGCTCAGGCAGGTCGCCAGGCGCCCCGCCAAGAGGTTCGAAAAACTCTCCCAGTCCCGCCGGCGTCGCAAGACTTCGTCCACCTCATCCTCCAACCGCCGCGCCTCGTCCGCCAGACGATCCAGCTGCCCCGCCTCCCAATCGCCGCCCGCCGCCATCGTCCGACCCCGCCGCCGCAGCGACTCCAACACCCACAGCCGCGTCCGCAAATGGGGCCGGAGCCCGCTCCAAACCCGCTCCGCAAAAGCCCAGGGATCCTCCGATCCCGCCCCCGCGGCCTCCCCCATCCGCCCTCCCGGACCCGGCCCGTCATCTCCTCCCGCCAGCGGAAAGGTGGGTGGCGCCGGAGTCGTTGCCGCCTGTTCGATCGTCATCATGAAGTGGCCCTCGGGGTTCACACGCGAGCCTGCGTGCTTCCGAATCGCTGCATCAGAAACTGCATCTGCTGGTTGATGTTGGCCTGCGCCTTCTCCATCACCACAAACCTGTCGAGCATCCGCGCCCGGTTCGACTGCACGATCCGTTCCAGATCGTCGATCTGACGCCCGATGTCCGACGCCTGCCGCGTGAGCAGCGACTGCTTCGATGCCACCACCCCCTCGTCGCCGGTCATCCGGGTCAGATAACTCCCCAAACGCACGGCCAGTCCATGGTCAGGATCCGAAAACAACGCCCGCACCGCCGGCAACCGTTCCGCCAGCGCCCGGTCCAGGGCCTCCGGGTCGGCCAGCTCCAGCTTGTCGTCGTTGCTGTTCGAAACGATCCCCAGCGACTCCAGATGCCGCAGCCCCAGCCCCTCCCCCGACACCGGGCTGTACACCATCCGCCGCAGCGTCGCCGACATCCCATCCGCATCCCCGTCCGCCGTCAGCGGACTCGCCTTCACCTTGCCCTCGGAGTCCGTCGTGCTCGCCGTCTGCGACGCTATCTGCGACTGCACCTTGTTGTACGCATCGATGAAATCCGTGATCGCCTTCCGCATCGCCCCGGCATCCCCCTCCACCCGCACCGTCGTCGTCTCCCCCTCCCGCAAGGCCGTGACAGTCACCCCCGCCAGTCCGGAACTGCCCTCCCGGATGGTGTTCGACTGGCTCCGCAGTTCCCCCCCGCCATTGACCGTATAGAGAAGGTCCCGGCCCCGGTCGAGGGTGCCCCCCTGCAACCCGGTTGCCGCCAGGAAGTTCCCGGTCACATCCTCAAGGGCGATCCCCATGTCCCCGGTCCCCTTGTTCGCCAGGACAAACCGGTCGTTCGAGAAATCGTAGCTCGCCGTCACCCCCGCCGATGACTCGTTGATCCGCCGCAACACCGCGTCCAGCCGGTCGTCCGCATGGAAGGAGATGTCCACGCCGTTGATCCGGAACTTCCCCGCCCCCGCCCCCCCGTCACTCACCGTCGTCGCCAGATTCGACTCCGCCAGCGAAGCCGTCAGACGAACGCTCCCCAGCGCCCCGGCGCTGCTCACCTCGCCCGTCCCGTTGTTGTGAAGCTGCGCCACCTGCAGGAAGTTGCTCGTGTCCGTCGCGCTCCCCAGCACGATCGGCCCCGCACTGTCCAGCCGGATTCGATCCTGCGCCGGGTCGTAGCTTCCCACAACCGCCCCGCCGGTGGCGCTTCCGATCCTGTCGAAGACGTTCTGCAGCGTGTCGTCGGCCGTCACTTCGACCAGGGCGCCATTGACGCGGAAGCTCCCGGCCGTGATCGGCGCGGCGAAGCCGGCCGTCGCCAGGGACAACCCCGACACATCGGGCCCGTCGTGCAACGGTCCTCCGATGTTGCCCTGCCCCACCTGGCGCGCCGCCGTGGCCAACTGACGAAACTCGAAGGTGTACGTCCCCTCCGCCGCCCCCGCGGACGCCGTGGCGCTCGCCGCCGCCGCATCCCCCACCGATGCCTTGCGCGCCTGAAACAGGTCCGGTGACTTCAACGCATCGACGCGGGTCGCAAGAATGTTGAGCTGGGTGAGAATGCTCCCGTAGGCGTTCTTTCGCTGCTCCAGAAGGTTCTGCTCCGACATCAGCCGCCGCTGCGGAAGCCGCTCGACGTTGGCAATCTGGTCCACCAGCGATCGCCAGTCGAAGTTCGACGCCAATCCTGAGAGACCAAGCTCCATGTCTCGGTTCTATCGGCACCCGACGCCCGGACTTGAGTCGAACCTCCCCGCCCCGACGCAGCGCCACCCGGCGCCCGACCCCCCCCACCCCATGGAAAAACCCGGCTGGCCGAAGACCAGCCGGGTCGCACAACCCGATCGTTGAGGCCGACGACTACGAGAGCAGCCGTAGCGCCGACTGCGGATTGGCGTTGGCCTGGGCCAACATCGCCGTGCCTGCCTGGACGAGGATGTTGTACCGGGCGAATCGTGTGCTCTCCTCCGCCACATCCACATCCTTGATCCGGCTGTTGGCGGCCGAGAGATTGTCCTTGAGGACTCCCAGCTGTTCGCTGGTGTAGGTCAGGCGCGAGATGTTCGCTCCCACGTTCGCACGATCGGTCGCCAGCGCTGTGATGGCCGTCTTGACATTGTCCAGCGCCGTTGCCGCCGCCGTCGTCGTCTTGATGTCGTCCGACGCCAGGGTCGATACCGCCGTGGCATCGAGATCGACCGCCGTCATGTTGTACTTGTTCCCGTCCTCGTCCTTGGTGACACCCAGCGACGCGCCGTTGAACAAGCTGACCCCGTTGAACTCCTTCGCCGCCACATCGCCGATGTAGGCCTTCAGCGTGGTGAACTCGGCGTCGTACAGATCGCGGTCCGCGTCCTGCTTGGTGACATCCTGCGACAGGACGGCCAGTTCGCTCATGCGATCAAGAGCCTTGCCCACCTTCTTCAGGAACCCGTCCTGCGTCTGGCTGAACGAAATTGCATTGTTGACGTTGTTGTTCGCGGCCGTGATCCGGTTGACCTGCGCGTCGAAGCGCGTCGAAACCGCCATACCCGCCGCATCGTCCTCCGGCGAGACGATCTTCGAGCCCGATGACAACCGGGCGAGAGACTTCGACAACATCGAGGACGATTCACTGAGCAGACGAGCGCTGGACTGGGCCGAGGTGTTTGTATTGATGACCATAAGAGACTCTTTCCTTGAGTCACCCCTTGCGGGGGTTTCCGACGCGGCATTCCATGCCACGGGCAGATCTTTCCTGGGGCGTCCGCCTTTCTCCCCGCTGGCTCTTACTGGCTGCCAACCGCCACTGTCTTACGACACCCCATTCATCGGCAGCCCGTTCCACCACTTGAGGACCCTAATTCCCATCGTCCCGAAGCCGCAACTCCACCCCCTGAACCCCTTCCCTCCGGTTCAATCCCCGCACCAGTTCCGCCGCCCGAGCCCCCTCCCGCATGGTCACCGTCCAGCTCACCTCCATCACCGCCCCCTGCCTTGCCGTGGACGCCGACCCCGCCGTCCAGCGACTCAGAAACTCCGGAAACGCCTCCCGCGCCAGCGCCTCACTGTCCGTTCCCAATCCCACCCGCATCGTCAGCACCCACTCCGTCGTGTCCGCCGCCAGCCCCCGCCCCGACCGCATCAGCCAGGCCGCCAATCCCGCCACCGCCAGGGTGGCCAGCCCCACCCGGGCATGACCCGCCCCCACCCCCATCCCCACCACCACCGAGAAAATCACGAACGCCGTGTCCCGCGTGTCCCGTACCACCGTCCGAAACCGCACGATGCTCAGGGCCCCCACCAGGCTGAACGCCCGGGCCACATTGTCTCCGATCACCTGCGTCACGGCCGCAATCAGCACCGCCAGCAGCACCAGCGTCGCCGGCAGACTCGGCGCCCCCGCCCCGTTCCTTGTCCTCCCGTACAACCAGGCGATCACCCCCCCCGCCCCCAACGCCAGCGGCAACCGGACCGCCAGAACCGTGAACGGGACCGACGGCCCCTCAGCCAGTGCGGATGTCAGCGACTCAAGGAACATGGCTGCTCTCCAACTCCCGCCCGGGGTCACCCGCCTCCTCCGTCGCCAAGCCGCATGCCCGCACCCCAAGCCGGTACTTCGACAGCGGACCCGGCACGAGATTCCATTCCTCGATGAGTGCCTTCACCATCGCCGGCATCCCCCCGCGGAATTTCACCTCCAGCACACCCCGCCCCTCCAGCAGATCCCGCCCCTGCAGCGGTCGTGGCGGACCCCATCCCCCCGCTTCCTCCGCCCGCACCCCGCGGTCCAGCGTCATGCGCAATGGACCCTCCGCCGTCTCCCCCACCCGCGCCACCCGCTGGTAGCACATCCGCACCACCGGATGCAGCCCCCGAAGCGCCAGTCGATGCTGAAACCACGCCCCTTCCCATGCCGTGCCGTTCAACCGTGCCCCCAGCAGCGCCAACGACGCCTCCGGCACCGCCACCCGCCGCTTCCGCACCACGCCCGACCGCTTCAGCTTCCGCTCCAGAAACACCCCCGCCCCGTCCCCATACCGTCGCACCCGGAACTTCGCCCGCCCGTAGGAGCCGCGACGGTGGAACACGTCGTACCCGGCCGTGTCGCAATACACGCTCTGCACCAGGTACTCGTCCCCACACACGCCGCTGCCGTGGGGATCCGGCCGACAATGCCGGCGCAGCCACTCCAGCACCGGCTCCACCGCACCGCCCGTCAGGGGGAACTTCACCTCTGTCACGCCCGGGTCCGATTCGCCTGCCATGATCGCCTTCCTCTCTGCTTCAAATACCCGTCCATCACCCGTTCCGCAGCCCCGCGGATGCATCGTTTTCGCCTCGGGAACCTGTGGCGGCCCGCTCCCACCCTCACCGCGTTCCCGGTGAAGTGCCGCCCGGAGGTCCCCCCTCCCCGCCCGGAAACGCCGGCATCGTGCCCCGGAACCCCTCGCCGATCTCCTCCGCCGTCAGCGTTCCGTCCCCGTCCCGATCCCACTCCCTCGCCCAGCGCTCAAAAAGCGCCCGCATTTCCCCGCCCGTGAGCCGCCCATCCCGGTCCGTGTCGCCTGCCGTGAAGAATCCCGCCGCCCACATCGCCCCGGGCCCCCCAAACATCGTCGGTCCACCGGCACCAGGACCCGGCCTGAGGCGTGGCCCTGCCCCGCCAGGCCCCGGACCCGCTCCGGGAGGCGGCCCGAACTCGCGGTTCAACCCCTCAACCACCTCGTCCCGACCCACACTCCCGGTTCCCGCCCCGTCCCAAGCCTCATGCCATCGCCGCCCCAGGGCCCGGAACGATTCCGCCGTCATCCCTTCGCCCGGTTCCACCCCCGCCCCTCGCAGAAAGGGCATGGCGAAGACTTCCGCCGGCGGCGGCTGAAATGCCCCCGGTCCGCCTGGTCCCCGCCCGCCTCGCGGCCCGCCCATTCCCGGTATCCCGAACTCGATCCGCTGCCCCTCGCTCCGCCCCTCCAACTGATCACGCACCGATCGCACCCGGCGCTCCACAAACTCCACCAGCGGCAGGTTCGCCGCCTGAAACGGCCCGAAGGCCATCGGCGCCGACCCGCCCGACGGCGTCCCGAACACCGACGCCTCGAAGGCCCGCAGCATCCCCTCCCCCTCCCGTGCGATGGCCGGACGCAACACCGCCGCCCAGGTCTCGATCTCCCGGCGCAGCTTGTCCGGACGCATCGGCCCTTCGATCAGCCGTTTCAAATCCGCCAGGTACCGGCTCCGGATCTTCTCCACCCCCAGCAACCGCTCGATCAACCGGTTCTCCCCCTGCCACGGCTGCCCTATTGAAAACGCCACCCGCTGTTCCGGGGTCCCCATCAGCGCGAAATACCCCCAGCAGTTGTCCAGATCCCACAGCCACCAGTGCAGTCGTCCCGACTCCGCCTCGAGATATGCATAGTAGTTCTGCCCGATCGTCAGGATCGAATCGAGGTTCACCATCGCCACGTTCAACGCCAGGAACAGCGCCGTGTTCTCCACATCCACATAGCGCCCCACCTCCCTCGCAAAAGTCGCATCGTCCGCCTCTTCCAGAAGTTTCAGGAACGCCACCATCCGCTCCCGGTCCGCCGCCGAGCCCTTCTCCTTCACATTCAACGGCCGCTCGTACTCCGCCCACGCCTCCCCCCGATACCGCAGGCTCTCCCGCCCGCCCGGCTTCATCAGCAACCCCTTCCCCGTCCCGAACCGGCCCTTCAGAAACACGTCATCCACCTGCTCGGTCACCGTGTACACGCCCAACGGCGCCCGCTCGTGGCGCCCAGGCACCGTGATCCACACCTCGGCATACGTCGTCCTCGGCGCCGGCAACCCGGCCTCCCGCGCCACCGCATAGCCCAGCGTCTCGTGCAGAAACGTCCGGTCCACCACGTTGTTGTGCAGGTTCAACGTCTTCAGCCCCCGGAACCGTTGCCCCTTCACATACCGGTTGAAATCCACCTTCATCGGCCGCTTGTCCCCGCCTTGCGCCATCACGTAGGTCCCGTTCCCCTTGTACCTCAACCCCACCTCGCCCACCCGTTCCCCATCCACCTCGATGGACCCTCTCACATACGCGAAGTCCAGCCCCAACGCCCCCGCCAATCCCGGCCGCGTCGCCCGCCCGCTCTCGAACGCCTCGCTCAGATCGAACCCCCGCCGCCCGGCCCCCGGCGGCCCAAACCCGCCCCCCTGCCCCTGCCTCGGCTCCATCGCCTCCCAGTCCTCCGCCGACACAATCAGGTGGATCGCATGCACCCGTCCCGGCTCGAAAAACGCCGCCGCCGGGTCCGCCAGCACTTCAGCCGCGCCTCCAACCGCGCGTCCCAACCCCGCGGAACCCAGCAATACCCCCACCAAGGCTCCCACCCGAACCGACGCTTCACGCCATCTCATGACTCCATCCTGGGTCGCCCCCAACCCAAACCCGAGACCGTTGTGATGAATCCCCATCCGATTGTGACAAGAGGGTGACGATCCGTTGTCACCCTGTCCACCCGCAACCCACCCCCCAGTGCCGATGCCGTGCATCCCGGAGTTGCGGGTGAGGAGGCAGCGAATCGGAGGGACGAGCTCTGCGAGTCCTCAACCCAACGCTCCGCACCGTTGCGACCTCATGGAACTCGGCCCTCCGAAGCGACGCTGGGCGGAGTTCGCACCTCACAAGAATAGTAGGTCAGACACACTATTGTTGACCACCGATACCCCAATTCCGCTTCCACTAGATTGCCATGAACATAATTGTTGACTTAGATAGCAGAAGGAAAGCAGGTCAGGCCGACCATTGTTGACCGAAAACTGCACTGCATATGATATGACCAGTCAGTCAATTGTTAACCACCGGTCTCAATGGATTGTCTGGCACCTAATAGTTGATTGTTGACACGCCCATTCCCAAGTCAGCGCCACCATGGCGCTTTCCTGCGCCTTCCTGCGCCCTCCACCCCGTCTCCCCGTCTCTGCTCTGCTCTCCTGCGTTCTTGCGCCGCCCTCGCCCTTTTCCAGGCCAAACAGGGGTGCGACACCCTCCGCACTGGACCCCAGGCAGCCTCCGCAAAGACTTCCCTAACCCACCCCCCTCCACTCCACCTTGGACCTCGTCGGTCCTACGCGGGGTTCCGGGGCTCGAACACGGCCTTGACAGCTCTGCCGCATAGCGTCAGATCCCCGCCCATGTCCCCCGTCCGGCCTTCGCCACGGCGTATGCTGCCCGTTCCCCGCAACGCTTTCACCCTGATCGAACTCCTGGTGGTCATTGCCATCATCGCCATTCTGGCCTCGATGCTTCTGCCCGCGCTCGCCCGGGCCAAGTTCCAGGCCAGGGTCACGCAGTGCACTTCCAATTACCGGCAATGGGGCATCGCCGTGAATGTGTACGCCGGCGACGACGACAAGGGCCGGCTGCCCGCTTTCCGCATGCCCCGCACCGGGCTCAATCCGTGGGACGTCTCGATTCAAATGGCCCCGGGTCTCGAACCCTACGGCCTGACCGTCCCCATGTGGTATTGCCCCACCCGCCCGGCCGATTTTCTGGATGCCAACAGATGGTTCGCCAGCCGCAACGGCGGACAGAACATCCGCACCATCTCCGACCTCAACGGCTACTTCGTCCGCCAGTACGGCAACTTCGCCATCATCTGGCACTGCTGGTGGGTGCCGCGTCCCCTCGATGACGGCGGCCTGTTCCCCACCCCCACCACCTCCGGAACCGTCTCCCGCACCCAGGACGGCTGGCCCACCCGGCTCGAAGATCCCGTCGCCGCCATCCAACCCGTCATCACCGACCTCTGTCTCGCCCAGGGCACCCGCAATACCAATGTCGCCCAGGCCCGCGCCGGTCATTCCATCGGCACCCGGCTCCAGAGCGTCAACCTCGCCTTCGCCGACGGCCACGTCGAAACCCGCAGTGTCCGCCGCATCCAGTGGCAGCAGTCCGGCAACTGGACCACCTTCTACTGAGCCGTCACCCTCCCCATCCCATCCAGCGCCCGCCCTGGTACACCGCCCACGCCAGCACCCACGCCAGCGTCGTCATGTACAACCACTGCGCCACCGGCCATCGCCAGGAGTTCGTCTCGCGCCGCACCACCGCCACCGTGCTCACACACTGAAGCGCAAACACATAAAACACCATCAGGGTGATCCCCGTCAGCGGGGTGTACAGCCGCGTCCCGTCCGGACGCACCTGCGTCTGCATCGCCTCCGCCAACCCGCGGCTCCCGGCCTCCCCCCCATCCATCTCGCCCACGCTGTACACCGTGGACATCGCGCTCACAAAAACCTCCCGCGCGGCAAACGACGCCACCAGCCCGATTCCGATCTTCCAGTCGAACCCCAGCGGCTCGATCAACGGCTCGATCGCCCGCCCCAACCGACCCGCATAGCTCTGGCGCAACCGTTCCCCGGCATCATTCGAACCGGCATGGACTTCCCCCGAATCCGCCACGAACCCCGGAGTCTCCGGCGGACGCGCCCCCCGCGGATAGGTCGCCAGCACCCAGAGCACCATGTTCAGCACCAGGATCACCGTGCCGGCCCGTCGCAGAAATACCATCGACCGATCCCATAGGTGCCGCAGCACCGCCCGCAGTCCCGGCCGCTTGTAGGGCGGCAATTCCATGATCAACAGCGGGGCCGGACCCCGCAGCAGCGTGGACTTGAACAACCACGCCGAGGCCAGCGCCACCCCGATTCCCAGGGCGTACATCCCGAACAGGGTCAGGGCGGACAGTCTCAGAAACCCAAGAAACTCCCGCTCCGGCAGGCACGCCGCGATCAGGACCGTGTACACCGGTAGGCGCGCCGAACAACTCATCAGCGGCGCCACCAGTATGGTCACCAACTGGTCCTTCGGAGTCTCGATGGTCCTCGCCGCCATGATCCCGGGAATGGCGCAGGCAAAGGAACTCAGGAGCGGAATGAAACTCTTCCCGTGAAGACCCACCTTGCTCATCAGCCGGTCCATCAGAAACGCCGCCCGCGCCATATACCCGGTGTCCTCCAGCAGCCCAATGAAGAGAAACAGCAGAACAATCTGCGGAAGAAACACAATCACCGCCCCCACCCCCGCGATCACCCCGTCCGCCAGCAACCCCTGCAAATCGCCCTCCGGCATGACATCCGACACCCACCCGCCCAGTCCCGCCACACCCTCCTCGATCCACCCCATCGGGACCTCGGCGACACTGAACATCGCCTGGAAGATCGCCAGCATCAGACCCGCGAAAATCGCCAGTCCCCACACCCGATGGGTCAGCACCCGGTCGAGCCGGTCGCTCAGAGTCTCCTCCATGCCTCCCGCCTGGGCCGCCGCCGCCCCCAGAATCCGGGCCACCCCCTCGTATCGACCCTCGATCGCCGCCCCCGAGGGATCCACACCCGCCTCCGCCACCCTGCGCCGCGCCTCTTCCGTCGCCCTGACCACCCCTGGATCGTGCCGCCGTCGATTCTCGTCCCCCAGTCGCCCCTCCTCGCTCAATAGCAGCAGCGCCTCGTTCGACGCCCGTCGCCATCCCAACCCCTTCAACTGCTCCCCAAGCCACTCCCGTTCCCGTTCCAAGGCCGGCGGCAACACCGCAAAAAAGGACCGCCGCGGCCCGGTCTCCTCCCGCGGATGCAGGGCCAGACGCAGGATCTCGGCGCGCAACCGGTCCAACCCCTCCCGCCGGCTGGCCACCATCGGCACGACCGGAACTCCCAGTTCCCCGGACAACACCGCCGCATCCACCTCGATCCCGTTTGCCCGCGCGACGTCGGTCATGTTGAGCCCGACCACGGTGGGATACCCCAGTTCGATGACCTGCGTGGCGAAGTACAGGTTCCTCTCGAGATTCGAGGCATCCACCACCACCACCACCACCGATGGCTCCCCCACCTCCGGAAGGCGGCCCAGCAGCACATCCCGCGCAATCGCCTCATCCACCGACTGCGCGCTCAGGCTGTACGCCCCGGGAAGGTCCAGAACCGTCATCCGCCAATGCGGCGCCGTGCCCCGCAACCGCCCCTCCTTCCGCTCCACCGTCACCCCCGCGTAATTGCCCACCTTCCCCCGCAATCCCGTCAGGGCGTTGAACACGGTCGTCTTCCCGCAATTCGGGTTCCCCGTGAGGACCACCAGGGATTCGCTGGGCGGAGGAGCTGGATTCATCCGGATCGGCGCCGTCACCGCGCCGCCAGCCTGACCTGCCCCGCCTCATCCGGCTATCGCGCAGTTGCCGTGAGCTGGCGGAGCCTTGCCACCCATGGGGTCAAATCGATACTTTTTACAATTGGCATGCCAGTCGAAATGTACGGATCTGACCCCTTTCCGTGCATCCCGGCGTTGTGGGTGAAGAGGCGGCGAATCGGAGGGACGGGCTCTGCGAGTCCTCAGCCCAACGCTCCACACCATTGCGGCCTCGTGGAACTCGGCCCTCCGAGGCGACCCTTCGCGAAGTTCGCACCTCTCCCCACCACTCCGGGATGCACCGGACCCCTTCGCCGCTGATTTACCCCCATTGCCATCCTCGAGAAGTTCAAGCCGGTGCGGCCGGGCTTGATTCCTGGTAACAGGGCCCCTTCCAGTTTTCAGACAGGCTCTTAAGGCAAGGGCAGGCGCAGCCGGAAATACCGCTCGGACTCCCCCCCAGGCACCATCACCGTCAACCCCTCTCGGGTGGCCTCCGGTTCGACAGCCACTACGGTCCATTCCGCCGCCGATAGACTCGGACTCGACTCCAACACCGCGTCCGCCGCCAGGGCCGGCCAGGTCAATGCGAGGTCCGGACCGTGGACTTGCACTTTCAGGGCCGGCGGTTCCGCAACCACGGTCATCTGTTCCAATCCCACCAGGTTCGGGGGCGGCATCGTGCCTCCCCCCAGGGTGACCCGCACCGGATTGGATTCCCCACGGCCCCAGCCGCCAATCTCCCGCACCACCACCTTCAATGTCACCTCTTCCCCCGGTTGGCTCCCCTCCACCTCGCCCATTCCCCCGAAGAAATAACCGCCCGCCAGACCCTCAGGCGCCAAGGTCGCAGGCCCCAGCACTCTGCGGCTTGAACCGTCCGCCTCGATCCGGTGCAGTTCGGCCGTCCACCGCTCCCCCGCCAGCCGCTCCCCCGTCGATGCCAGCCGCACGGGGGCATCCACCCCGGCGGCCCCGTTCGCGAAGTTGACCGTGCCCACTTCGCCCGCTCCCGCCACCCATCCCCACATCGCCGCTCCCAGCCACAATCGCTTCATGGGTCCACCTCCGTCACCCACTCCAGTGCCTTCTCCGCCCGGATGAAAAAGCCCTCTCCCCGGCTCAACCGTGGTTCCTCCGGATGCCATGCGTCCCCAGGCAAATACGTGTACACCTCGAACCTGCCGTCACGCCACAGATACACGTTGTCCAGCGGCAACAACTTCAATCCCAGATCGGTCGTGAGTCGTCCCGAGATCGGGTGCAGGGCGGATCGCATCGACAATCCCGCTGGAATCGAATTCGTCCTCCGGCCCGCAGCCAGCCCTCCTGTCAATGTCACCGTCATCGGCTCATCCTGCGGGTTCAATAGAAAGGCGCCCTCGCCGATCCGCAGCCGCTGGGCCGGTTGGTCCCACTCCCCACCGTCGAACCGGGCTTCCACGAAGGACCCATCCGACCACGTCCACAATTCCGTCCCCGCAGGAACCCCTCGCAACACCTCCCCGACCCGCTCATCCGCACCGAGCAATGGGTTCCCGATCAGGGAGTACCCCGGTGGCAAAGCCAGATTCAGGAACAGCATCACGTTCGACGCCTGCGCCATCATCCACCCCAGACCCAATGACAAGCCGAAAGCCCAAACAACCACCTGCCACAGTTTTCGGAAATCCGATGACAACGGGATTCTCACGGAAGGGGTATCTTGTAATAGAATTGATACGTTGCCGCCGCATTGCCCCGCGACGCCATCCCGATGCGCTCCCGTCGGTACCAGGCCACGTGCCCATCTTCGATTGATGTTTGCCGGCCCAATCCCGAAGTACAGAAGGCCTGGGGCCACCCCATGAAGTGCGGAAGCTGGGAGATGACGGCCGCGATCTGCAAGTCCATTCTTGGCTGGCAGCGGACCTCGGGCGCATCTCCGAGTTGTCGGAAGGTGCGACGGAATCGGGGTCGGGGTCGCTATCGGAATCGGTATCGACAGGAGCCAGGAAGCTTCGCGCTTTCGAGCGTCGTCTTCTGCCGGCCAAATAGGTTCCATCCTGCCCGCACAAGAATTGGTTCGACACCCTCCCCGCCGGATCGTAGGCAGCCTCCGCAACATCCCCCCGAACCCGGCCCCGCCCGATGCTGAAACCTCCCACCCCCCTCGATCTCGAACTTCGGTTCTCCGGCATCCGGCTCGAACCCGCCGCAGGGGGTGCGTTGCGCCCGGCCTTCGACGTGCACGTCGTGGACCATTCCCTGGCCAGTCCCGCCGGGATGTCGATGTCTCTCGCGCTCCCCAATGATGTCCCCCTGGGCGGCGACCTCTCCGGATCCTTCGAAGACGCACAGAAGCGTTTTGCCCAGAATGCATGGTCCGAAGGGGAAGCTCTGGCCTTCGGTCGCTGGCTCGCCAACTGGCTCTTTCCATCCCGCGAACCCGAGATCCGGCAAGCCTGGGAAAACCTCTGGCGCCGCTCCCAGCGCGAACTCCGTCCCCTTCGCCTGTTCCTCACCTTCCCGCCGGACCTCGACCTTTCCTTCGATCCCGCCTCCGTTCCCTTCGAACTCCTCGCCGTGGAGGGTGCCTTCGCGTTCCGCGCCGGCGGTTCGTCGGTCATCCGGACCTTCGCCGACCTCGAAGCCGAATCGTGGTCGTGGGAACCCGGCAAACGATTCGGAACGGTCTGGGCCAATACAGCCGCCTCCGCCGGCACCCTCCCCGACGATGTCTTCGAAGCCCACGTGGCGACCGTTCGCGACAGCGCGGCGGCCCTCGGCGGCACCGCCCTGGACCCGTGCCCCCGGGCTTCCCTCCCTGCCCTGCGCGCCTACTTCACCGACCATTGCCCCATCGACGTCGTGGTCTGTGTCGCCCACGGGCAGCCCGGAGGAGGAAGGGTCTGGCTTCATGACCACCCGAACCGCGATCACCCTCTCGATCCGGGGGAACCGGTCTCGGCCGGCGACTTCGCCGCGGAATTCCGATCCGCCCGGGTCCGCGTCGCCTTTCTCTGGATCTGCCACGGCGGCGAACGCAATCGCGAGCTCGACGGACTCGCGGCCCAATTGCTCAGGAACGGGCGCGTGGCCGCGGTGGTGGCGGCCCATGTTCCCGTGCACGCCGAGCGCAGCGTCACCCTCGCACGCGCCATCTTCCACGCCGCCGGCGCCACGGCCCGTTCCCTCGAAGAGGCCGTCAGCGACGCCCGGCGCAGCCTGCACTCCAGCGATCTTCAATGGGCGGCCCCCGTCTATTATGCACGGCCTCTCCGCGGCGAGAGCATCTCGTTCGAGCAGCGCCTTCGCCAATCCTTCGAGGAAATCCTCGAACGCGACAGGGACCAGGCCTTCGTCCTCGCCGCGCCAGACCTTGTCCCGTACTTCCGCGGACGAAACGAAGACCTCGCGGAACTGATCCGGCGAATGACCGCCCATCGCCTCGTCACTCTCACCGGCCTGCCCGGCATCGGCAAAAGCGAACTCGCCCGGGCCGCCGTCGCCCGCCTCGATTCCGACAAACTCCTCGTCCAACGGGCGGTCTGGATCTCGCTCCAAGCGATCTCCTCGGTGGACGCCATCGTCGCCCGCATCGCCTCCGAACTCTTCCCGGATGCCAGGGATCTGGAAGGACCCGCGGCCTTGTTCCGTGCCATGGGAAAGCTCCGGGTGCTCTGGGTCCTCGACAACGCCGAAGACCTCATTGCCGCCGACCGGCACGGCTTCCGTCAATTCCTTGCCCAGGCCTTCGCCGCAGTCCCCGGCCTTCGCTGCCTCCTCGCCAGCCGGCGGGAACTCGGCGACCTGGAAGGGGTGACCGAAAACCTTCTCGAAGTCGATGTCCTGCCGCCCGGTCATGCCCGCGAGGTCTTCCTGGCGATCGCCGGACCCAGGCTCAACCAGGACGAGGTCGAGTCCACCGACCTGCAGGATCTTCTGAGCCTCCTGGACGGGCATCCGCGCTCGATCGTCCTGGTGGCCGGCCAGGCGGGCAGGAGCTTTCCCATCGGGTCGCTGCGGCGGCGGGTTCGCGAGCGGCGCGTGGACGCGGTGGTGGCTTGCCAGATGCTGGGCGAGGCCCCCCCGGACACCCCCGACGAACGGCGTCTCCAACGCTCCCAGCGCCTCGTGGCCAGCCTTGAACTGGCCTATGAGGCACTCGCCGCCGCTTCCCCACAGGCGGCCAGCCTGTTCCGATGGCTCAGTGTGTTTCCTGCCGGACTCCCTTCGGCACTGGCTGTTCCCATCTTTGGGGACGAGGCGGAAGAGGCCGTCGCCTTGCTGCGCCGGCATAGCATGGTCCAGGTCCTGGGCGGCGACCGCCGCTTGCGCCTGCCGGCGCCACTTCGATGGTATGCCCATCGCCAGTGGCATGCCTCCCCGGACCCGGATCGCGACGGCCGTTTGATCGCTGCGACGAAGGTGTTCGCCGAATGGTTGCCGGGCCATTACATCGCGAATCTGGGACAGCCGGGCCGCACAGGGATCGCGCTCCGGACCGCGGCGGAGGATGGGCAGAATCTGGACGAATTGTTCGCCATCTTCGCTGAACTGTCCGCCGACGTCGCCCCATCGGCTTGGTCAGCCGCAGATCCGGCGATCGAGGCCTGGGCGGCGATCGAAGCATTCGCGGGTCGGGCCACGGCAGCCTTGGTGTTTGTTCACCGTTGGTCCGAAGAATCCGGCCGCTGCCTGCCCGGGACGCTCAAGGCGCTGGGCGATCTTCAGGTCCGCAGGGACCGGCTCGAGGACGCCGAGCAGTCCTACCGCGACGCCTTGCCCATCTATCGCCAGATCGAGTCCCGCCTCGGCGAGGCCAACACGCTTAGGGCGCTGGGCGATCTTCAGGTCCGCAGGGACCGACTCCAGGACGCCGAGCAGTCCTACCGCGACGCCTTGCCCATCTATCGCCAGATCGAGGACCGCCTCGGCGAGGCCAACACGCTTAGGGCGCTGGGCGATCTTCAGGTCCGCAGGGACCGGCTCCAGGACGCCGAGCAGTCCTACCGCGACGCCTTGCCCATCTATCGCCAGATCGAGGCCCGCCTCGGCGAGGCCAACACGCTCAAGGCGCTGGGCGATCTTCAGGTCCGCAGGGCCCGGCTCCAGGACGCCGAGCAGTCCTACCGCGACGCCTTGCCCATCTATCGCCAGATCGAGGCCCGCCTCGGCGAGGCCAACACCCTCCAGGCGCTGGGTGAACTTCAGGTCCGCAGGGCCCGACTCCAGGACGCCGAGCAGTCCTACCGCGACGCCTTGCCCATCTATCGCCAGATCGAGGCCCGCCTCGGCGAGGCCAACACGCTCAAGGCGCTGGGCGATCTTCAGGTCCGCACGGACCGGCTCCAGGACGCCGAGCAGTCCTACCGCGACGCCTTGCCCATCTTTCGCCAGATCGAGGACCGCCTCGGCGAGGCCAACACGCTCAAGGCGCTGGGCGAACTTCAGGTCCGCACGGACCGGCTCCAGGACGCCGAGCAGTCCTACCGCGACGCCTTGCCCATCTATCGCCAGATCGAGGCCCGCCTCGGCGAGGCCAACACGCTCCAAGGCATCGCCACACTGACTCTCCGCCAGGGTCTCTTCCGACCGGCCTTCAATCGCTATCGGCAGGCCTTGGACCTTCAGGCGGCCATCGACGATCGCCTCGGAATGGCGGGCAGCCTCGGCTACCTCGCTCGCGCAGCAGCGGCGGCAGGCGAGACCGATCGTGCGATCGTGCTCGGCGTCCGGACATGGAAGGCCCTCGCGGCCATCGAGGACGTGTTCGGCCAGGGGATTGCTCTTCATGACCTCGCGACCGTCTTCGCCAAACGGGATCCGGATTTGGCGTTTGCCGCCTTCTACCTCTCCTGGTCGAAATGGCAAAGCATCGGTGATCCAGCCGCCGGAAGGATGTCCACGATCCTCGCCCAGGCGCTCCCGGGGTTTGACCCTCAGCACCCGAATCCAGCCCTGGGCGCGTCCTGCGAGGTTTCGATCGCCCACGCCGCCGCCGCCAGCCAGCAGGCCCTCGACGATCTGGGCATCGATCCCCTGAGTCCGCTGGACGAGGCGACAGGAAACATTCAGACGGCATGATCCCCGAATACCAGCGCATCGTCGTCCTCAGCGACCTGCACCTGACCCCGGCGGAGCGGTTGGGCAATTTCAATTCGGGTCCGCAACTCGCCGAATTCACCCGGGTCCAGGCCGCGGCCACGCAGCCCGGCCAGGCGCTCGTGCTGGCCGGCGACATTGTCGATTTCCTGCTCATCGAGGATCGCCCACCCACCCTTCACCTGGCCACAGCGGCCCGTCTGGCAGGCCAGACCATGGCGCGCCTGCGCTCGGAGACCGATTGGATGAACCCGTGGCTCGATGCCTTGCGCCAATGGATCCAGCAGGGAGGGCACCTCGTCCTGCTGCCCGGCAATCACGATCTCGAATGGTTCCATCCGGATACCGACAAGGTCTGGCTTGATGCGCTGGGCGTCGCCGACGGATTCTCGATCTGGCGCGACGCGGAACCGTGGCAGGCGAGAGCGGGTGCCTGGGAGATCCTCGTCGGCCACGGCCATCGCGGTGACCCCCTGAACGATTGCGATCCACGAAGGATTCACGCCGCCCTGAATCAGGGCCAGGCATCCATCCCGCTTCCGCCCGGTTCCCAATTTGTCCTGACAACGCTGCATGCCTTCAAACGGGCAATGGATCCGGCGACCGGACGCAGAAGGTTTCCATTTCTCGACGCCCTCAAACCCGAGAGCGCAACGCTGGTACTGTTGTGGGCGCTCGATCCCCCGCTCTTCTTCCGCCATCTGCCCGCCGGGTTTCGCCTGAAGACCACGGAGATCCTGCGGACGCTGCTGCGCCGGCTGCAATCCGCCAGGGTGCTGGGCGCCATCCCGCCGGCCGCCACCTCTCCGCAACCCTCTCCTGCCGCGAGCGATTCCGACAACCTGGAGCTCGAACTCGCCATGGCCGATCTGATCGCGGACGGAATGCCCGAGGGGATGACCAAGGCGGTGCTCGAAGCCGAGATGGCCGCTCTCTTCCGTTCCGACGAACCTGCGCTTCATGGAACCTTGGCCGCCACCTCCTCCGCAGGAAGGATCAGCCGGGCCCGTCGCTGGATGCTCCGCGGCTGGCTGCGGCAGGTTTGCAGGAACGCCGGGGCCTTCTTCCATCCCACCGAACTGTCCGCCCCGGACCGCGCTGTGGTGGAGGCCTGGCTGCCGGAAGAACTCCCGCCGGAAACGCGGCGCGTCGTCGTCTGTGGTCACACCCACGCGGCACGATCCTGGTCGCGCGAAGGCAGACCGCACCACTACCTCAACTCCGGCACCTGGACGAACCTCGTCCACCTGCAAACCCCCGATGAATCGGATGCCTCCATCGACGCCCTGTGGAAATCCCTCGAAGGTGGCGAGCCTCCCCCCTGCCTGCGCCTGACCTGGGCGGAGATCTCAACGCAGGGACCCGCGTTGCAGACCTTAGCCGTATCCATGCAGTAAGGAGGAAAGCGATGGCGCCGCAGATTTTCGGGCAAGACGAGGAGTGAGCGAGGCGCGTATCGGAACCGAGATACGTAACGAGCGAACGACGAAGCTTTTGCCCGAAAAGATCAAGCCAGCGCCTCCGACCTTGCTGCATGGCTACGGCTTAGAAAGCGGGATGGGCCCGACACCTCCCAATGGCCCACCGTGGCCCGCCATTCCATCAGGGCATTGAACACGGTCGTCCTCTTCGATTCACGTCCCCCCGCCGGCCGGGCGGACGAGGATCCGGTCCGCCTCGTGCCGCCGCAGGGACAGGTGGTATCCCCGCACCTTGATCTCCACCGGATCCCCCAGCGGTGCGAAGCGCACCACGCTGATCCGGGTGCCCACGAGCACCCCCATCTCCATCAGGCGCGCCCGGTCCCCCGCCTCGATCCCGATCTCCATCACCCGCCCGTCCGTCCCCACGGGCAACGAACTCAACGGCTGCAACGCCTCGCTCATGGTCGTTCCTCCTTCCAAACCCCATCCACCCGCTCCACTTCAATCATCCCCGCCAGCTCCCGGCTGATCCCCAGCCGCACATTGCACACCAGGCAGATCACCTGCGTGTGCCGGGTCAGCAGCCGCACCCGTTGCCGCTCGCAAAACCCCAGCTCCCGCAGCCGGATCGCCACCTCCGGCGGCGCGGTTACGGCCCGCACGCGCACCGTTGAACCCGGTTCCGCCTGCGCCAGGGAACTCACGCCGTTCCCGGCCGAATCCTCCCTCGCGGTCTGCATCGCCCCTCTCAGGCCGCCGTCGCCACCGGTGCCCGCTCGCCCACCTCCCGGCCCTCCGACGGCTCCGGCCGATGCGGATCCCCCAACGACAACGCCTCCGGCACCTCGACAAACTCCGCAATGGCCGCCCACAACCGGGAGAAATCCTTGTTCACATCCCCGCTCAGGCAGTCCGTGATGTCCGCCGCCAGTTCCGGATACCGGTCGATCACCTGCTTGAACGAGAACTCCTTCTCATAAAACGCGTACACCAGCCGGCGCATGTTCTCGATCCCCTCCCGCATGGTCCGTGCATACGGGAGGAACCGATCCGCGGAAAGATCCCCCTCCGCCAGCGCCTCATGCACCGCATCCCCGACCGCCACCCCGCTTTTCAGCGCCAGCATCAGCCCCGATGAGAACACCGGGTCCAGAAAACAGAAGGCATCCCCCGCCAGCAGCAGCCCGTCCGTCCCGCAATGGCGCGAATGGAACGAGTACTCGCTGGTCAGGTAATGCGGCCCCACCTGCCGTCCCGGGGCCAGGTGCCGCTCGATCCATTTGTTCTCCCCGATCTCCCGCTCGAAGATCGCCCGCGGATCCTTCACCCCGCCCCGCGTCAGGTACCGCCCCTCCGCCACCACCCCCACGCTCACCCGGTTCTCGTGCTGCGGAATGTACCAGAACCACCCCTTCTCCGGCACAAACGCCACCGTGGTCGCCCCCGCGTCGATCCCCTCGTCCCGCGCCGCCCCCTCGTAATAGGTCCACACCGCCACCTTGTTCAGCTTCGGATCCTTCACCCGCCAGCCCTGACGCACCGCGCTGAACGCCTCCTTGCCCGTGCAGTCGATCGTCATCGGCGCCCTCAACTCCCGTTCCTCACCCGTCCCGTCCTTCACCCGCACCCCCGCCACCCGCCCCCCCTCGCGCAGCAACGCCTTCACCTCGACCCCTTCCCACACCTCGGCACCCCGCGACCGCGCATGTTCCATCAGGGTCTGGTCGAATTCGGACCGCACCACCTGCCAGGTCTGAGCCACCTCCGTCCCGTACCGCGTGAAGAAGTAAAACGGCTGGGAAGCGCTCCCGTTCGGCTGCACGAACTGGACACTGAACTTTCGCACAAACGCCGACCGCTCCATCCGCTCGATCAATCCCAACCGCCGCATCGGCAGATTGGTGAACGGAATCATCGATTCGCCGATGTGATACCTCGGAAACCGTTCCCGCTCGAGCACCAGCACCCGGTGCCCGTGCCCGGCCAGGATCGTCGCCGCCGCGCTGCCCGACGGGCCGGCCCCCACAATCAGCACGTCCCATTCTCGCTCAGTGTTCATGCTCATAATTCAGCGTCTCCAGCCATGACCGCGCTCGCTCCCCCTGCAAGCCCCCCTTCCCACCCTTTCTCAAGGCGGCAGAATCTCCACCACCTCCGACATCGTCCTCCCCTCCGGATCGCGCAGCGTGTTGCGCCGGCCATACAGCATCCGTGCCCCGCTCAATCCGAACGCCCGGTTCATCAAGGCGTCGCTCTCCACCCGGAAGAACGCGCCCGGCCTTCCCCAATGCGCCACCTCGTGCGCCTTCAGCAGGTGTCCCAGCGGCAATTGCTCCTCCAGGACCAACCGCCGGACCAGGCTCGGAAGCCGGTCCAGTTCAATCCGGTTCGCCCCGAATTCGACCGCCCGGCCATCGGTGTCCAGCCGCAGGATCACCTCCCGGAAATACACCGCCCCCTGACGCTCCCGCCCCAGCACCTCGATATGGATGTCCCCCCCGTAGTGCCCCTCCAGCGTCGGCGTCATGTCCCGGTCATGCACCAGCAGACCCCGGTACGGTTCCGGAACCGACGTTCCCGGGATCACCTCGAACCGTGGCAACACCACCCCCGAGCGCTCGTAGAACGAATTCAGCGGGAAGATCGCCCCGACGTCGGCCGCCTGCCGTCCCGCCCCGTCGCACTCCTCCACGCGCTTCATGCCTCCGGATTCCTGGCTCGGGTTCGACCTCATCCCGTCCCGCCCGCGTCACGCATAACGACCTGTCCGGTGCTCCTCGAGAAAGAACTCGTGCAGCAACCGGTCCACCTGCAGCAACCCCGCCCGCGTGATCCCCAACCGATCCCCCTCCCCCCGGACCAGGTACCCCCAGGACTCCAGCGTCGCCAGGGGCGCCGCAAACCGGACCCTCGGATCCTCCCCGAACTTCTCCGTGAAATATCCCGCGCTCACATTCCCCAGCTTCAGTTGCAGGATGAACTCCCGGATATACCGCTCGTCGTCACCCGGCGTCAGGGCCCGGTACACCGGGAACTCCCCCGCCGCCACCCGGTCCAGGTAAGGCTGGAAATCATGCACGTTCTGGTAGTGCGTCCCGTTGATGTGCCCGAAACTCGCCACCCCGACCGACAGCAGATCCGCCCCCCGCCACAACTCGTCCCGATACACGAACCGCGTCCGCTCCTTGTCCTTCACCGCCGTGTACGCGCTCCCCACCGTGTATCCCGCCCGCTCCAGTTCCCCGAAGGCGTAATCCACCCAGCGCCGCTTCGTCTCCCAATCCGCCACCGGCGCCGTCAGCTTCCCCTCCGCCTTCATCTGCCGGTAGATGCCGGTGTTGTACGGCACCTCCATCTGGTAGATCGTCACCGAGTCCGGCCCCAGTTCCAACGTCTTCGCCACCGCCATCCGCCACTTCTCCTCCGTCTCCTCCACCATCCCCGCAATCAGATCGATGTTGATCTGCGGAAACCCGATCTCCCGCGCAAACCCATACGCCCGCTCGATCTCCTTCGACCGGTGCGCCCGCCCGTTGATCTCCAGAATCCGGTCGTCGAAATGCTCGATCCCCAGGCTCAACCGCGTCACCCCCATCTCCCGGATCGCCCTCAACTTGTGGTCCGTCAGCGTCCCCGGCTCGCACTCGAACGCCACCTCCTCCACCTCGTCCCACGGCAGACTCCGCCGCATCCCCTCCATCAACGAACGCAACTGCGCCTCCGACAGGTAACTCGGCGTCCCGCCCCCGAAATACACGAACCGCGGACGCCTCCCCCCCACGAACGGCTTCGCCGCATACGCCTCCAACTCCTTCAACAACGCCTCCAGATAACCCCGGATCTCCTGCGAATCCTTGTCGGTATAAACCTTGAAATAGCAGAAATGACACCGCTTCCGGCAAAATGGGATGTGCACATACACCCCCAGCGGCCGGTCCGCCGCCGGCGGACGCTCCAACGCCGCGTGAAACTCCGGCACCGCCTCCGGCTTCCAGAACGCAAACGGCGGATAGTTTGACACGAAGTAGTTCCCGGCTGTGGTCTCCTTCTGAATCGGAGGGAGCGCGCTGCCAGCAGGACGAGGGGCGACGGTGATGCTGCTCATGATGCCTTGCCCGGGCGCCACCGACCCCCGGCCGCGCACCGACCCGCCGAATGTGCCCGGCCCGATCCCAACCGCAACCGCAAATGCTACCTGTACGTATTAAATCGCCTCCTCCTCCCCCGGTCCCCCAACGCCCATCCCCTCCCCATCCCCTCCCCATCCCCCATCTCAACCCCCTCCCCGCCCTCATCGCCGGAGCGAACCTCCGAACACCGGATGTTCGACATCGACACCACAAACCGCCGTCCGCCCGCCCCCACCATCCGTTGCGCCGGCAGAAACCCCAGCACCGTCACCTGCTGCCCCGCCCGCAATCCCCGCGGCAGCGGATACCGCTCCCGCTCGCAGACCCACACCGGATCCCCCAACCGACAGAATATCGTTTCCATGCCCCCATCCTCCCACACCCCATGGGACATCCGCGGTCCCACCCCTCCGCCCTCCGGCGCATCCCGGAATTGCAGGTGACGAGGCAGCCAATCGGAGGGACGAGCTCCGCGAGTCATCACCGCCACATGATGGGCGCTGCGAACTATGCCGGTCTCCCTTCGCGTCTTGGCGTCTCCGCGTATGATCCGCCTATTCCTGAACTCCATTTGAACTCGGCATCGGATCGTGCCCGCGACGCCTCCCAATAATTCGCCGCCACAGAAGTCCCAGACCGGAGCCATTGCCTCCCGATCACCACCACCTCCACCCGCTCTACAGCAGCTCCCTGAACAACCGGATCACCCCCCCTGCAAACCCTTTCGTCCGAGCCCGCAGGTCGCTCTTCCTCCCCTCATAACTGTCCTCCAACTCCATCCTCTCCCACAGGTCTCCGGTCTCAGGTTTCCGGTCTCAGGTCTCAGGTTTCAGGTTTCAGGCCTCAGGCCTCATCCTTCAGTTTTTCCCGTAACGCCCTCCGAAAAATGCTTCTGAGGCCCGGCAGGAAGCTCAATCCTGTCCATGAACACACCCGTGAATCCGAACCGGCCCTGCCCCACCTGCGGCCAGCCCGTCCCCGCCGCCGCCCCGGCCGGCCTCTGTCCCCGCTGCCTCCTCGCCGGTGGCGCCGAACCCCCCTCCGCCTCCAGGTCCCAGCCCTCAGGCCTCAGGCCTCAGCCTTCAGGTTTCAGGTCCCAGCCTTCAGGTTTCAGGTTTCACCTCGAAGAAATTGCCGCCCTCTTTCCCAACCTCGAAATCCTCCGTCCACTCGGTGCCGGCGGCATGGGCGCGGTCTATCAGGCCCGCCAACCCGCCCTCGACCGCCTGGTGGCCCTCAAGATCCTCCCCCGCGGTGGCCCCGACGCCCCCCAATTCACGGAGCGCTTCAATCGGGAAGCCCGCGCCCTCGCCCGCCTCAGCCATCCCCACATCGTCGCCGTTCACGAGTTCGGCCAGACCCAGGGCCTCCACTACTTCATCATGGAGTACGTCGATGGCACCAACCTCCGCCAACTGCAGCAGGCCGGCCGCCTTTCCCCCCGCGAAGCCCTTCAGATCGTCCCCCAGATCTGCGACGCCCTCCAGTACGCCCATGACGAAGGCGTCGTCCACCGCGACATCAAACCCGAGAACATCCTCGTGGACCGCCGCGGCCGCGTGAAGATCGCCGACTTCGGTCTCGCCCGGATTCTCGACACCGACACCTCGGCAGCCCGCCTCACGGCCGACGGACAGGTGATGGGCACGCCCCATTACATGGCCCCTGAGCAGGTCGAACGCCCCCTCACCGTCGATCATCGCGCCGACATCTACTCCCTCGGCGTGGTGTTCTACGAAATGCTGACCGGTGACCTGCCCCTCGGGAAATTCCCGCCCCCGTCCCGCAAGGTCGAAGTCGATGTCCGCCTCGACGAAATCGTCCTCCGCACCCTCGAAAACGATCCGGAACGCCGCTACCAGCGCGCCGGCGAGGTCAAGACCCAGCTCTCCACCATGGCCGGCACACCCAGCCCCGGCGCAGGTTCCCACGCCAGTGCCCCCCCGGCCGCCGAATCGCCCGGTCCATCCTCACCCACCCCGCCTCGGACACTCCACTGGGCCGGAATCCCCGTGGTGATCGAGCGGGACGGCGAACGGGAAGTCTCCTTTTCCGGCGCGCTCACCGCCCTCGCCACAGCCCTCGGGGCAAGCGCCGTCGCGCTCGCCGCCATTCACCTCGCGACCGGCGTTCCCCACACGATGCCGCGCACCGCCGCCTTGCTCGCTGTCGCAACCATCGTCCTTGGAATCCGACACACCCTCCGCCGGCCCGATCCCCCAACCGTCCTCACCGCTCAGGGCACCCGGATCCTGCCCCCCGAACGACCCGCCCTGTCCGCCCGCAATCTCGCCGGTTGGGCCGCACTCGCGCTGGCCATCGTCGGTCTCCACTTCCTCAAGCGCGATGTCATCAATCCTCTCCTTCAACGGAACTCGCCCAATACCGTTCGAGAGGTTCCCGCCCACGCCGACCCCGCCCGGGGAACCCATGTCGCCCCGGTCCCCGGTGGCGGCACCGTCGAACTCCTCGCCATTGGCGAAGGCGGTTCCTCCGACGACCGCTGGTGGAGCCTCCAAGGCACGCCCCTCGAAAACCAGCACTTCGTCCTCTCCCCCGCCGGCACCGTCTTCACGGAATTCGAAGCCCGCACCCGCCAGTTCGTCCTGCGCCTCATGGACCTCCCCCAGGGGGCGTCCGGAACCCGTTTCACCTTCGATCCTCCCGCCCCCCACTCCGGCGGTGGAACCGTCTTCGGACCCGAAGGCCCCATCGACGGCGCCTGGCCGCTGGTCGCCGCCTTTCCCCCTTCGCTACGGTCCACCACGCTCCGCGTCGGACTCGATTTCGGCCCCTGGAACACCATCACCACCCACCTCCCCGAAGAACGTTCCAGCACCCAGTTCCGGCACCCCGGCCATCCCCGCTGGACCGCCGCCGTCCACCGCGCCACCGAGTCGAACGGTTCCGCCCAGATCACCGTGCTCCTGGCGACCGACGATCAACGCTGGAAAACCCGCGTCGTCGCCCTCGATCATGAGGGAACCCCCCATCCCTACACCGACGGCGACGGCACCCCCGCCACCGATGGTGAAGTCTGGACCTTCGCCTTTCGCGATCTGCCGCTGGCCCGCATCCGCGAATTCCAGGTCCAGGTGCGACCCATCCACTGGTTCCGCTTCGAGAACATCCGGCTGGATCCCGTCCGCCCCTGATCCGCCCCGCTCTCCGACGCCCCCTCCCATGAACGATTCCGCTCAAGACGCCCGCCCGCGGGCCGACTGCTTCGCCACCACCCGCTGGACCCTGGTGCTCTCCGCCGGCCGGAAATCCTCCCCCCAGTCCGACCAGGCCCTGGCCGAACTGTGCAGCGCCTACTGGTACCCCCTCTACGCCTATGTCCGACGCCAGGGCCGTTCCCGCGAGGACGCCGAAGATCTCGTCCAGGCGTTCTTCGCCCGCTTCCTCGAACGGAACGACCTCGATGGACTCGACGCCCAACGCGGACGTTTCCGGGCCTTTCTCCTCGCCTCCCTCAAGCATTTCCTCGCCAACGAATGGGACCGCTCCCAGCGCCAGAAACGCGGCGGCGGCATCCCCCATCTCTCCCTCGACTGGCAGGATGCCGAAGGTCGCTACCATCTCGAACCGCCCGACCCCACCCCGCCCGAACCCCTCTTCGACCGCGCCTGGGCCCTCGCCCTACTCCAGCGCGTCGTGAACCGCCTCGAAGCCGAATGCGCCTCCGAAGACAGGGATCGCCTCTTCCAGCACGCCAAGGGCTTCCTCACCTTCGGCGCCGAAGGCCGGACCTACGCCGAAGCCGCCCGGGAACTCGGCCTCGACGAAGGCGCCCTCCGCGTCGCCGTCCATCGCCTCCGCCGCCGGTACCGCGATCTGCTCCGGGATGAAATCGCCCAAACCCTCGCCGACCCGGCCCTCGTGGACGAGGAACTCCGCTCCCTCCAGCTCGCCCTCAGCAGTTAGCACGACACCGGGATCCGATCCGCCCGCTGGACACCGGCATCCTGACGCTGCCGTGGGGCTGGATGGTGCCAGCCGATTGATGCACCGGCTGCAATTTCCTCCGCTGGGGCCTTTGGACGACGTCGTTGTTGGCGAGGTCCCATCAACGCCGCATCGGCTGCACACTGCCATCCCCCAGTGCCACCACAGTGCTGCCGTCCGGAAGTACCACCTTGGCCAGGACCTCACCCGGCTGGGTCTCATCGACATGGATGCGCAATGTCACCTCCATCCCCAGCAGATCCCCCGCGTCCGACTCCGAAAGGAAGCCCCTTCGGATCAATTCGGACAGCGTCACCTCGGCGGGAACCTCCTGTCCTTCCTGGCGCATCGATTCGCCGTAAGCTTTCACGGCCTCCATCCACCGGACGGCGTGGAGGGTTCCCGACTCACGGCCGGTCCCCACGGCCATCCCTACCACCACCAAAGCCAGTGCGATCACCCCCATCCCAACCCCACCCAATACATATCTCGTCTTGGTGCTCATAAGTCCTGGAACACGGATAGCACCACCCATTCCAGCCGAATCCACCCCGTGCATCCCCCGCAAGAGCCTTCCCTCTCGGCCATTCAGCACCCCCTCTCGCGTCAACGTCGCGCACCCCGCGTCACCTCCACGCCCCCAGCCCTCAGGCTTCAGGCTTCAGGCTTCAGGCTTCAGGCTTCAGGCTTCAGGTTCAGGTTTCCGGTCTCAGGTTTCAGCCCTCAAACCCACCCCAACTGCCGATACCAGGCCACCGCGTCCCGCGCCGACTCCCGGATCGGACGCGGCTCCAACCCGAGTTCGGCCAGGCTGGCCGAGGGATCGAACTGCATGCAGCGCCGCGTCAGGCGTACCCCCGTCACCGTTGCCATCGGCATTTTTCCCGTCACCTGGTTCGCCCACCACTCGCTGCCCCACGCCGCCATCAGCGCCACCGCGTAGGGAACCTTCCACTTGGGGAGCGAACGACCCACCTCCTCCCCGAGAATTCGCAGCCAGTCGGTCAACCGGTAATTCTCGCCACCGAGCAGATACCGGATCCCGGTCCGACCCCGATCCATCGCCAGGATCATCCCCCGCGCCACGTCGCGCGCATCGACCAGGTTGAAGCGGCATTCCAGGTAGGCCGGAAGTTCCCCCCGGCAGAACGCCACACTCATCCGGGTCGGCGGCGTCTGATGCCGGTCGCCCGGCCCCACCGGAAGCGTCGGACTCACCACCACCACCGGCGCCCCCTCGGCTGCCAGCCGGAACGCCGCCTCCTCTGCGCGATACTTGCTCCGGCAGTACGGCCCCAGCATGTCCTTCTCCCGGAACCGGACCGTCTCGACCGGACCGCCCTCGAATTCAGGCGACGTCAGAATGCTCTCCGTGCTGGTGTGCAGGACCCGTCGCGCCCCGTTCTCCAGCGCCGCCCGCATCACCTGCACCGCGCCCACATGGTTCACCGCCTCAAACCCGTCTCGCTCCCGCCGCCACAGGTTCGGATCCGCGGCCAGGTGATACACGTACTCGCAACCCCGCGTCGCCTCCCGCACCGATCGCTCGTCGCGAATGTCACCCCGGACCAGTTCAATCCGGTCCAGCGGCAGGTGATCCACGGGAGCCCGGTGCCGTTCCAGAACCCGCACCGGCCGGCCCGCTTCCACCAACTGCCCCACCAGATGCGATCCAATGAACCCCGCCCCGCCCGTGACCAGATTCATCCGCCGCCCCCCCCACGCCACAACGCCTCCACCGCCAGCAACCGCTCCCGCGCCGGACGCAACCGCTCCCGAATGATGGTCTCCACCACGCTCAAGACGGCGCGATTCAGCGGACACGGAAAGTCCCCAGCAAGCCGAATGAGATGCCCGTTGTACGCCTGAACCTCCGTCTGCTCCCCGGCCATGTCCGGCGCCATCGAGCAATACGTCCCCCGCAACGAAGGCCGGAAAAAATGCCCCATCAGCTCCGGCAACCCCGGCGTCCCCAGGATCCGGGAAACGGTGTCCGGGTGAAATGGCCCGATCCGCGCCAGCGGAATCCGGGCGTGTTTGAGAATCCCGTAGTTCTCCCGCAGCAACGCAAAAAACAACCGCCGCGCCAGCCGGTCCCTCAGCAGTTCCCCGTTGTCCACCCCCGCCGCCGCCGCCAGCGGTGAAACGGCTGCGTTATACATCAGCTTGGTCGCCTTGTACGGCCGGATATCCTCCACCCACTCCACCCGGAACAGCTCCCCGGCCTCCAGCACCTCCGCCAGTTCCATCAGGTCCGCCCGCTCCTCTCCGGTCATCCCCCGGCGCGGCCCCAAATGGAGGCTCCCCGCCCGCGTGATCCGTGTGACCGGACGGTCCCGCTCGCACTCGGAGACAAACGACGCAATCCCCTCCCCCGCATGTCCCCACCGATCCAGCTCAGGATCGAACCCGTTCTGCACCGGCACCAGGCGCATCCCGTCCCCCAGCCGCGCCAGCACCGCCGCATTGTCGTAGGTCTTCGTGCACAGCAGCGTCACCACCTCGTCCGAAGGCTCCCAATGCTCGAACCGGATAATCTCGATCTGCGCCGCCGGCCTCCCCACCACCTCGATGCCCGCCGACCGCCCGGCCGCCACCTTCTCGAGAAGCGCCTCCACCATCAGCACCTCGCAACCCGCCCGCGCCAGCGACCAGCCCAGAGCCACCCCAATGCCCCCCGCACCCAGAACGTGAATCGGTCGTTTCAAGCAGTTGTCCGCCACCCTCGGCGCGGCGGCGCGCACGCTAGGCCCCGTGACACAACCCTGACAAGTTCGTTATCGGTGCATCCCGGAGTTCTGGGTGAGGAGGCCGTAAATCGCAGGCAGCGAAGCGGGGGATGTATTCGGAGGGCCGAGTTCCACGAGGCCGCAAGGGAGTGGTGCATTGGATTGAGGACTCGCGGAGCTCGTCCCTCCGATTCATCGCCTCCGAAGCGTTGCCTCCTCACCCATAACCCAGGAATGCACCACCCCAAGACTTGACCGCCGAACGCCGTTTCCGTAGGTCCATCGCCCATGAGTCAGAGCGAGCATCATACGTTCCAGGCCGAAATCCAGCGGGTCCTCGACATCGTCATTCATTCCCTCTACACCGACCGCGAGATCTTCCTCCGGGAATTGCTGTCCAATGCGTCGGACGCCCTCGAAAAAATCCGCTTCCTTCAAACCTCCGGGCAGGTCGTGCATGAACCGGAACGGCCCCTCGAAATCCATCTCACCACCGACGACCAGGCCCGGACCCTGACCATCGCCGACGCCGGGGTGGGCATGACCCGGGACGAACTGGTCGAAAACCTCGGCACCATCGCCCATTCGGGTTCGAAGGCGTTCTTCCAGAAGCTGGCCGAGGCCAGGGAGAAGCCCGCCCTCAACCTCATCGGCCAGTTCGGCGTCGGCTTCTACTCGGCGTTCATGGTGGCGTCGAAGGTCGAGGTCCTGACCCGCGGCCATGCCCCCGACGCCTCCGGCTGGCGCTGGGTCTCGGACGGAGCAGGCGGTTACGATATCGAACCGGCCGGGGAACTGCCCCGCGGCACCCGCGTGGTCCTCCACCTCAAGGAGGACGCCAAGGAGTTCGCCGAAAACTGGCAGGTCCAGCGCACCATCAAGCGCTACTCCAACTTCGTCCCCTTCCCCATCAAGCTGAACGACAGCCCCATCAACACCGTTCAAGCCCTCTGGGCGCGCCCGAAATCGGAGATCAAGGAGGAGGAGTACAAGGAGTTCTACGAGTTCATCGGGCACGACCCCGAACCGCCCCTCGCACGACTGCACTTCAACGCCGACGCCCCCCTCGCCATCCAGGCCCTCCTGTTCATCCCCGGCCGCAACCTCGAAACCATGGGCCTCGGCAAGTCGGAGTCCGAGGTCAACCTCCATTGCCGCAAGGTCCTCATCCAGGCCAAGGCCAAGGACCTCTTCCCCGACTGGCTCCGGTTCCTCAAGGGCGTGGTCGATTCCGACGATCTGCCCCTCAACATCTCCCGCGAGACCATGCAGGACAGCGCCCTGCTCCGGAAACTCAACCGCGTCCTCACCGCGCGCTTCCTCAAGTTCCTCGCCGAACTCTCCGAAAAGGAGCCCGAAACCTTCGCCAAGGTCTATGCCGCCCACAGCCGCTTCCTCAAGGAGGGCGTCATCACCGACTTCGAACACCGCGAGGCCCTCGCCAAACTTCTCCGCTTCGAGTCCTCCTTCACCCCCGCCGGCCAGACCACCTCCCTCGGCGACTACGTGTCCCGCATGAAGGACGGCCAGCAGGAGATCTTCCACCTCAGCGCCCCCAACCGCGCCGCCGCCGAGGCCAGCCCCTACTTCGAGGCCTTCAAGGCCCTCGGCCATGAGGTCCTCTTCACCTTCGAACCCGTCGACGAATTCGTCTTCGAGCATCTCCACGAGTTCGGCGGCAAACCCCTCAAGTCCGCCGAGAAGGCCGACCTCAAACTCGATCCCCCAGCCGAGGGCGGCCTCGATGACGACACCGCCCGGCTCCTTGGCAACTTCGTCAAGGAATCCCTCGGCGACCGCGTCGGTGAGGTCCGCACCTCCCGCCGCCTGGTGGACAGCCCCGCGGTGGTCCTCGAAAGCGACGAGGGCATGACCT
Organism: Verrucomicrobiia bacterium; assembly: GCA_019634625.1. Taxonomy (NCBI): domain Bacteria; kingdom Pseudomonadati; phylum Verrucomicrobiota; class Verrucomicrobiia; species Verrucomicrobiia bacterium. The sequence goes on from JAHCBA010000001.1 coordinate 68,510, forward strand.
CCTCGATGCGGCGCCTGATGCGCGCCATGAAGCCCGAAGCCGATGCCCCCGCCGCCAGACTCGACTTCGAAATCAATCCCCGCCATCCCGTCATCGTCGGCCTCGAGTCGCTCCGCCACTCCAACGCCCCCCTCGCCGCCAAGGTCGCCGAGCAGTTGTTCGACAGCGCCCGCCTCGGTGCCGGCCTCCTCGAAGATCCCCAGGCCCTCCTCCAACGCATGAACGACCTGCTGGTCCAGGTGGTCGCCCCGCGTTGACCGGACCCGGATCGTGACGCCCCCCCCAGCGAACCCCGAAGCCGGCGGCCCATTGGCATCCGCATCGCCCGGGTCGCCGGCAGACCGCTTCCTCGACCGGGTCCGCGACGCCCTCGCGGAGGAGACCTTCGTCCGCCTGGTCCTCTCCCGCCCCGACCCGGCGCTCACCCCGCTGGTCCGGACCGAGGCGCGGCCCATTCAATTGAGGGGGGAGGCCGCGCTGTCGGTGACCCTTCGCGAACCGACCCGGGACAGCACCCGCAATTTCCCCCCCGACGCCTTCCCCGCGTGGGTGGCGGGGGAACTGGCGGGCCGCTTCCGGGCGGCCCTGCTCGAAACCACCCGCCGCGACTGGCAACTCTCGCTGGCACCCGGACGGCCCCCGCGCCTCGTCGCCCACAAGGCCCCGCCCCGCCCCGTGCCGCCCGCCACGCACGACCGCCCCCGGCACCGCTCCCTCGACACCACCGCAAACGACTGGCTCCACGCCCTCGGCCTGACCCATGCCGACGGCAGGGTCCTGCCCAGCCGCGCCGACAAACACCGCCAGATCCTCCGCTACACCGAGATCCTCGATCACCTGGTCCGCGATGCCGGCTGGCACGCCGGCGCTCCGCTGCGCGTCGCCGACATGGGCTGCGGCCGCGGCTACCTCACCTTCGCCGCCTGGCACCTGCTCCGACGTCAGCGCGCCTTCCCGGCAGAAGTGCTCGGCGTGGAAGCGCGTCCCGAACTCGTCCATGACGCCAACGCCACCGCCCGGCGCCTCGATCTCACCGGCCTTCAATTCATCGAGGGCGACATCGCCGGCGCCGTCCTTCCCCCTCTCGACATCCTGATCGCCCTCCACGCCTGCAACACCGCCACCGACGACGCGATCCGGCGCGGCATCGACCTTGGCGCCCGCCTCCTCATCGTCTCCCCCTGCTGCCATCGGGAACTCCGTCCCCAACTGGGCCGCCCCGAACCCCTCGCGCCCATCCTGCGCCACGGCATCATGGCCGAACGCTTCGCCGAATGGGCCACCGACGGATTGCGCGCCCTGTTCCTCGAATGGGCCGGGTACCGCGTGAAAGCCATCGAGTTCGTCGCCTCGGAACACACCCCGAAAAACCTCCTCCTTGCCGGTGTCCGCCAGTCCACCCCGTTCCAGGAACCCGCCCTCCGCCAGCAGATCCTTTCGCTCAAGACCTTCCTCGGAGTTCAGAACCACGCCCTCGATCCCCTGCTGGCTCGCGCGGAGGGATTTCGGGAGGATCCTGGGGAGGCCCCCTGATCCGAAAAAATCAAGCCAGCGCGCCCGACCTTGTTGCATGGCTACGGCGAAGCGTGGCGCCCTGAAAAGTCCTCCCCGGAAGAGAACTCCCGGACAATTCCCTCGGCGGATCCTCCTGACCCCCTGCCCATGACGACACCGGATCCCGCCCCCGACTGGGCCACCCTCGATCGCCTGCGCGAACGGTTCCTCTCCGGCACCGCCGGCCATCACGACTACTGGAGCAGTGACGCCGAACTGGCGGGTTACGACGCCACCTTCGCCCAGCGCATCGGTTGGAAATGGGCGTTCGTCCTCGACGACCTCGCCCGGCGCGGCTGGATCCCCCCCGGGGGCGACGTCCTGGATTGGGGCTGTGGCACCGGCATCGCCGGGCGGGTCTTCCTCGAACGGCACGGCACCGACCCGCAACGCGTGCTGTGGCTTCACGATCGATCCCCAGGAGCCCTCGAATACGCCTCGACCCGGGCCCGGACGCGCTTTCCCGGATTGACGGTCCGCACCAGCTCGAATCCTCCCGGCATGGCTGTCGCCCTGGTCAGTCATGTCCTCACCGAACTGACGTCCGGCCAGGTTGAGGCGCTGGTCGCGACGCTCACCCGGGCGGACGCCATCCTCTGGATCGAACCGGGCACGCCACCGGTCGCGCGCACGCTCGTCGCCGTTCGGGAACGCCTCACCCCCATGTTTCATCCGGTCGCGCCGTGCGTGCATGCCCGTCCCTGCGGGTTGCTGGCCCCCGGGCGGGAATCCGACTGGTGCCACCATTTTGCCACACCGCCGCCCGGGGTGTTCACCGACCCGTTCTGGGCCCGGTTCGGTCAACGACTCGGCATCGATCTGCGCAGTGTCCCGCTCAGCTATCTCGTTCTGGACCGCCGTCCGCCCCCTCCCCTGCCGCGCGGGGCCTGGCGCCTGCTCGGGCGCCCCGGATGGGACAAGGCCCATGCCCACGCCACCCGCTGCGATGGGGATGGCGTCCGCCAGCATACCTGGTCGAGGCGGGAGCATCCGGCTGCCTGGCGTGGCGTCCGCAAGGATCGCTGGGAATCCCTTCAGGACGCCGGGACGAACGGTGGCGCCGACGTTGTCGGAACGGAAACCACCGGGACCGGCCCGCCCCTCACCCCCCCCGCGGCCTGAATCCAGGGGGAAGATTCGAGGGCGGTTCCGGATCCGGAGGATGACCGCCGCCACCCTCCGGCGCTTCCGCCGATCCGGTCAACTCGATGCCGGAGGCTTCCAGACGATCGCGGGCCTTGGCCGCCGCCGGCGTTTCGGGGAACTCCGCCACCACCCGCTGCATCAGCGCCACGGCCTGCTGCGGCTTGTTCAGGCGGTTGTAAAGGTTCACCAGGTGAATCGCTGTCCAGGACTTCCGCTCCGGATCGAAGGTGCGCTGCAACACCTCCTCGTACTCCAGGGCCGCCGCCAGGGGATTGTTCAGATCCTTCTCGTAGATCTCCGCAATGCGGATCTGCCCGTGCACGGCCTGCGGCTTCTCCCTGATGAACTCCCGCAGCAACCGGATCGCCTCCAGATAATCGCCCTCGCCATACGCCTTCTCCACCTGCTCGTAGGTGCTCTCACCAATCTCCTCCCCCTCGTCATCGAACAACGCCTCCCCAGTCCGGTTCGCGGTGTACTGGGTGATGTCGTAGGCCGCCAACGCCCCCAACCCCACCACCGAAACCACCGCCAATAGTCCCCAGCCGATCATCCGACCCAACCCCCGTCCGGTCATCACCCCGGAACCCTCCATCGGCACCACCTCCCTCTCCGGCGTCACGGACGGCGCCACTGACGGCGTCCTTGGTGCCGGTTCGCCCATCCCACGCCACGCGTTGAAGAAGAGAATCCCGAACACCAGCGTCCCGAGTGCGGTGACGACATACAATCCAATCTTGACCTGGGGTTTCATCGGCTGACCCGGGCACCATCGCCGACCCGGCCCGGGGCATCAAACCGTTTCCCCGCCGGCCGGATGGAACAGTGCATCCCCAAGTTGTCGGTACCGAGCCAGCGAACCGGAGGGACGAGCTCCGCGAGTCCTCGTCCCAACGCTCCACACCGTTGCGGCCTCATGGAACTCGGCCCTCCGAAGCGCCGTTTGGCGGAGTTCGCACCTCTCCCCACAACTCCGGGATGCACCGCCCGGGCCCCGGTAGCGCCGCTACCGCTCGCCAGCAGCAGGGCCATTGTGACAACCTTGAAACCCGTCATGCCCGCCGACCTTCGTGCGTCACTCCTTGGGCCGTCGCCTTCCTGCGTCCAGCGCCCGCCATCACCCGAGCGCGCCGAACTCCGTGGATGCAAGACGTCCCGCATCGGCCCCCAGGCTGGCCCCTTGATCCTGGCACTCGTCCTCGCCCTCGTCCCGCTCGCCTGGCCTTCCGCGGCCCCAGCCGCCACGCCGCCGCCCGACTACGCCGCCTGGCGCGCCGCCTGCCGCGAACTGCCCACCAATCGTCAACTCGGACAGCGCCTCGCCCCCCGCCACCTCCTCCCCCTTCGATCGCCGGCCGAATTCAACCGCGCCCTCGACGAACTCCTCGACCTGTTCCGGTCCGGCCCCCTGGCCCAGGCCGATGCCTGGCTCGACGGTCCCCCTCCTCCTTCCTTCCTCGACCCCAACGCCGCGTACTACCTCCAATCCGACACCCCCTTCGTCCCGTTCGCCCGCCGGCTGCGCGTCCCACCCGGCTCCCGGCTCCTGATCCAAGGTGACCTGCACGGCGACATTCACTCGCTCCTGGCCTGCCTCGACCACTTCCAGGCGGAGGGGCACCTCGACGGATTTCGCATCGTCCGCCCGGAAGTGCGGATGGTCTTCCTGGGCGACTACACCGACCGCGGCATGCACGGCGTCGAGGTGCTCTACACCCTCATGCGGTTGCAGCTCGCCAATCCCGAGCAGGTCGTCCTCGTCCGGGGCAATCACGAAGACCTCAACCTGGTCGCCCGTTACGGATTCCTGGCCGAACTCGCCGCCAAATTCGGCCGCTCCGTCGATCCACGCCGCGTGGTGCGCCTCTACGACTTTCTCCCCGCCGTCCTTTACCTCGCCGGCGGCCCCGACGTCATCCAGTGCAACCACGGCGGACTCGAACCCGGCTACCAGCCTGCCCCGCTGCTGGACGCCCCCGATCCCGTTGCCTTCCACTGGATCCGCCAGCTCGATCAGAGCCGGTTCCTGGCCGAACACCCCGACTGGCTCGCCCGCCAGCCCGCCGCCACCCGCCGCCAGTTCCGGGAGCACCTCAAGGACTTCGTGCCAACCAGTCCCACCACGCCGTCCGTCCTGGGTTTCCTCTGGAACGACTTCACCGTGCTCCCCTCCGAACCCCAGTTTGCCCACGACCCCGCCCGTGCCTTCGTGTACGGCAACGAGGCCGCCCGCCTCATGTTCGATCGCGCCCGGGGACCGGCCCACCGCCTTCGCGCCGTCTTCCGCGCCCACCAGCATTCGGCCGCCCTCAGTCCCGTCATGCGCCGCCTCCTCGCCAGTCGAGGTCTGTACCGCCACTGGCAACCCGCCGACAGTCCCGCCCTGCTCCTCGCCCCTCCCGCTTCCCTCCGGACCCGGCTGGAAACGTCCGAGGAACGTTCCCTGCCCGACGGCTCGGTCTGGACCTTCAATGTCTCGCCCGACAGCGTGTACGGCACCGGGTGCGGTTTCGGGTTCGCCACCGTCGGCGAACTGATCACCGGCGATTCCTGGCCCGACTGGCGCCTCCGCGTCCACACCGTCCAGGTGGTCCCCGACCCGTGAACTCCAGGCAGGCGCCGGCAACTCAGCGCTCTTCCAAGGCCTCCTCCCCCGGACCGCCCACAGGAACGGCCTCCGTCGTCTTCCCTTCCCCTGCCCTCCCCTTGGGGTCCGGCCAGAGGCGGCCCGCCACCTTCCACGCCACCACCAACTCCCGAAAGCGCACCACCGCCGGCGTGTCCTCGTCCTCATGCCACACCAGCACGAGGGGGACGGTCTGCCGTGGACGCAGCGGCACAAACCGCAGCGCCCGATCCCGGACCCCGACGGATTCCGTCACGATCCCCATCCCGGCCCCGGCCGCCACGTAGGTAAGGACGGTCCCGATGAGGCTGGGGGTATGCGCCAGGCGCGGAGGGAACCCCGCCGCCCGGCAGGCCCCCAGAATCGCATCGTGCAACCCCATGCCCTCGCGTCGCGCCAGCACAATCAGGGGTCCCTCCGCCAGCGCCCGCCATTCCATCGAAGACCTCCCCGCAAGGGGATGATCCTCCCGCAGGACCACCCCCAGGCGCTCGTCGCGCAACAAGACGGTGCGCATCCCCAGCGACTCATGACCCGTCACCGGCCGCGTCATCGCCACCGACAGCCGGGTCTTCGACACCATCTCCCAGACCCGCTCCGGGGTCCGTTCCTCCAAATGCAGGGCCACCCTCGGGTGCCGCTGCCGGTAGGCATGCAGCAGCCGCCCCAGGAACGGCTCCGTGGGCGGCCCGATGTACCCCAATCGGAGTTCCCCCTCCTCCCCCGAGGCCGTTCGACGCACCCTTCTCAACCCCTCCTCCAACCGCTCGACCACCACCGCCACCTCCCGGAGCAGCACCGCCCCCGCCGGGGTGAGCCGGACATGGTGCCGCGACCGCTCCAGCACCGCGGCCCCCAATTCCCGCTCCAGATCCTGCACCGCCCGGCTCAGAGCCGGTTGCGCAATCCGCAGCCGGCGCGATGCCCGGACAAAGCTCAGTTCCTCGGCCACGGCCTGGAAATATCGGAGATGACGCAGATCCACGGTGTCGTCCAGTGATAACAGCAGGGCATCACGCTGATAGCGAGGTATTGTTTCCATCATAAGCCCCCGCCTGCTACCCATGCCGGCCATGAGTCATGGCGACCTCGCCGTTCTCTTCTTCCTCCAGATCGCCGTCATCCTCGCCGCCTGCCAGGCGGTCGGTTGGATCGCCCGGCATTTCGGCCAGCCCCAGGTCGTCGGCGAAATGATCGCCGGGGTCCTCCTCGGCCCCTCCCTCCTCGGCCTCTTCTTCGCCGGCACCTCCGCCCGCCTGTTCCCCGAGGAGTCGATGAAGGTCCTGTTTCCCGCCTCCCAACTGGGTCTCGCTGCCTACATGTTCGTGGTCGGACTCGAGTTCCGCGTGGACATCGTCCGCCGCCGCTTCCACAGCGCCATGGCCGTGTCGGTGGCCGGCATGGCGGCCCCGTTCGTTCTCGGGGGTCTCCTCGGATGGTTCTTTCACCGGCACACCGACCTCTTCCCCGATCGCACCACCCTCTTCGAGGCGGTCGTCTTCCTCGGCGCGTCGATGTGCATCACTGCGTTCCCAATGCTCGCCCGAATCATCCATTTCAAGGGCCTCGCCGGAACCACCATGGGCACCGTCGCGCTCGGCGCAGGCGCCATCGACGACGCCGCGGCCTGGTGCCTCCTCGCCGTCGTTCTCGCCAGCTTCGATGGCGACTTCACCCAGGCCGCCCGCAATATCGCCCTCGGCGCGGCCTACGTCGCCGTCACACTCCTCCTGATCCGGCCCCTCCTCGAAGCCTGGGCCCGCGGCATCGAACGGCGCGGCCTCCTGTCCGACCGCGAATTCGTCTTCTGCCTCGTCCTGCTGGCCCTCGGCGCGTGGATCACCGATGCCATCGGTCTGCATGCCGTCTTCGGCGCCTTCATCATGGGCACCGCCATGCCACGCGGTCTCGTCACCCGCTCCCTGATCGAACGTATCCAGCCCCTCACCGTCGCCCTCCTCCTGCCCCTCTTCTTCACCTACTCGGGACTCAACACCCAGATCGGCCTGCTCGATTCCAGTTACCTGTGGGCCATGGCCGGCCTGGTCCTCTTCGCCGCCATCCTCGGCAAGGGCGTCGCCTGCTGGCTGGCCGCCCGGCTCACCGGACTCTCCAACCGGGAGGCCCTCGGCATCGGAACCCTCATGAACGCCCGCGGTCTGATGGAACTGATCATCATCAATATCGGCCTCCAGCGCGGCATCATCTCCCCCTCCCTCTTCGCGACCCTGGTCATCATGGCGGTGGTCACCACCCTGATGGCCTCCCCGATCTTCGAATGGCTGGTGGCCCAACGATCCTCCCCGGCCGGAAACGAAGACAGGGAAGATCGTCCCATGCCCCACCACGCTTCCGGCGGCTGAGGGCGGACCTGCCCCGAATCCTTAGCATGGCGAGCCTACAAATGAGTCAGACACCTAGTATTAGTTATTGACCCCAGGTTCCTGCCCTGTAACCCCGCACGCACCGCAGAAAACCGATCGAACCGCAGGGGACGATCTGGTCGCGGTTCGTCAATAATGGTCTGCCTGGCTTGTTAACTGCGTCATTGAATTGGAGCGAATCAGCTTCAAGGGGTCGGTCGATGCGGTTCGTCGCTTCAGCGAAGCCTTGGCACAGGCACGGAACCGGAAGCAGCGCCGGCGGCTGGAGGACCAACTCCTGGCAGTCCTGGCCCACGACCTTGTGCCCGATCGTCCGGGCCGTCGGGAACCCCGTGCGATCAAGAGGCGCCCCAAACCCTTTCCGTTGCTGACATGCCACCGCCGCCAATACAAGGAGATCCCCCACCGCAATCGCTGTCGTCCCAAGAACGAGCCCAAGAACGAGCCCAGGATTTCAAGGGGCTAAACTAAGCGCCATTCAAGTCAGACACCTTGTTTTTGACCCCAGGTTCCTGCCCGGTAACCCCGCACGCACCGCAGAAAACCCATCGAACCGCACGGGACGATCTGATTGCGGTTCGTCAATAATGGCATGCCTGGCTTATTAACTGCGTCAATAATGATTTGCCGGGCATGTTATCTGGAATCATGTCAACAAAAACTAGCCTGTCTTATTCTTTCAAAATCAACAGTAAGCCGCCTGTCTTATTATTTATATTTATGCAGATGGGCAGGGGATGCCGGGAACCCATCCGTAGGCGCTCCAAACCCAAACCGTGCGAACCGTTCGGCTCCGAATTCCGCCTTGTCGAACGGCTCGGCTCCGGAATTCCCCTCGCTTCGTAGGGCGCGGCCCTTCAGCCACCGTTGGCTTGGGCCAGACTGGCGGCGGCCAGTTCCGCCGGGTTGCGTCGGGCATCCTCGACGCTGACCTCCCCGGCATCGATGCGGGCGAGCAGGGCCTTCTGTGCGAGGTAATCCTTGTTGGTCACCCCGGCCCGGCTCTGAAGCATCCGCCATGCCTTCCGCCGTTCCACCCCGAACAGCACCATCTGGCGGCTGACCGCGAAGCACTTCAGTTTTCCATCCACTTCGGCACGAATGTAGGTCCCGAAATTGGGGACGTGGCTTCGGTGGTTCGGATCGAACACACGCCGGTGCACGATGTCGTCCTGGGTGATCAACCAGAGCTGGTCAACGAAGGGCACCAGGTTGGTCGCCTCTTCCTCGCGGATCGCCTTCACATGCTTGCGGAATCGACCCTCGGTCACCGCCCAATGGGCCACCGTCATGTCGTATTCCTCGCCGCTCCTGGCGAAACGGGTCCGCCACCAGTCCCGGTCCAGGGCGGGATTGCCACGCAGATCGAAGGCCTCCTGGCTGGTCTCGCCCTTGCGAGGATTGAAGACGAACTCCGGCATGCCGCGGGCGTCGCGCACCAGGCGGGCCTGATCGGCGGACATGTTGTCGCCCACCCCGTGCTCGGGCTGGCAGGTGGTGTAGCACTGGAAGAACGCCGTGCCCCTGTACTCCACGCCATCGAGCATGGCCTTGTAGAGCTTGGCCGCGTTGGCCATCGAAACCTGCGCCACGAACGGCGAGCCGTGTCCCGCGGTGAACGCCTCGGCCACGTTCTTCTTCTCGATCAGCTTGCCCTGCGACGCCACGCCGAACTGGTTCATGTCGTACCCGCCCAGCATGGTCGAGGAATCCGAGTTCTGGCCGCCGGTGTTCGAGTACACCTGGGTGTCCAGCATCAGGATCTTCACGTTCGGCCGGTTCTGCAGCATGACCTTCGAGACGTTCTGGAACCCGATGTCCCCAATGGCGCCGTCCCCGCCGATGACCCAGACCTTCGGCAGTTCCCGCACCTCCTGCTCGGTCATCAGCGTGTCGTCCAGATGCGTCAGCGTGAACGCCTCAGCCTCGGTCAAGGAACCTTCCGTCCGATCCAGCAGCGCGTCCGCAATCCGCTCCGGCACCACGGAACGCCGGGCGTGCGCCAGGATGACCGACTCCGCCATCAGCCAGGAAATGGTCGCCCCGTCCTGGAACAGCGAGTTCATCCACGGGTACGGATGGGGATTCGAGGGCGGCGTCGATCCGTACACCGTGTTGCAGCCGGTGCTGGCCCCCATCATCATCACCGACATTCCCTGCGCCGGCCGGCCGTCGATCGCCTGCAGGTTCTTGTGATCGAAGGCGTCCTGGCGCAGCACCGCGGCCAGTCCCCCCACAATCTCCGTGTCCGCAATCGTCCCGTGCCGCGCCTCGTACGCGGCGATCCGCGTCGCCGTGTCCTCGGCACTCTCGCCCCCAAGTCCGATCACAATGTGGGCGAACAAGGTGCGCAACCGCTCGTAACCCGCGGCGTCCCGAGCCTTCAACGACGCCAGCCGTTCCACACCCTCCTGTTCCAGCCGGTCCGCCTTGCCGCGCAACCGGTCGGCCTTGCGGTGGTAGATGGGACGCAGGTAGGCCTCGGTCACCGAGGTGCAGGCCCGCAGGACGCTCTTCTCGCCGCAGCCGGCGCAGGCTCCGTCGCCCGAAACCAGCGCCTCGTAGTTCCGCCGCACCATGAGGTGATTGCGAAGGGCCGCCTCCCGGGATTTCTCGGGCTCGCTGTCGTTGTAGAGACCGAGGTACTTCTGCGGGGTGTCCGGCAGCAGACGGGAGAAGATCTGCGCGGTGGTGAGCTGGGCGTTCAACTCCTCCGTCTCCCGCGTCATCCGCAGCGCGTCGTGATCCCCGCACACCTGAACGCACTCGCCGCATCCCTTGCATAGATCGCTGACAAAGATGGCGAAAAGCCCGCCGGAGCCGGCCTTCTTCTGTTCGACCGAACGGTAGATGGCCGGGACATTCGAATAGGCCAGCGGCAGTTGCTCGAGAATCCCGAGGAACTGGCCCCGCGCCTCCTCGGACATCCCGGTCAGGCGCCCCGCCTCGTCCGCGACGATGTCCTTGAACGGCACCTTCTCCCGCTTCCTGACCGCCTCGTTCATCCGGGCCCGGGCCCGTTCCTCGAGGGCCGGAAGGGCCTCCACCAGTTTCCGGCGCTCGGCCGGATCCCGCACATAGTGGATGGCTGCGGTGCGAAGGACGGTCGCCACCTCCTGCGCGGTGTTCGGCAACGCCGTGTCCGGGCAGGCGGTGATGCACTCCATGCACTGGGTGCAGTTCTCCGCGATGTACACGGGCGTCTCGCGGCGGGCGACATACTTGGACTGCGTCGCCCCGGTGCCGGCTCCCATGACCGCAAGCGACGCCAGCGCTCCGGAGGGCTGGTGGTAGCCGAGCCCCGCCCGGAACTCGCTGTCGAACTTGGCCAGCGTCTGGAACGGGGCGCGCGTCTGCCCGGCCGGTCGCGCCACGCCGCCGGTGGCATCGCCGCACCCCGCGGTGGGAGGAAGCTCCGGCGCCTCGATGGGTCGCAACGGCGCGTTGCGCATCGACGAACGGTCCGGATCCTCGATCTCCCCGTACCGGATCTCCTGAACCCGGGAAAAGCCCCCGTTCATCACCGTCATGTTCGAGGCCACCACCGCCTCGCCGAACCGTCCGAACTTCTTCTCGTACTGGTGCCGCACCACCGAGTGGAACTGCTCCTCGCTGATGTCGAAATCGCGCAGAAACGAACTCACCCGGAAAAACGCCCCGAGAAACGAATTGCCCTGCATCCGCAACTGGAGTTCGGCCTGCTGGGTGGCCTCGCGGGCAATGTCGAATCCCGGCAGAATGAACACCCGGATCCCATTCTCGCGGACGAAGCGGCGATGCTGCGCCGGAATCCGCTGCCAGGCCGTCTCCGGGGAATCGCTGGATTCCCAGACCAGACTCCCACCCTTCTTCAGCCCCTCGAGCGGATTGGTGTGGGTGAAGGCCTTGGGATCGCAGCACAGCACCACGTCCACGTGGTTCAGCTCGCAGTTCACCCGCACCCGCTCGGGCGCAACCACCAGGTAGTAGTTGGTCGGGGCCCCCTTCTTCTCCGAGCCGTACTTCGGGTTGGCCATGACGTGGAGTTCGTCCTGACTCCGGCTGCCGGCGCCGCCCGACGCCGACCGCTCGGCGATGAACTGCCCGAGGTCGCCAATGATCGACCCGAGGTTCTTTCCCGTCGTGATCATCCCCCAGCCGCCAATCGAATGGAACCGCACCGCAATGGCCCCCTGCGGCAGAAGCGACGGCGTATCCTTGCTGATCACCGCCGCGGCGTGGTCCACGCCCAGCACCATGTAGGTCTCCCCCTCCGCCGCACCCCGCCCATCCCGGCGCCGCGTCTGGCCCGTGGCGAATTCGTAGGCGCCCAGAATGTGTTCCGGACGGAAATCCCGGGAACCGATGCCATAGGCACCGCGAAACAACCGGGGCGTCTCCTCCGGCGTCAAGGCCGGCAGCGGCCCGCCAAACCGCGCCGCCTCGAGCGCCTTGCCCAGCGCCGTCCGGATGTCCCGCGCCAGGGGGTTGTCGCCCGCCATCCCCTCGTCCGTGCGCTCGAGCACAATGACCGACTTCTTGCCCCGCAACGCTTCGATGATCGCTGCCTCCGGGAAGGGCCGGATGACATTCACGTGGATCGATCCGACCCGGGCATTGCGCTGGCCCCGCAGATAGTCGCAGGCGGCCTCGATGTTCTCCGCCGCGCAACCGAGGGACACAAACACCGTGTCGGCGTCCTCGGTCCGGTACTCGGTGAGGAAATGGTAATGCCGCCCGGTCAGACGCCCGAATTCGGCGTACGCCTGTTCCAGCATGCCGAGAATCGGTTCGTTGAAGTGGTTCCGACGGGCCACCACCCCGTTCATGTGATGCTCCTGGTTCTGAACCGGCCCGAGCAGGATCGGATTGCGTGGATCCATCATCTGCGGAACCCGCCGACGCCGCTCGCCAAACAACTCCCGCTGCGCCGGGGTGGGGCTCTCGATCAGGTCGTCCGGCGCCCCGAGAAACTCCCGCAGCAGCTCCGCTTCCGGTGCCAGATAGGTCCGCTCGGAATGCGTGGTCAGCATGCCGTCCTGGATGTTCATGCCCGGATTCAACGACAGCTCGTTGACCTTGCGCAGGATGATCGCCTGGTCGGCCGCCTGCTGGGCGTCCCGCGCCATCAACATCGTCCATCCCGTGTCCAGCGCGGCGTAGAAGTCGTCATGGCCGCAATGGACGTTGAGCGCGTGCTTGGTCAGCGCCCGTGCCCCAACCTCGAGGACCATCGTCGAAAGCTTCCCGGGCGCGTGGTAGTACTGCTCCATCGCGTACACGATCCCCTGCCCCGAGGTGAAGTTCACCGTGCGCCGCCCGGTCACCGAGTACGCCGTCGCTCCCCCCTGCGCCGCATGCTCGCCCTCCGCCTCGACCGCCACCTTCGGATGGCCCCAGACGTTCAATTCCCCCTGCGCGTAGGACTGCTGATAAATCTCCCCCCCTTCGGTGGAGGGAGTGATCGGATAGAAGACGCCCCCCTCCGTGATGCGCGTCTCGACCCACTGGGCCACCAGGTAGTTCCCGTTGCAGGTGACCCGGATCCCGGGGTACGGCGCCGGATGCCCCTTGGCGGACTTCGACGGCGCTCCTTCAGGGACAGATACGATTTCGGGCATCGACTCGGCTGGAGGGGTCATGAGGCTGGGGGGTACAGGTTGTCCACGACGTCACCACGGGCACTGTGGTTTGGCAAACGTGTTCACGAACCGTATCAGTCCAGCTTCCCACGACAACCCCGAAGCGTGCGTCCGCCCACGCTGGGGAAGCTCGAAACGCCCACCCCGCTCAACCCACCCGCCAGACAATCCGGGCCTTGCCCAGATCGTACGGAGACATCTCCATCCGGACCCGGTCCCCCGTGGTCAGGCGCACCCAGCGCTTGCGCATCTTCCCCGAGATCACCGCCAGGACCTCGTGGTTGTTGTCCAACTGCACCCGGAACATGGTCCCGGGCAGAACCGTCGTGATCTTCCCTTCAACTGTGATGTGATCTTCCATAGAAAACTCGCTCTGACCCGCATCCTCGCACGCCCGGCACCGCAACAACAATCTCCCGTTTCGCAAAGACTTTCCAAGGCATCCCCGCGAGATCGGCAAACCGGACGGTCCCCGTGAAGTCCTGCCCCGCCTTCCACCCCGGAACCGGCATCGCCACGCTCACGATGACCGGGCACAACAAGGGGAGACCCAGCCGCCAATCGGCCGGGTCTCCCTCGAATCCAACAACGGGATGCTTGGGACGCTTAGTAACGGCCGCGCCCGCCGCCGCCGCCGCCACGGCCACCGCCGCCGCCGCCGTAACCGCCACGGCCACCACCACCGCCACCACCACCCGAGGGACGCTCCTCCCGCGGACGGGCGATGTTCACCGTCAGCGGACGGCCGTCCAGGGACGCTCCGTTCATCGCGTCGATGGCGCGCTGCGCCTCGTCAGGCGAACTCATGGTCACAAAACCAAACCCCCGGGGACGACCCGTTTCACGATCCACCATCAGGTTCGCCTCGACGACCGTCCCGTGCGCCGCAAAGGCGTCGTGGAGGTCATTCTCAGTCGTGTTGAAGGAGAGATTCCCCACGTACAATTTGTTGTTCATAACGATCTAAACCGCCGCCCAGCGCAACCGACCTTACCAGACTGTTCCCGACCACCGGGTTTCGAATCATCACTGAACAACGTTCACCTGAAGATCTACCAGACCGTGGAAGCGACATGCAGCCGAATCGGCGGGGAAAGAATGCCGATCCAGTGTCCCCATGCAATGCTTTTTTCGGACATTCTGCAGCCCCGCATTCCGGAGGGGTGGGGAGTGGTGCGGGCTTCGCAAAGCGCGGCATCCGAGGGCCGGATTCCACGAGGCCCCAACGGTTTGGCGCCCTGGGTTGTGAACTCGCGGATCTCGTCCCCCCGATTCGCTGCCTCCTCACCCACCCTCCGGCGACGCACCGTGGAAGCCCCATGACCGTCGGCCCCTCAGGATCGCGCCATCGCCTTCACGACGACCACCGTCAGATCGTCGTCAATCGGCTCCGGACCCGCATACCGGCCCGCCGCCTCGCACAACGCACGCACAATCTCCGCAGCCGGCCGCTCCGCATGCGCCCGCACCACGTCCAGCATCCGTTCCAATCCGAAATCGCCCTCGGCTTCGAAGCCGTTCGCCGTGGGATGCGCCTCCAGGATGCCGTCGGTGTACAACACCAGAATCTCCCCGGGCATCATCCGGATCGGCTGGACGGAACGGTGGGCCGCTCCCATCCCGAAACCCAACGGTCCCCCCGTGCGCCGGAGTTCGCTGCGAACACGCCCTCCGGCATCCAGCAACAGCGCCGGCGGATGCCCCGCGCTGGCATGCACCAGCGTCCCCGTCGCCGGGTCCAACCGGATCAGCACCAGGGTCACGTAATACTCCCCCTGGACATCCTCGGAGATCACCCGGTTGACCCGCGACACCAGCTCGGCCGGGTCGGAACAGTGATGGGCCACGCCGCGCAACAAGCCCCGCGTCTCAACCATCAGCAGACTCGGCCCCAACCCATGGCCGCTGACGTCTGCCACCACCAACCCGACCTGTCCGTCCGGCATCGTCAGGAAATCGTAGTAATCCCCCCCGGTCGCATCGGCCGGCACCGAAATCCCGGCAATGTCGAATCCCGGAACGACCGGCGCCTCCCGGGGAAAGAGCCGTTGCTGGATCTCCCGCGCGGCCCGCATCTGCTCCTCGCGCGCCAGCAGCGCGGTTTCGTTGCGCCGCTTCTCCGTGATGTCCCGGGCGAACAGCACGATCCAACGCCGCTCCGGCAGTTCCAGGCGGCTCGAGGTCACCTCCAACAACAGCACGAGTCCGCCGGAACCCAGGGCCGGACCCTCCACCGGGACCTGTCCCGCCCCGCTGCCGTCCCCCTGTCCCACCGAGGCCAGCGCCCGCTGCAGTCCCCCGCCACCCTCCGGTTCCAAGGACCGGATGGTCCGCCCGGCCAGTTCGTCGGCGCGCACCCCGAACATCCGTTCCGCGGCCGGATTGGCAAAGGCGATGGCGCCCGACTCGTCGCAGACAAGCACCCCGTCCGGCGAGGTCTCCCAAAGACTGCGATACCGCAGTTCGCTCTCCCGCAACCGGCGCTCCGCCTCCCGCCGCGCCCGCCGCTCGACCGCCTCCCGCAGTTCCCGTTCCACGGCAGGCAGCAGGCGGGCCGTCTGCCCTTTCATAACGTAGTCATGGGCCCCGGCCTTCATCGCCGCCACCGCGACATCCTCCCCGATGCCCCCCGACACAATGATGAACGGAATGTCGAGCCCCTTGCCCTGGAGCAGTCGCAACGCCTCCGAGGCGTTGAACGACGGCATGTTGTAATCCGCCAGGATGATGTCCCACCCCTCGCCCGCCAGCGCCTCCTCCATCGCGTCCGCCGTCTCGATCCGCCTCGAATGCACCTCGTAGCCGGCCGCCTTCAACGCCTGCACCATCACCCGCGCATCGAATTCGGAGTCCTCCAGGATCAGGGCGCGAAGCGGAACGCGGGTGCTCATGACACATGCGGCCCGTCCGGTGCCGCCCCGACAGGCTGCCGTTCCCCATACCCCGCCGTCAAATTCAGGGATGACTCCGGCTGCTGGCCAGGTACTCGAAAAGATCGATCAGGTCCTGGTCCGGCAGTTCCTCGAATCCCGAGGGCATGATCGACAGCGGCGACGCCTCAAGGGACCTGATGTCCGCACGCTGGATGACGTGCTTCTGATTGGCCAGATCCAGAATCTCAATCGTGGTCCGGCTCTCGGAATCCAGCCGCCCGGAAACCGATTCGTCGTCCCGCGTGGTCACCGTCCATAGCCGGTAGTTCGCCTCCACCGACCGGTTCGGATCAATGATGTCCAGGTAGAACTCGGCCTTCGGTCGCTCGCCAATCCCGGTGAGGTCAGGTCCGATCGGAACCCCTTCCCCGTCCATGACGTGACACACGGCGCAGTTCTGGACGTACACCCGCTTCCCGTTGACCACGTCGCCGGACTTCTCGGTGAGGGGCCGGATCCGGTCCAGATGGACCTGCATGTCGGTGATGGACGGCGCCTGATCGAGCGAACGTGCCAGTTGGCCAATCTCCCGGTTCCGGCTCCGGCGCAGCAGACCCCACACCTCCGCCGGCACGTCCGACCGCACCAACCGGCCCTCCTCCACCCGCCGCAGCAGCGCCAGCGTCCAGTCCGGGCGGCGGGTCAGGGTGAGGACGACCGCCCGCCGCGACGCCGGAGTCAGTCCCTCCCACACCCCCAGCAGGCTTCCCGCCGCCGCCTCGAGACGGCTGAGTCCCGCCGCGCGGATGAACTCGGTGGCCAGTTCGGGCGAGGTCCTCGGATCGATCTGCCGGACGATCGTCTGCAACGACGTCTCCGTGTCCTCGATGCCGATGAGTTGGGTGGCCGATCGCACCCGCTCCGCATCCGTCAGCGCCGGGTTCCCGAGACGCGCCGTCAACTCCCGGGCCAGCGCCGCGATTTGCGGTGCGAAGAGGTCGCGGCGCTGCCACGCCTCGGCCAGGGCCAGAAACGCAGGCCCGGCGTCTTCGGGAAGCGCGTTCATCAGCGCCACCAGCATCCGTTCCTGCTCGGGGGTGAACGTGGGGAGATCGTTCCGCGGCCACTGGGCGGCAAATCCCTCGAACACCGGGATCGACACCGCAACCGACGCCGTCCGGGCGGCCTCCAGATACGGCTGGATCCTTGCCCAGCCGGCGCTGGCAGCGTGGTGCCCGGCAATGCGCCGGACTGCCTCCGCCGCGTTTCCAGGCAGCGCGGCCGTGCCCGACCCGGTCGCCATGGCCGCCCTCAGAAAGCCCGCGGCATGACGCGCCCCGGCGGCCGTCGCGCCGTCGTTCAACCACTTGTCACCCGCCAGCGCCTCCGTGTTCAGGGCGGCGAACACAGCCGCCCCGGCCGCCTCCGAGGGTGGCATCTCCGCCAGCGCCAGCAGCGTCGCCAACCGCACCTGCCCGTCCGCATCCCCGAGCACTCCCGAAGCAAGCAGAGCCTCGCGCCCGGCCTCATGCCGGGGCAGGACCGCGGCCGCATTGCGCCGGACCCCTGCCGCCGGGTGCCGAAGGGCGGAGACCCCCGTCCGGAACGCCTCGGACCCCGGATCGTCGAGGGCCCCCAGGCCGGCCAGCGTCCAGAGCGCGTGGTTGGCGGCGGCGTTCAGGCCGATCGAATCGGTCCCACGGTCCCGAACCAGAGCGAGCAATCCAGGAACGACATCGTGCCGGCCGCGTTCGACCAGCAGCCGCTGGGCGTGGTTCCGCCACAACAGATTCCCGTTCCCCAGGGTGGCGACGAGATCCGCCGGCGAGGCCCGGTCGAGTCGGGGGGGCTGCGACGTGGGCTTCGAATCGCGATGCACCACGCGATAGATGCGACCGTGGGTCTTGTCCCGGAGGCTCGTCTCGTAGGCGTTGCCCTTGCCGTTCTCGAATCCCTCGGGAACCGGGTTGTGCTGGATGATGTAGTTGTACCAGTCGCTCACCCACAACGCCCCGTCGGGCCCCACCTCCGCCATCACCGGCGAGGCCCACTCGTCATCCGAGGCCACAAAAGACTTCAGATTCCGGGCCACGAAATCCGCCCCCCGCGGCTCGATGCCAAACTGGCCGATCAGGTGGCCGGTCGGTTCGCAGACGAAACCCACCCGGTTCCAGTACTCCATGGGAAAGCTCCGGGCCGTGTAGATGGCGGCCCCCGCCCCCGCGGTGTAGCGCCCATGCCAGTCCACCTGACGCACCTTGGTGGTGATCGGGTGGATGTCCTGGCTGTCGGCAATCGACTCCACCCGGCTCACCGACCAGCCCTGCACCGCCTCGTAGTAGCGGTTGGCAATCGGCATGTACATGTACGCGTTCCCGTTCGCCGTGGAGCCAAAGGCGATCCCGTTCTCGTCGAAGGCCAGCCCCCAGGTGTTGTTGTTGCTCGACCGGATGAACTCCATCGCCGAACCGCCCGGCCGGAATCGGAAAAATCCCTGCCCGAATCGATGCTCCCGCCCGCCAACGCTCCCGCGGAAGCCCGAGTACCCCACCACCCCCCACATCCACCCGTCGGGTCCCATCCGCAGGTTGCTCGCCGTCGCATGGGTGTCGCTCATGTTCCACCCCTCAAACAGGACCTTCCTGGAATCCGCCCGGTCATCCCCATTCGTGTCCCGAAGCAGCACGGTCTCCCCGGAGTGAATCACAATGATCCCCCCTTCGGCGAAGGCGAATGTCGTGGGAATGCTCAGCCGGTCCGCAAACACCGTGAACCGGTCCGCACGCCCGTCGCCATCCGTGTCCTCGGCGATCGTAATCCGGTCCCGCCCCTCACCCGGCGGCTGCAGTTCGTTCGGATAATCCCGCGTCTCGGCAATCCACAAACGACCCCGCTCGTCCCACGCGAAACAGATCGGTTTGAAGATGTCCGGCTCATGCGCAAAGAGGGTCATCTCGAAGCCTTCCGGCACGACGTACCGCCGCGCGGAATCCCCGGGCGTAAGGGGCTTCTGCATGACGGTGATCGCCTCGCCCTGCACCCCCCACCGTTCCCCCGGTATGTAGTTCGGCAGCCGGTCGGGTGCCGGGATGGTCTCCAACGGTGGCAACCCCGCCTTGGGACTCGTCGGGGTGGGCGGCAGCCGGAAGCCCGTCCGTGGATCTCCGCCGGCGGCGGACAGAACCCCCAAAACCATCCAGCCGCCGGCCAGGGCCAGGGCCAGCGGACGGCGGTCGCGGAGACGGCGGTCGCGGATCGACTTCGCGGACAACGTTGGAAAGGCGGCAAAAGACATGGGCATCAGTGTCGGGTCGGCGTGGTTGGATCGGATGACGCACTCTCCTACCGGATGGCGGCACGGAAGGCGAGCATGGAGACATTCGGCAGTTCGATGGATGCATGCCGAAGGTTCCGGCTTGCGATGCCGTGTGGACTGCGTCGTCATCGCTGGTCTTGGATGCTCCACCCGAGTCCTGCTCCGACGCCCCGCCTCCCCCTCCCCATGATCGCGCCATGGGGTCAATTCACGATTCCCGCACTCCGGGTCGCCTCACGCCTCTACCTCGCCCTCGTCGCCCCCGCCCTGGCCCTGGCTCTCGTCCTCGTTCCGCGACCCTCCCTCGCCGCCAATCTGGTCTTTGACCGCTGGACCATCGACAACGGGCTCCCCCAAAACTCTGTCCAGGCCCTGCTGCAAGGCTCCGACGGCTACCTGTGGCTGGCCACCTTCGACGGCCTCGTCCGCTTCGATGGCGTCCGCTTTACCGTCTTCAACAAGGCCACTTCGCCCGAACTCCCCAGCAGCAGCATCCTGTCCCTGCGCGAAGATCGCGACGGAGCCCTCTGGCTCGGGCTGGCCAGCGGCCAGGTGGTGCGGTTCCATCGCGGATCCGTCACCCCCTTCGGCCGTGATCACGGACTCCCAGGTACCGCCGTCTTCGGCATCGGAGATGACGCCCTCGGCGTCCCCTGGTTCCTGTGCCAGGACCAGCCCATCCCCATTCACCACGCGTGGATCCCCGGCTTCCGCTGGTTCTCCTGGCGGGAGAATCGCTTCCATCCCGTCACCCAGCCCGCCCCCTCCCAACCCTACGATGACCTGTGGTGGACCGTCCCGGACGGCAGCGTCTGGGCCGTGGACACCCATGGCCTGCATCACTTCTACGGGCCGGTGGCCCGGACCATCACCCACGACGACGGACTCCCGGACCTTCGCATCCGCGGCGCCTACCGCGACGCGTCCGGAACGCTCTGGGCACTCGGTCAATCGGGCTACCTCGCCCGCATCGAACACGGACGCGTCTCCCGCCTCTACACCACCCTGGACGGCCTGCCGGACACCTGGACCACCGATCCGAGCGCGCCACGTCACTTCCTCGCCATGGAAGATGCCCGAGGCGCCGTCTGGCTGTCCGGCATGGGCGTCTGGCTCGCCCGGCTCGCCAACGGGGTCTTCACCACGTTCCCCAACCCCAATCCGTCCGGCGGTCGCATCAACGCCCTCCATCGCGGCCCCGAAGGCGACCTCTGGATCGGCACCGATGGCGCCGGCCTGCTGCGCGCCCGCGAACACCCCATCCGCGTCATCTCCATCCCCGAAGGCCTCCCCGCAGGCAATATCTATCCCGTCCTCGAAGACCGTTCCGGCGCGGTCTGGGTCGGCGCCTGGGACCAGGGCCTCGCCCGGATTCAGAACGAAATCATCAGCCCCTACGCGGTCCGTGACGGCCTTCCAGACGCCCTCGTCACCTCCCTCCTCGAAGACCGCCTTGGCCGGCTCTGGGTCGGCACCTACGGCGGACTCTGCTTCCTCGAGTCCGGACGCTTTCACCCCGCGCCCCTTCCCCTCGGTCAGCCCGGATACGTCATCTCCGCCATCCTCGAGGATCGCCATGGCACCCTCTGGTTCGGCTCCGACCTCGGCCTCTGGCGCGTTCAAGGCGCCCAACCCCACCTCCTCACCCACCAGGATGGCCTCGCAGGCGACGCGGTCATCGCCCTGCTCGAAGGCCGGGACGGCGATGTCTGGGTGGGCTCCTCCCAGGGACTCTCCCGCCTCCAGAATGGACAGGTCACCTCCTGGACCGAACGCGATGGCCTGCCCAGCAACTACGTCCGCGCCCTCCACCAGGATGCCAACGGAACCCTCTGGATCGGCACCCGCGACGGCGGCCTCGGCCGCTTTCGCGACGGCACCTTCACCCGCATCACCGTCCGCGACGGACTCTTCAACAACGGCGTCTTCCAGATCCTCGAAGACGAGATGGGCTACTTCTGGATGACTTCCAACAAGGGCATTCACCGCACCCGCCGCGCCGACCTCGACGATTTCGCCGCCGGACGACGCCCCTCCATCCTCTCGGTCGGCTTCGACAAGAGCGACGGCCTCCGCAACATCGAATGCAACGGCGGTCGCTCCCCGGCCGGCATCCGCGCCCGCGACGGCCGCCTCTGGTTTCCCACCCAGGACGGCGTCGCCATCGTCAATCCCACCGCCGTCCACAGCAACCCGCGTCCCCCGGGCGTCGTCATCGAAGCCGTCCTCCTCGATCGTCAGCCCGTCCCCCTCCACGGGCCGGTGATCATCCCGCCCAGTGCCGACCACCTCGAGATCCAGTACACCGGCCTGAGCTTCATTCATGCCGCCCGCATGTCCTTCCGGCATCGCCTCGAGGGGATCGACCATAACTGGGTCGAAGCCGGCAGCCGCCGCGCCGCCCACTACTCCCGCATCCCTCCGGGCCGTTACGCCTTCCAGGTGATGGCCGCCAACAGCGACGGCGTCTGGAGCACCACCGCAGCCATGATCCCCATCCATGTCCTCCCGTCCTGGTGGCAAACCTGGTGGTTCCGAACCGCCGCCTCCCTCGGCTTGCTCGGCCTGCTCTTCGGGACCTTCGAAATCCGCGTCCGCCACCTCAAACGCCAGCGCGCCCAGCAGGCCGCCTTCTCCCGCATGGTCCTCGAATCCCAGGAGGCCGAACGCAAACGCATCGCCGCCGATCTTCACGATGGCCTCGCCCAGAATCTCCTCATCGCCGTCCATCGCGCCGCCCTCGGCGCCCGCGAATGTCCCGACCTCCCCGCCGCCCGGGAACGCCTCGTCGAAATCGAGGGACTCCTCCACGACGCCCTCCACGAGGTGCGCGCCGTCTCCCAGAACCTCCGCCCCGTTCTCCTCGAGAAAATCGGCCTCACCCGCTCCCTCGAAGCCCTCGTCCGCAAGGCCTCCGAAGTGTCCCCCGTCCGCTTCCAAATCCAGCTCGGCCCCCTCGACACCTGGTTCTCCCCCGCCGATGCCATCCACGTCTTCCGCCTCTTCCAGGAGGGCATCCAGAACATCCTCAAGCATTCCCGCGCCTCCGAGGCCGCTGTCACCGCCCAACCTGACGTGGGAGGACGCGCCTGCCTCATTCTCTCCGACAACGGACGCGGCTTCGACCCCGACGCCGTCGCCGCCACCGAACCCGGTTCCGAACTCGGCCTCGTCGGCATGGCCGAACGCGTCCATCTCCTCGGCGGCACCTGGTCCTGCGAATCACGCCCCGGCCACGGCACCACCCTGATCATGCGGCTCCCCATCCGTCCCCACCCTCCCAACCCGCCATGAGCCGTCCCCCGCCCGCCAACAGCCCCATCCGCATCGTCCTCGCCGACGATCACCCCATCCTCTGCCACGCACTCCAGCAGTTGCTGGCCCGGGAAACCGACATCGACGTGATTGCAGAGGCCCACGACGGCGACGCTGCCCTCACCCTCGCCCGCACCCTCCAACCCTCCGTGTTGATCCTCGACGTCGAAATGCCCCGCCTCGACGGATTGTCGGTCGCCCGCACCCTGCTGACCGATCCCTCCCGGCCCCGCATTGTCTTCCTCACCATGCACAAGACGGAGGAGATGTTTAACGCCGCGGTCGATGCCGGCGCCCTGGGCTATGTCCTCAAGGAATCCGCCCATGCCGAAATCGTCCCCTGCGTCCGCCAGGTAACCCTCGGCCAACGCTACGTCAGCCCGGCCATCACCGACTTCGTTTTCCACCGCAACCGGCGCTCCCAGGACCTCACCCGCTCCCGCCCCGGCCTCGCCGCCCTCACCGCCAGCGAACGCCTGATCCTCAAACTCATTTCCCAGGACCGCACCACCAAGGAGATCGCCGACCAGCTCGGCATCAGCCCCCACACCGTCACCAATCACCGCGCCAACATCTGTTCCAAACTCGGCCTCCGCGGAACCCACAGCCTCCTCAAGTTCGCCTTCGACCAGAAGTCCTCCCTCTAAACCCTCGGTCTAGTCATATCCCACTAGGGAAGTGATTGTACGCACCGTCCCGGGTCCGGTCGTGCCCAGCCATTCTTCTCTCCCCCGCCCCTGACTCATTCTGTCGGCGTGGCCCGCACTCGTACCCCATGAAAATCATGGTGGTCGAGGACCACGCCCCGATGCGCTCCCTCATCCGAAACGCCCTGCGCCTCCCGGACGCTGAGATCATCGAGTGCGCCAGCGGCCCCGAGGCCGTCGCCCGCTACCCCGAAACCCATCCCGACTGGGTCACCATGGACTGCCGCATGGAACCGATGGACGGCATCACGGCCACCTCTCTTCTCCGCTCCCTCCACCCCGAAGCCCGTATCGTCATCGTCACCAGTTGGGATGACCCCTCCCTCCGTCTCGCCGCCCGCGCCGCCGGTGCCGAGGAGTACCTCCTCAAGGAACACCTCCACCTCCTCGCCGAAATCGTCCGCCGTCCACTCTCCCCTCCCCGCACCGCCTGACCCCGCACCGTGACACACCTCATGTCCCGCCGCCCCCTGCCACTCCGTCCCTCCTTCAGAGCCCGCCGTCGAACCACCGCGGCCACGGCTCTCGCCCTCGGAACCCTGGCCGCCCTGCTCGGTGCCGGTTGTCACCGCCCTTCAGATCCCCCCGTCCCCGACGTCGTCGCCCAGGTCGGCGATTCGGTCATCACCGTCTCCGAACTCGAATCTGAACTTGCCCGCCAGCTCAGCCTCGGCATCGCTCCCTCCCCTTCCCCCGCCCGGGTCCTCGATGACCTCATCCGTCATCGGATCCTCCTCACCCGCGCCCGGGCCGAGGGCATCCATGAACGCCCCGAAACCCTCCGCCTCATCGAGAACCTCATCGTCTCCCGCTACGAACGCGAACACGGTCCCGATCTCGACGCCCTCGCCGCCCCGGCCGAGGCCGACCTCCAGCAGGCATACCAGGAACGCCTCGACGCCTTCACCGATCCCGCCCAGGTCCGCCTCGGCATCCTACTCCTTCAAGGCTCCCCCAAAGCAGGCCCTGAACAGCGCGCCCGCCTCCGCCAACGCGCTCAGGATCTCCGTGACCTCGCCGCAACCGGCTCCCTCGAAACCTTCGCCGAACTGGTCCGCCTCCACTCCGATGATCGCGCCACCCGCTTCTCCGCAGGCGAAACCGCCTGGATACCCCGTCCCGACCCGGCCGCCTCGGGCTGGCCCCTCGCCGTCATCCAGGCCGGCCTTGCCCTTTCCAATCCCGGTGACGTCAGCGCGGTGATCGAAACCCCGGAGGCCTGCCACCTCGTGCAACTCCGGGACCTCCGCCCCGCCGCCGCCCGCCCCTTCGCCCAGGTTCGCAGCCGCCTCGCCCACGAACTCCACCTCGAACGTCAGGCCGCGGCCCGTCGCGCTTACGAGGCACGGCTCCGCGAAGGTCTCCCCGTGGTCATCCACCCGGAATCCCTCGCCCGCCTCGCCCCTTCCGCCACCCCCACCGTCGCCCGGCTCGAACCACCTCCTTCCATGCCCGCCCGCTGACCCACCCCCCCCGACTCCCCGCCCCGCCATGTCCACGCCCCGCTCCCTGACCCTCGTCCTCGCTGCCGGCCTCGCCCTCGGCGCTTCCACCGCCGTCCACGCCAGCACCCTGGTCACCCAGTCCTTCGAGCTGAACGCCGGCTGGAATGCCGTCTGGCTCGAAGTCCAGCCCACCAATGATGCCCCGGCGGTCGTCTTCCAGGACCTCGACCTCGAACAGGCCTGGACCTTCCGGCACCGGCTCCCGGCCGTCGATTTCATCCGTGACCCGGCCGAACCGGTCTGGAATCGCGACGAATGGATGAGCTGGGTCCCCGCAGCCCGCCCCGAATCCATCGCCAACAACCTCTTCGCCATCCCCGGCCATCGCGCCTACCTCCTCAAACTCGCCGCCCCAGGCACCCTCACCCTCACCGGTACCCCGGCCCTCCGCAGCCTCCCCTGGGCCGCGGACGCCTTCAATCTCCGCGGCTTCCCCGTCGATCCCGGCGCCCCGCCCACCTTCCGCGAGTTCTTCCGCCACGCCCCGGCCCACTTCGACGCCACCGCCAACGCCCCGCGCGCCATCTACACCCTCGGGCCCGCCGGCGCCTGGCTCCCCGTCGCCCCCACCGACCTCATGCGCTCCGGCGCCGCCTACTGGGTCTTCTCCCAGGGGGGCTCCGATTTCACCGCCCCGTTCGAACTCCGCATCGAACAGGGTGGCGACTCGCTCGACTTCGGACGTCATGTCGTTCAACTCACCCTCGAAGCCGTCAATCGCCGTCCCGCCCCGGTCAACGCCACCCTCGAACAACTCGATCCCCCGCCCTCCCCGGCCCTCGCCCACGCCGTCTTCTCCGCCACCGAAGGCACCCTTTGGCAGAACCTCCCCGCCCTCGTCCCCCAGGACGTGCCCGCCGGCGAAACCCGCTCCTGGCGCCTCGCCCCCCGACGCCAGTCCCTCGTCTCCGCCTCCTACGCCTCCCTCGTCGAGGTTCGCGACAACCTCGGCACCCGCCATTTCGTCCCCGTCACCTTCCAGCGCCTCAATGTCATCGCCGAAGACCCCGTCCGCCGCAATGCCGGCCTCTGGCTCGGCGTCGCCAGCGTCTCCGCCGTCAGCGAGGCCCACTCCGGCACCCTCGTCACCAACGCCGTCGCCTCCGACGGCACCCCCCTCTCCATCGAACGTACCGGCGTCAGTTCCACCCCCACCCCCACCCGCTCGGCCTTCCCCCTCCGGGTCCTCATCCACGTCGATGCCGATGGCACCGCCCGCCTCCTCCGCGAGGTCACGCAGATGTGGGAGGACGGCACCTACCGGATCAATCCGGAAGGGTTCCGCGAAGCCGACATCCCGGGTCGTTTCGTGCTCGTCACCGACCCCGCAAAGTTCAGCCGCTTCAAAGGCGTCGAGGTCCGTGGCGATGCCATCACCGGTCGCCGATTCAGTTCCGTCGGGTTCGATTTCCCCGGCAGCGGACCCGGCAATGCCGACAACTTCGTCACCCTCGCCGGAACCTTCGCCGCCGGTGCCTCCGTGTCCGGTTCGATCCACCTCGATGCCTCCTTCCCCACCAATCCCTTCCGGCACAAGTACCACCCCGATCACGACAACCTCGACGAGCGCTTCACCGATTTCCGCGCCGAAGCCTATGCCGTAACGCGCGCCTTCAGCTTCGAACTCTCCGACACCGACCCCGGTGACGGGCCGTCCACCCCGGACTACGGCTACGGCCAGCTCGCCGGCACCTACCGCGAAACCGTCACCGGCCTCCATCGCCAGCCCATCCATGCCGAAGGCACCTTCCGCCTCCGCCGCATCTCCGAGGTCGCCATTCTCAACCCCTGATCCGGTCCCGCCATGCGCCACCCCGCCAACGCCCGAACCCACTCCGTCCCCATGTCGCTCCGATTCCTTCCCCGCCGCCTCCTCGCGGGTTGCGCCCTCCTCCTCGCTTCGGCCCTCCCCGCCGCCGCCCAGATCTACGACCAGCCGGGCAGCGTCTCCGTGAACGAGGACACCTCCGGCACCTTCAACTTCAAGGTCGCCGCCTGGGGCATCTACCGCCATGTCGGCGTCACCTCCGCCAACCAGGCCCTCATCCCCAACGGCAACATCTCGGTCACTTTCATCCGCGAGTTCTACGAGTTCCCCAGTTCCCGCACCGAGTGGCGCGTCAACTACACCCCCGCCCCCAACGCCAACGGCTCCACCACCTTCAACATCAACGCCAACGACGGCGCCGGCATCCACAACAACGCAACCGTCACCGTCACGGTGCATCCCGTGAACGATGCCCCCGTGTTCGGCCCCTTCCCCTCCTCCGCCACCATCCCCAAGAACTCCTCGGTGGGCTCCCAGTACCTCGTGGACTTCTCGGTGTCCGACATCGAAAGCATCGCCGCCACCACCGTCACCGCCGCTTCCAGCAACACCGGCCTGGTCCCCAACAACCCCGCCAACCTGACCGTGATCCGGATGACCACCGGCTCGCCCGCCAATACCTTCCGCCTCGTCGCCACGCCCTCCCTCAATGCCACCGGCTCCACCACCCTCACCGTGACCGCCAATGACGGCGAAGGCGGTATCGTCACCCGCTCCGTCACCCTCAACGTCACGGACGAAGGGCCCGTCATTTCCAACCTCAACATCTCGGCTTCCACCCTCGAAGACACCACCTACCTCCGCGATTTCACCGTCTCGGACCGCGAGAACATCGCCGGTACCGTCGTGACCGCCACCTCGAGCAACCCCAGCCTGGTCCCCAATGCCCCGGCCAACCTCTCCGTCACCCGCCTCACCACCGGCTCCCCCGCCAACACCTTCCGCCTGACCGTCAACCCCGCCGCCGACCAGTCCGGCAGCACCACCCTCACCGTCTCCGCCTCCGAAGGCGGCAAAACCGTCACCGCCATCGTTCTCCTCACCGTCATCGCCGTGAACGATCCCCCCGTCCTCACCGTGGCCAACTTCGCCATGAACGAGGACACCACCGCCAGTACCGCAGTCACCTTCGTCGATGTCGATACCCCCGCCGCGTCGGTCACCGTCACCGCCTCGTCCTCCAATACCGCCCTCGTCCCCTCCGTCACCGTGACCGGTACCGGCAATTCCCGCACCCTCACCTTCACCCCCCTCCCCCAGCAGTTCGGCACCTCGACCATCACGGTCACCGCCAACGACGGCGCCGGCGGCACCGACACCAGGACGTTCACCCTCACCGTCAATGCGGTGAACGATCTCCCCGTCGCCGGTTCCCCCTACGCCGTTGCCTTCGATGGCCACGACGACTTCGCCTCCGCCTCCGCCATCGGACTCGCCACTGGCAACACCCCCCACACAATCGAAGCCTGGGTCTTCCCCACCCGCCTCCCCTCCGTCCGCGAGTGGATCCTCCACCTCGGCACCGGCGGCAACGGCCACCACTGGCTCTTCCGCACCGACGGCACCCTCCAACTCGGAGCCTGGGGCCGCGATGCCCAGGTCGCCGATGTCCCCCTTCCCATCGGCACCTGGACCCATGTCGCCGCCGTCTGGGATGGCTCCACCTACGAGGTCTATTTCGATGGCCTCAAGGTCGGCCAGACCCCCTCCGCCACCGGCTTCAACATGGCCTCCCCCACCCTCTCCCTCGCCAACCGCCAGAGCGGCGCCGATGCCAATTTCCAGGGCCAGCTCGATGAGGTCCGCGTCTGGAATCGCGCTCTCCTCCAAGGCGAAATCCAGGCCCTCCGCCGTCAACCCCTCCGCGGCACGGAATCCGGTCTCCTCCTCTACCTCCCCTTCGATGAAGGCCAGGGCGCCACCGCCTTCGACTACGCCGCCGCCGGCGGTCTCTCCCATGCCACCCTCTCCAACGGCGCCGCCCATGTCCGCCGTGAACCCGGTGACCGCGGTGTCCTCCTCGACGGACTCGACGATCATGTCCTCGTCCCTCACCACTCCTCCCTCAACGCCTTCCCCCTCACCGTCACCGCCTGGATCCAGACCACCGACATCGACGGCGGCATCGCCTCCAAGTACGCCGACGGCAGCCTCAACGGCTGGACCTTCCGCCTCGTCGGCGGACGCCTCAAGGCATGGTACTTCGCATCCTCCTTCAACCGGATCTGGGACGGCGGAACCGGCTTCGACGGCGGCCTCGTCAATGACGGCCGCTGGCACCATGTCGCCCTCGTCATCGATGCCGCCGGCGGCCGCCTCTACGTCGATGGCGCCCAGACCGGCTCCCATCCCTGGTTCGGCTTCCCCACCGCCCCCACCAGCACCGATCCCCTCCGCCTCGGACGCTACAGCACCGTCACCGGCGCCCCCGGTCACCTCGCCGGCCAGTTGAACGATGTCACGATCTGGAACCGCGCCCTGTCCCAGGCCGAACTCACCCATCTCCGCCTCAACCCGCCCGCCGGCACCGAGCCCAACCTGGTCGCCTACTACCGCTTCCGCGACGCCTCCGGCGCCCCTGCCCTCGATACCGCCGGCGGCGACCAGAATGGCGCCTATCAGGGCGGTGCCACTCCACGCCTGGCCCCCGATGCCGACACCTTCGTCGAATTCTCCGTCGTCGAGGAAACCCCCACCCCGATCTACCTCCAGGGCTTCGACATCGAAAACAAGCTCGGCCAGCCCGGCGGCTCCCTCACCTTCACCGTCGTCTCCCTCCCCGCTCACGGTACCCTCCAGTCCGGCGTCTCCTCCGTCACCGCCGGCTTCACCGCCAACTGGGCCGATGCCTCCCGCAACCCCCTGATCTATACCCCCTTCGATGCCTATAACGGCCCCGACAGTTTCACCTTCCGCCTCACCGACGGCTCGGGCGGACAGTCCCTCCTCTACCGCGTCCCCATCATCGTCGAGGACGTCAATGACAACCCGACCATCTCCCCCATCGCCAACCGCGTCATCGAGGAGGGCACCGACACCGGCCCCATCCCCTTCATCATCGATGACGAGGAAACCCCCGCCGGCAGCCTCTTCGTGTCCGCCCTCTCCAGCGATACACGCCTCGTCCCGCCCTCCGGCCTCGTCTTCGGCGGGTCCGGCCCCAATCGCACCCTCACCGTCACCCCCGCCCCCGACGAAGTCGGCACCGTCACCATCACCGTCACCGTCACCGATACCGCCGCCCCCGCCGGCTTCGTCACCATCGACTTCCGCCTTCGCGTCGATCCCCGGCCCGCCTACGCCCTCGTCGATCTCGGCGCCCTCGGCACCCTCAATCGCAGTTCCGGCCTCGACATCAGTGACTCCGGCTGGGCCGTCGGTCTCGCCCGCAGCGGCGCCGACGACGCCCATGCCCTCCTCTATCGCGGCCTCACCGGCACCCGCCTCGCCGAAGACCTCAGCCCCACCCAACAGGGGATCGCCTTCGGCATCAATGCCTCCAACGCCATCACCGGCTTCCTCCGCAATTCCACCGCCGCCCCCCGCGACGCCTTCGTCTGGCAGAACAACGCCTTCACCAGCCTCGCCGGCCGGATCTCAGGCTCGGACAGCATCGGCTATGACCTGAATGACTCCGGCGATGTCGTGGGCTCCTTCTCCACCGCCGGCAACCGCCGCGCTTTCTACCTCCCCAACTCCGGGTCCATGGTCAACCTCGGCACCCTCGCCGGCTTCACCTCCCTCTCCGAAGCCCTCGGCATCAATGCCCTCGGCCATACCGTCGGTTACAGTCAGGATGCCTCCGGTCGCAGCCGCGGCTTCTTCTGGAACGGCGGCGCCCTCGCCACCGTCGGTCCCCTCCCCGGTCATGACCACGCCCGCGCCCATGCCATCAACGATGACGGTCTCATCACCGGCTTCTCCGCCCCGGGCACCAGCTCCAGCAGCCCGCGCCGCGCCTTCGTCCTCGAATCCGGTGTCCTCCGCAACCTCGGCGTCCTCCCCAACGGTTCCTATTCCGTCGGCTGGGATATCAATGCCTTCGGCCAGGTGGTCGGCGAGGCCGATCGCGGCACCGTCCGCCGTGCCTTCCTCAACACCGCCGGGGTCATGCGCGACCTCAATGACCTCATCCACGACACCGAAATCCTCCCCGACCTCACCCCGGGCTCCTTCACCCTCGCCGGGGGCCGCTGGGAACTCGTCGAAGCCCGCGCCATCAACAGCCGTGGCGTCATCGTCGGCATCGCCCGCCGTGATGCCAATGACCGCGCCTTCATGGCCGTCCCCGCCTGGGTCATCGGCCGCCAGATCCCCCGTCCCGAGGGCGCCGTCGCCAAACTCCCCGAAATCGAACTGATCCGCGGCAACGCCGGCGACACCGCCGAAAACTCCTTCTACTGGAGCGAATTCGAGAAACGCCTCTACGCCATCCGCCCCGTCGCCGCCCGCCTCCGCTGGTTCACCTCCCTCGAACTGACTTCCGGCTCCGGCGAGACTCTCCAGGTCAACACCGAACGCATCGACGTCGAGGGCATCTCCGTCTGGCCCAAGGACCCCGCCATCCATGTCGCCACCGCACCCGTCGAAATCGAACCCCGCGGCGTCCCCTTCGATTACACCTTCCAACAGATCCGCTACGACACCACCAGCGGCGGCTCCACCGTCGATCCCACCTCCAAAACCTTCAACAACGCCCGCCCCGGCTACTCCGTCGCCTATTACCTCAAAACCGACGGCGGCACCCCCAACCCAGACCAGCAACGCCCCTACTTCGAGGTCGTCCGTACCGTCCTCTGGAACGACGCCGCCCACCTCCGCCAACGCGACGCCGTCGTCGGCCAGTCCCTCGCCGATCCCCCCACCCCCTCCGACCCCGGCCACCAGGATTACTTCGACAAACAAGGCTGGATCCTCAATGCCCTCGCCTACTACGACGGCGCCGGCGAGGACCGCGCCCATGACCGACCCCTCCGTCGCGGCCCCATCATCCCCGTCAACCTCGATACCGACAGCCCCGACGATGACCTCGTCGTCGTCTGGTACCGCCTCAGCCGCATCGGCGTCGCCTGGGCCAGCGTCCCCGCCCGCTATCGCATCGCCTGGCCCGACGACGATTCCGTCCCGAAGATCGTGATCGCCAGCGGTCTCGGCTCCGGCTCCCTGCCCGCCCACTGGACCCAGCCCCGCGCCTATCACCAGCCCAACCGCAACCTCCCGGGCTACAACCCCAACGAGGAACACGCCCTCGTCCTCCCCGCCAATGGCGGCGGCGGTCAGGCCCTCTTCGCCCTCCGCTTCGACCTCAACGACGCCCTCGACACCCCCGCCTCCCTCCCCTACGCCCTCCTCAAATACCGCGACCGCAATACCGGTCAGTGGGGCATCCAACCCTACAAGGTCGTCGGCGAGGAAGCCCCCCACTTCTTCCGCTTCTCCGGATTCGCCGGACGCGAAATCGCCCCGCCCTACCCCCTCAGCATCCTCCCGCTCTGTGAGGAATCCCACGGGGTCTCCGGCCCCTACTGGGAGGATTGGCAGGGCCGCCTCTACGCCCGCGCCGCCGGTCCCTTCGGCGAATCCACCGACGTCGTCCTCCGCTGGGCCTACCCACTCCAGATCGGCTTCTTCTACGACCTCAACCTCGATGGCACCCCCGATGCCCCGCCCGGCTCCTGCGTCTCCTGGCTCGATCGACGTCCCGCCGGCTCCCTCTCCGCCCCCAACGACGAAGCCGGAGAGGAGGATGTCCCCATCGCCGTCACCTACCGCATCGCCTGGCCCGATGCCCCTGTCCTCCAGATCGGCGAAACCCTCACCAGCCCCAAAAACGGCCTGCCCGCCGTCCGCTCCATGGCCAGCGTCCAGTTCGTCTATGACGACCTGACCCCCGCCTGGAATCCCCTCAGCACCAACCCCGCCCCGATCCAGACCCTCGCCCGCCTCTACGATCCCCTCAGCGCCCGCGCCTATCCCCTCGCCCCCTCCGAGTCCATCCCCGACGAAATCCGCCGCACCTCCCGCGGCGGCAAGGAGTTCTTCGACGACCTTCCGCCCAGCCTCGAAAACCGCCTCATCTACGACCCCATCAGCCGCGCCCTCACCTTCACCGGCATCCTCGATGCCTCCGGTGCCGGCGATCCCCTCCTCCTCCCCAACGTCCTCTTCTCCCGCGAACGCGATGTCATCAAGGAACTCGCCCCCGATGACACCGCCTGGGCGAAAATCGTGGATGAACTCTTCGAAATCACCCGCAACCCCAACCGCGTGGACCTCGTCCCCGCCGACGGCAATCCCGACCGCTCCACCGACACCCTCTCCTCCACCAACCGGCAACCCGGCCTCCGCCTCGGTCTCATCACGGACGCCCGGACCAATGTCGTCGCCGAAACACTCGGCAGTCTCCCCAAGGCCCTCACCGCCGCCCTTGGAGACATCCCCTCCCCCGCGTACCGCCCCCTCAACGCCTTCAGCTTCGATGGCACCGGCGGTCACCTCGACGCCGGCCCAGTCAACCTCGACACCGCCTCCTTCACCCTCGAGTTCTGGGCCCGCGCCGATTCCATCGACACCCCCAATTTCATCGCCGGCCTCGGCACTTCCGAACCCGACGGCCAGTTGATCGTCGGCTTCGACCACGCCGGACGCTTCGTCTTCCGCTTCGGCACCAACGACACCGCCTACGCCCAGTTCACTCCCGATCCCGTCGCCGATACCGAATGGCACCACTGGGCCGTCACCTTCAATGCCGCCACCCGCGAACAGGCCATCTTCCGCGATGGCTCCTTCCTTGCCGGCGGCATCAGCACCGGCGTCCTTCGCGCCTCCGGCACCCTCTTCCTCGGCCGCGCCGCCACCTCGCCCGGCTCCGAGGCATTCCATGGTGCCCTCGACGAAATCCGCCTCTGGAACCACGCCCGCACCCCCTTCGCCATCGCCCGCGACCGTTCCAAGGCCCTCACCGGCCATGAAGACGGCCTGATCCGCTACTACCGCGCCGACGACGCCTCCGACAGCAGCCCCAGCCAGGTGGACGCCTCCCTCGTCGGCGGCGTCTCCTTCGTCGCGTCCACCGCCCCCACCGGCATCCCCCCCCGCTACCTCGTCCTCGCGGAAAACAATTCCCCGGACCTCGCCGGCCTCCCCATCCAGCTCCACATCATCCGCGTCGATGACGGCCCTTTCCAGGGCGACCTCAAGGTCCTCTACCCCGGCAACGTCTTCGACCAGCGCCTCACCCTCCGCCACAGCAGCGAATTCGGCGGCGATCCCGATCCGATCCGCTTCCAGTGGTTCTACAAACCCGACGACGCCGGCTTCAACCCCACCGAACTCCCCCAGGTCAATGCCGCCGGGGAAATCACCGATGCCCGTGGCTGGATCCTCTTCACCTCCTTCGATCCCCCCTCCGGCCAGGGTGTCAACGATGTCACCATCGGCACCCCCGCCCAGTCCGGCCTCCTCGCCCTCAGCGACAACTGGTTCATCTGCCGTCACCGCGGCTTCAATGTCCGCGGCGCCACCCCCTGGTCCGGCTGGATCGGCGACCCCTCCGGCGGCGGCACCCCGCGCGCCCAGCTCGCCGAAGGCTGGGTCAAACGCGTCATCCGCGGCCTCAACCCCTTCGATGCCCGTACCGCCGACTTCCACGCCAACGCCTCGGCCACCTACGCCAGCATGGTCCTCCAGGCCGGCGAACGCTTCGAGGGCGACATCGCCTTCAACCCCGACGGCGACAACCTCAATTCCCTCGGCCTCATCGAGGCCTACACCACCGTCCTGCGCCGCGGCAAATCCCTCAGCATCGAAGGCACCCCCCCGGTGGACTTCAACCCCGCCAACAACGCCCTCCTCCTCGCCGCCTCCCGCATCGCCGACCTCTACATGCTCCTCGGCAACGAGGCCTACGCCGATGCCCAGGACCCCACCATCGGCTTCACCTCCGCCTCCGAACCCTACCAGGCCCTCGCCACCTCCATCTTCACCTTCCAAAATCAGCTCGATTCCCTCCTCGCCGAGGAACTCGCCCTCCTCCGCGGCCGAGACGATACCAGCGCCGGCGTCGCCGCCCGCCCCGTCTATAACCGCCTCTTCTGGAACTTCACCCTCGGCGAGGGCGAGGTCGCCTACCAGCAGTCCTACAGCGTCAACGACCAGAACCGGGACGGCTTCATCGACGAACGCGATGCCCGCATCCTCTTCCCCCAGGGCCATGGCGATGCCTGGGGCCATTACCTCACCGCCATCAAGTCCTACTACGATCTCCTCCGTCACCCCAGCTTCACCTGGATCCCCCGCTCCGAACGCGTCCTCGTCGCCGGGGTCCCCGTCGAGGTCGATTACCTCGACGAACGCAAGTTCGCCCAGGCCGCCGCCGCCCGCGCCAAAACCGGCCGCGAAGTCCTCGATCTGACCTACCGCGCCAGTTATGTCGATGACCCCGACGGCCAGTGGCAGGGCTATCGCGACACCGATCCCGATCGCGCCTGGGGCGTCGCCGATTGGGCCTCCCGCGCCGGCCAGGGCGCCTACTTCGACTGGCTCGTCGGCAATACCGTCCTCCCCGCCACCGATCCCAATCCCGAAAACACCGGCATCCGCCGCATCGACCGCACCACCGTCACCGACCTCGACGAGGTCATCGCCCAGTACGCCGAAATCCAGGCCACCCTCGACAACGCCGATGTCGGCCTCAACCCCCTCGGCCTCTCCAAGGGCGCCATGGCCTTCGACATCGATCCAACCTTCCTCTCCATCGGCAGCCGGGCCGTCCAGGGACTCGCCCACTTCGAGCAGTTGAACGAACGCGCCATCAAGGCCCTCAAGAACGCCCAGCGCATCTGGAACGAGGCCAATGCCCAGCGTCGCAACCTCCGCGCCAACCAGGATTCCGTGGACGCCTTCACCGCCAATGCCCGTGCCGAGGAAATCAACTACCGCAACCGCCTAATCGACATCTTCGGCTATCCCTACTCCGGCGACATCGGCCCCGGCAGAACCTATCCCTCCGGCTACGACGGCCCCGACCTCTATCACTACATGTACGTCCCCGTCGCCGAGATCACCGGCGAAACCGTCCCGCCCTCCACCAATTTCACCGGCTTCTTCAAGGCCGTGGACGTCGGACTCCTCGGCAATTCCCATTTCCCAACCGAGGAGAAGTCGTTCTTCAAGGAATACGACCCGGATGCCACCGATCCCGCGGAACTCGAAATCGACTACCCGCAGGCCAACGGCCCCTGGGCCTTCGCCACACCGTCCGACTGGGGTCAACGCCGTGCCCCCGGCCGCCTCCAGCAATCCATCTCCGATGTCCTTCAGGCCACCGCCAAACTCAAGTTCGCCGGGCAGAACTACGACGGCCTCGTCATCGACATCAATGACAAGGTCGTCCTCCTCAATGCCCGCTTCGGACTCGATACCTCCAAGCTTTCCATCCACAACACCCGCCGGGACACCATCGTCGGCATCAACTCCGGCATCGGCATTGCCAAGGCCGTCCAGCTCACCACCCGCGGCATCTCCCGCACCATCCAGGCAGTCGCCGAAGCTGGCGCCGATGCGGTCCCCAAGGTGGTCGGCCTCGCCTCCGATGTCACCGGCCCCATCCGCCTCATCATGCGCGGCGCCTCCCTCCTGACCGCGATCAACCTCGATGCTGCCGGCGATATCGCCGAACTCGTCGAAGGCGCCCTCGAACTCAGCAAGGATCACGTCAACCTCAACGCCGACATCCAGCTCCTCCAGGCCGAGCAGAAATACGAGGTCCTCCAGCAGGTCAAGGAACTCGAAACCGCCGTCCTCAACGAAATCAACCTCCGCCTCGAGGTCTTCCACCATCAGGAGGCCGTCCGCCAGGCTTACGGCCGTTACCTCGCCACCCTCGCCGAAGGCCAGCGCGTCCTCGATTCCCTCATCCTCTTCCGCAAACAGGCCGCCGCCCAGACCACCGAGTACCGCTACCGCGACATGGCCTTCCGCATCTTCCGCAATGAGGCCATCCAGAAATACCGCGCCACCTTCGACCTCGCCGCCCGCTACGTCTATCTCTCCGCCACCGCCTACGACTACGAATCCAACTTCCTCGGCACCGACCGCCGCGCCGCCTCGCGCTTCTTCGACCAGATCGTCCGCCAGCGCCAGCTCGGCGTCCTCATCGATGGCGAACCCATCCCCGGCCACAGCGGCCTCGCCGATATCCAGGGGCGCATGATCCAGAACTGGGAAATCATCGAACCCCAGTTCGGCCTCAATAATCCCCAGCTCGAAGCCGGCCGCTTCTCCCTCCGTCGCGAACTCTTCCGCCTCCGCGACGAAAACCCCGGCCGCCTCGACGACCCCAGCGACGCCACCTGGCGCGCCCTCCTCCGCTCCCAGGTCGTCCCCGACGTCTGGTCCATCCCCGAGTTCCGTCGCTACTGCCGCCCCTTCGCCCCCGAGTCCGCCGGCCCCCAGCCCGCCCTCGTCCTCCGCTTCCCCACCACCATCCAGTTCGGTCAGAATTACTTCGGACGCCCCCTCAGCGGCGGCGACTCCGCCTTCGATCCCTCCTTCTTCTCCACCAAGATCAATGCCGTCGGCATCGGCTTCCCCGGCTACGATGACACCGGTCTCTCCCGCACCCCGCGTGTCTATCTCGTCCCCGTCGGCCTCGACATCCTCCGCGCCCCCACCGGCAACGACCTCGCCACCCGCCAGTGGCGCGTCCTCGATCAGGCCGTCCCCGTCCCCTTCGCCATCGGCGCCAACGACTTCACCAGCAGCCGCTGGGTCGCCTCCCAGGACACCCTCAGCGAAAACTTCGGACAACCCCGCCGTTTCGCCTCCCTCCGCGCCTTCCACGACAACGGCTCCCTCGCCGACGTCGAAATGACCTCCAGCACCCGCCTCGTCGCCCGCTCCGTCTGGAACACCGAGTGGATGCTCATCATCCCCGGCGGCACCCTCCTCGCCGATCCCCAACAGGGCCTCGACCGCTTCATCCAGTCCATCAGCGACATCAACCTCCTCATGATGGTCTATAGCTTCGCCGGCCAATGACCCGTCCCCCCTCCCCCACCCCCGGCACCCCAACCGCCCCAGCCATGAACCCCCTCCCCACCTCCCCCAACCCCTCGGCATCGAAATCGAAATCGGGATCGAAATCGTTGTCGCCATCGTTGTCGCCATCGAACTCACACCCTCCCCTCCGCCCCCTGCCCTCCGCCCTCTGCCTTCTCTTCGCGGCCCTCTGCCTTCCGCCCTCCGTCCCCTGCCTCCACGCCGGCCTCCCGGAACCCGACACCGTCTTCTACGGTTCCATCGCCCTCGAAGGCGCCTTCGTCACCGCCGCAGACTCCAACGTCGTCGTCGAACTCCGCCTCTCCGAAGCCGGACCCGCCGTCGCCTCCTACCGCATGGGCACGGAAACCGCCATCGGCGACCGCTACGTCCTCCGCGCCCCCATGGAATCCGCCAGACCCCTCGTCAACCCTGCCGCTTCCGTCGTCGGCGATACCGTCTGGGTCGCCGTCCGCTCCGGCACCTCCGTCCGCGACCGCCAGTCCCACGCCATCGCTGCCCGCGGCGAGTTCGTGAACCTCAACTTCGGCGATGTGGATACCGACGGCGATGGCATGAGCGATTCGTTCGAACTCCTCCACTTCGGCTCGATCACCGGCGGCGATCCCCATGCCGACCCGGACGGCGATGGTCGCCCAAACCTTCGCGAATTCCTCGACGGTACCGATCCCCTTGTCCCCGACGGACGCCACCCCGCCGATCTCAACCCCGCCGACTGGGCAATCGACATCCGCGAAGTCACCGAATACGCCCTCGCCTGGAAGCTCGGCGAACCTTGGGCCATCGAACCCATTGTCATCCCCGTCGATTACGTCACCCGTGCCAGCGCCCTCTGGGTCTCCGGCGAGCAGTACGTCTTCAACAATCTCCCCCCCACCACCCCGCCCCTCTGGTGGGTCAGCGCACCCCCGCCCCCCGGCGCCCTGCACGCGCCCGACCTCACCCCAACCGCCTCCGAAACTTCCTCGGACCCCGACGCCACGCCGTCCGAGTCCGACCTCGTTCGCACCCAGCTCTTCGCCGACGCCGTCGACGCCCGCACACCGGACGCCGATGGCCGGACCCCGCGCCGCACCCTCCATGGCCCGACCCTCGCCCAGGCCACTCGCTCCCTGCCCGGGTCCTTCGATCTACACCGCGCCTTCACCGTGACCCTTCAGGTCGTCCCGCCCCCGGGCACCCGCGCCTTCGCCATCGAGGAAACCCCGCCGCCCGGCTGGCTGGTCCGCTTCGTCAATGCCGACGGCCGCCTCGACGCCCGCCACAGCCGCATCAAGTGGGGACCCTTCTACGGCGCCGAATCCCGTACCCTCACCTACCAGCTCACCCCGCTGTCCGCCACCGCCGCCTCGTTCCAGGGCCTGGCCTCGTTCGATGGCTCGAGCCGCACCCTCACCGGCGATCTTCAACTCCTCCCGCCCGGTGCCACCCCGCCCCCCACCCTCGTTGCCCGCCGTACCCTCGAGGGAGTCCGGCTCGAACTCCGCGGACCCTCCCAGTCCGAGCACACCGTCGAAACCAGCGCCGACCTCGTCTCCTGGGCCCCCTCCCACTCCGTCCGCACCGATGCCTCCGGTCGCGCCGAGGTCCTCGCCCCCACCACCGATGGCGCCCGGTTCTTCCGGCTCCGAACCGCGGCTCCATGAGCCCCCCCCACCCCAACGACCCCGCGTCCCCGACGATGCCGTCCCGCTCGCGCGCCCGCCGCACGGCTCGACTCGTCCTCGGAGGACTCCTGCTGCTCGGCCCAGCGCTCGCCGCCACGGCCACGGCCGGCCCGGACCCCGTCCCCAGGGTGGTCCGCTCCCTGCCCCGGCATTTCTCTCCGTCCACCCCGGTCCCCCTCACCCTCCACGTCGTCCCCGACCCCGCCAACGCCGCCGTGGCCGTCGAGGAAACCCTTCCCCCGGACTGGAACGTCTCCCACATCAGTCATGGCGGCGCCTTCGATCCCATCCACCGCCAGTTGAAGTGGGGCCCGTTCACCGATTCCCCCGCCCTCTCCCGCACCCTCACCGCCACCCTCACCCCCCCCGCCGGCGCCGCGGGATTCCACCCCTTCACCGGTCGCGCCCACTTCGACACCCTCCAGGTCGTCACCTCCGGCGACTCCGGCCTCTCCCGGTTCTCCGGTGCCCTCACACGCGTTCTCCCGCCGCACTACCTCCCCGATCAACCCGTCACGGTCACGCTCGAAGCCCTCCCAGCCCCCGATGTCCACGCCTACGCCGTCGAGGAACAACCCCCTTCCGGCTGGGCGATCTCCGCCATCTCCCACGATGGCGAATGGGATCCCGTCACCGGCCGCATCAAGTGGGGACCCCTCACCGAATCCCCCTTCCCGCCCCGCACCTTCACCTACACCGCCACCCCGCCCCACGACGCCTACGGTCCCGCCCCGTTCGCCGGTCGCGCCCTCTTCAATGCCGTCGAGGTCCCGGCCGCCGGTTCATCCCCACTCCCGCCTCACCCCAACCGAATCGAACCCGCCAGCCCCGCCACCTACCTCCCAGGACAACCCTGGCCTCTCGTCCTCGACGTCCTCCCCTCCCCCGCCACCCGCGCCTGGACCGTCGAACAACGCATCCCGCCCGGCTGGGAAGTCGGCACCCCCTCCCATGACGGCGTGTTCGATCCCCTGACCCGCCGCATCAAGTGGGGCCCGTTCACCGAATCCCCAGCCCTCCCCCGCTCCCTCGCCTGCTCCCTCACTCCGTCGCCCGACGCCGACGGCATCGCCGATCTGGGCGGCCTCGCCCTCTTCGACCGCGAATCCATCCCCTACCTCGCCCACCCGCGCCGCTTCCGCCTCCACGAAACCAGCACCGTCACCCGGTCCCTCCCGCCCCTCCACGAGGCCCTCGTTCCCATCACCGTCACACTCGCCGTCGTCGCCCGCGACGACACCCAGGCCCTCGCCGTCGAAGACCGCCTCCCGCCCGGCTGGACCGTTGCCCCCGGCGGCATCGACGACGGCGGCGCCTTCGATGCCCGCCACGGCAGCGTCAAGTGGGGCCCCATCTTCGCCCCCGACACCGAACCCCGCGTCCTCACCTACCGCGCCACCCCGCCCCCCGACGCCCTCGGACCCGCCACCTTCCAAGGCATCGCCGTGGTCGGACCCGCCATCCTGCCCATCGAAGGCGACTCCACCACCGTCGCCCCCGCCGGCCGCATCACCCGCCTCGCCCCCGCCCGCTACTCCCCCGACGTCCCCTTCGAGATCCGCCTCGACACCCAGCCCGGACCCCGCACCGACGCCCACGCCACCGAAGACACCGTCCCCGAAGGCTGGACCTTCCATTCCGCCACCGAAGGCGGCCACTTCGATCCCGTGACCCGCCGCGTCAAGTGGGGCCCCTTCTCCGATCCCGAACGGCGCACCCTCACCTACCGCATCGTCCCTCCCCCCGCCCCGGACCCTTCCGTGGCCTTCCATGGCCAGGGCGCCTTCGACCGCACCCTCATCCCCATTTCCGGCGCGGACACCGCCTCCCTCAACCGGCCGCCCCTCGCCATCCCTGACTCCGCCGGTCGCAACCTCGGCGAACTCTTCAAAATCTCCGCCATCAAACTCACCCTCAACGACTCCGATCCCGACGGCGACTTCCCCACCGTCATCTCCGTCGAGTCCCCCTCCGAGAACGGCGCCCTCGTCGTCCTCGACTGGCCCTGGATCTATTACGTCCCCGAACCCGACGACAACCGCCCGGACCGGTTTCTCTACACCATCGACGACGGCTTCGGCGGCACCGCCTCCGCCTGGGTCAACGTCGTCATCAATCCTCCCCCCGCCTCCGCCCAGAACATTGTCCGCATCGAAACCCTTCCCGACGGCACCCGCCGCATCCACTTCGCCGGCGTTCCCGGCTACACCTACCGGATCGAAGCCAGCGAAAACCTCATCCTCTGGACCCCTCTCGCCTCCCTCACCGCCCCCGCCAACGGCCTCTTCGACTACCTCGACACCGCCGCCCCCCTCTTCCCCATCCGCTACTACCGCTCCGTCTGGCCCTAGCCCCATTCCCGCGCCAAATTCCCACCGCGGTCTTCGTCTTCGTCTTCGTCTTCGTCTTCGTCTTCGTCTTAATCTTAATCTTAATCTTAATCTTAATCTTAATCTCAATCTTAATCTTACCCCCCTTCCCCCCCCCTCCCAAACACCCGCACCTCCATCCTGTCGGAGACGCAATCATTCGATGGATCCAACAAGGCGACCATCGGCATCCCCATCGGAATCAGATTCCGAATCGGAATCCACCCTCCCCTGTGATGGACTGCCCCCGGCATGTTTCGTCCCTGCATCGATCTGCGCGGCGGGCGGGTGGTCCAGATCGTGGGCGGCACCCTCACCGACTCCGGCGAAGGCACCCGCACCCGCTTCGAATCGGAACGGCCCGCCTCCTGGTACGCCGACCTCTACCGCCGCGACGGCCTCACTGGCGGCCACATCATCCAGCTCGGCCCCGGCAACGAAACAGCCGCTGAATCCGCCCTCGCGGCCTGGCCCGGCGGCCTCCAGTTGGGCGGCGGCGTCAACCCAGCCAACGCCCCCCGCTGGCTCGATGCCGGCGCCTCCCACGTGATCGTCACCTCCTGGGTCTTCCGCGAAGGCCGCATCGACACGGAACGACTCGACGCACTCCGTCGCCTCGTGGGCCGCGACCGGCTCGTCCTCGACCTGAGCTGCCGGCGCCGCGACGGACGCTACTGGGTGGTCACCGACCGCTGGCAACGCTTCACCGACGTCGAACTCTCCGCCTTCACCCTCGAATCCCTGGCCGGTTCCTGCGCCGAATTCCTCGTCCACGCCGTCGATGTCGAGGGACTCTGCCGCGGCATCGACCGCGAACTGGTCGAACGTCTCGCCCAGGCCACCCCCATCCCCCTCACCTATGCCGGCGGCGCCGCCTCCCTCGCCGATCTCGAAGACGTCTCCCGCCTCGGTCGCGGACGCATCGACCTGACCATCGGCTCCGCCCTCGACCTCTTCGGCGGCACCGGCGTGCGCTATGCCGATTGCCTCGCCTTCAACCGCCGCATTGCTGCATCCCGCAATGGTGGGTGAGGAGCCAGCCAATCGGAGGGACGAGCTCCGCGAGTCCTCAACCCAACGCTCCACTCCGTTGCGGCCTCGTGGAACTCGGCCCTCCAAAGCGCCGCTCTGCAAAGTCCGCACCTCTCCCCACAACTCCGGGATGCACGGCCGCCGCATGTCGGATCCCCCCACCGGATGACAGACCCCGCGGATTCGGGCACCATCCGCCGCCCATGACCTTCGAGGAGGCCCAGGCCAGCCATCGCCAGCTCGCCGCCGAAATCCAGCGGCACGATCACCTCTACTACGTCGAAGCACGCCCGGTCATGACCGACGCCGCCTACGACGCCCTCTACCGCCAGCTCGTCCAGCTCGAAGCCGCGCATCCCTCCCTGGTCACCCCCGACTCGCCCACCCAGCGCGTCGCCGGCCACCCCGTCGATGGCTTCCCCCCGGTCACCCACGAGGTGCCCATGATGAGCCTCGACAATACCTACTCCGAGGCCGAACTCCGCGACTTCATCGCCCGCCTCGCCCGCCTCCTCCCCGGCGAACCCCTCGACTTCGTCATCGAACCCAAGGTCGATGGAGTCGCCGTCAGCCTCCTCTACCTCGACGGACGCCTCCGCACCGGCGCCACCCGCGGCGACGGCGTCACCGGTGACGACATCACCGCCAACCTCCGCACCCTTCGTTCCGTCCCGCTCCGCCTTCGGGACATCCCGGGCGGACTTCCCCGGCGCATCGAGGTCCGTGGCGAAGTGTTCATGTCCCGCTCGGGATTCGACCGGATGAACCGCGAACGCGACGAGGCCGGCGAAGAACGCTTCGCCAACCCCCGCAATGCCACCGCCGGCACCCTCAAACAGCTCGATCCCCGCCTCGTCGCCCAACGCCCCCTCCAAGCCCTCTTCTATTCCGTCGGCGCCATCGATCCCGACACCCTCGCCCCCGCCACCCACCGCGACCTCCTCGCCTGGCTCGGTGACTTGGGATTCCGCACCCCCAGACCCACCTGGCATGCCTCCCACCCCGACGCCGTCCTCCAAGCCCTCGCCGAACTCGACACCGCCCGCCGCTCCTTCGACTACGAAACCGACGGCGCCGTCATCAAACTGAACCCCCTCGCCCTCCGCGCCCGCGCCGGAGCCACCAGCAAGGCTCCACGCTGGGCCATCGCCTTCAAG
This sequence comes from Verrucomicrobiia bacterium, assembly GCA_019634625.1. NCBI lineage: Bacteria > Pseudomonadati > Verrucomicrobiota > Verrucomicrobiia > Verrucomicrobiia bacterium. Next base: position 112,671 of record JAHCBA010000001.1, read on the forward strand.
TACGCCCCCGAACAGGCCACCACCCGCCTCCGCGCCATCTCCATCCAGGTCGGCCGCACCGGCGCCCTCACCCCCGTCGCCGAACTCGATCCCGTCGTCCTCTCCGGCTCCCGCGTCACCCGCGCCACCCTCCACAACGAAGAGGACATGCGCCGCAAGGACATCCGCGTCGGCGACCGCGTCGTCATCGAAAAAGCCGGCGAAATCATCCCCGCCGTCGTCCGTGTCGTCACCGACGCCCGCGACGGCTCCGAAACCCCCTTCCCCTTCCCCCGCTCCTGCCCCGAATGCGCCACCCCCGCCGTGCGCCTCCTCGACACCCAGGCCGCCGAACAGGTCGCCTGGCGCTGTCCCAACCCCGATTGCCCCGCCCAGATCCGCGGACGCCTCCTCCACTGGTGCTCCCGCGGCGCCATGGACATCGAAGGCGGCGGTGAAGTGCTCGTCGCTCAACTCGTCCGCGCCGGTCTCGCCCGCGACCCCGCCGACCTCTATTCCCTCACCCTCGAACCCCTGCTCACCCTCGAACGCATGGGCGCGAAATCGGCCGCCAACCTCCTCGCCGGCATCCAGGCCAGCCGCACCCGCGACCTCTGGCGCCTCCTCTTCGGACTCGCCATCCTCCACGTCGGCGCCAGCGTCGCCAAAGCCCTCGCCCGCTCCTACCCCAACCTCGATGCCCTCGCCCGCGCCGCCACCCAGGACCCCGCCGGCGTTCAAAGCACCGGTGTCGGCGACGTCATCGCCAGCACCCTCCACCGCTGGTTCCGCGACGACCGCAACCGTCGCCTCCTCGAACGCCTCCGATCCGCCGGCCTCAACTTCGCCTCCTCCCTCCATCGCCCCGCCGCCGAACCCGGCAAATGGTCCGGCAAAACCTTCGTCCTTACCGGCACCCTCCCCACCATGACCCGCGAGCAGGCCACCGCCCGCATCGAAGCCCTTGGCGGCAAAGTCACCTCCAGCGTCAGCCGCAAAACCGACTTCCTCCTCGCCGGCTCCGACCCCGGCAGCAAACTCGAAAAAGCTCAAAAACTCGGCCTCACCATCCTCGATGAAGCCGGATTCCTCCACCTCGCCGACACCCCCTGAAACCCTTCGCCCCACCTTCCGGAGGGACGAGCTCCGCGAGTCCTCAATCCAACGCCCCACTCCGTTGCGGCCTCGTGGAACTCGGCCCTCCGATCTCACCCCTTCGCCGCGACGCACCGCGAAATTCGCACCTCTCCCCACGACTCAGGGATTCACCCTCGTCCCAGACCTCCGCATCTTCCCACTTGTGAATCCCCAATGCCATGGGACCCTCCCCGACACTGACCTCACCCGTCGTCGAATCGACCGGCACGAAGTGTCCCTTACCCCCATCCCCATACTCGTACTCAGCCCGAAGGGCGGTACTCGTCCTCGTCCTCGAAATCCGGGATCCCACCCAAAACGCAGCAAATTCAACGAAACCCACCACCGTCGATCACGAGTACGAGTACGAGTACAACAAGCCAGAACGCCCCAACCCGGACCCAACGCCGAACATCCCCCAATCGTTGGGTGTCCACGCTTCAGCGTGTCCCCCGCATCCAAAACCACCCTCCCCGCTCCCCCTCCCCGTCCTCGTACTCAGCCCGAAGGGCGCTGAAGATTGGCCATTGCTCGCGAGAAACCCGGAGGGTTTCCAGAGATTAGCCGGGGGTCGAACCCGGCTCCGCGGGTTCGACCCCCGGGCAGATGACCCACCCCGATCACGACCCCGCCAGGGGTCGCACCCCACCCAAAACCACCCTGCCCGCTCCCATCCCACCGAACCCTCCCTCCGATGCTTCCGCACGAACCCCAGGAGCCGCTCCCCCGAAAGCGGCACGCGCTGAACCGCCCACAACCGCTGCAACCACGCCGGATCCTCGTATTGAAGCGTACAAATGTAGCTGGACCCTTTCAGGCCGCGTATTGGGTGTGTGGCGCCAGAAAGTACGAACGGGTTTTGCGCGGCAGACCCCTGAGGGTCTCAAGATGATCGACTACACGACGGTGAAGTTCATCGGCGGTGGCCACGGGGCACTTTCCGATTCCATCCGCCTTCAGGTCCTGCCAGACAATTTCGTCGGGATTGAGTTCCGGGCTGTAGGGTCGAAGGAAGAAGATCTTCATTGCTCCATGTTCCTCGACGCAGCTTTGCACAGCCTTGGCCTTGCGCATGGGATGGCCGTCCAGAATGAGAAAGACCCTGCGGCGCGCGCCATGCATCAGTCGCTGGATGAACTCGCCAGCCTGTTGCGCCGCAACACGCCCGCGAACCACCATGAAACGAAGGCAACCGCTCGCGCTGATCGCGGAAATGACCTTCAAGCTGAACCTTGCTCCCGTGGCTCGCACTTCCGGCGTCTGACCTCGGACGCCCCATGTAGTTCCCGAGTGATGGTCGGAGCGGACAGCGGCTTCGTCCCCGAAGTAGATTTCCGCCCCCGCAATCTCATGACCCTCACTGATCGGCAATAGGTGGATGATGGGGGCTTCTCGCCAAGTACCGGTCAAATACTCGGCTGTCCTGGCCTTTGGCTTCTTGGAGATCAAGATCACGCTGCAACTGGGGCGATTTACAGAGATGCAACCTTCTCTGAAGTCATCGACGCTGTAGCCTACATAAAGGAAGGAGAGAACGCAAACCCGGCCATTTGGTACTATCTGCCAACGTGGAATTGCACGCATGAGGCGGTCAAGACGGCAAATGAAGCGTTAGGCTTCAGCGTTCCGTCGTACTCAACGCCGTGGGGGCTCTCTGACTGGCTTAACTCCCGGTGAAATCTTAAGATAATTGACTATGAAAAACACCAATACGCATAACCAAATGAGCCTTCTGGGTCGCGTCTTAGTCGTGGCAGTTCCAGTTCTCCTCGTGGGCGCTCTCGTTGCAGGGCAGGAGGCGGTGACGAGCGGCCAGGAACAGAAGGTGGAGATTCCTGTGAATATCCGGGAGACAATGCTACGCAGCAAGTTTGCGGTAGAGAGTCTAAAGCTGCCCCTTGCTGAAACGCAGGCTGTGGAAGTCACAGTGAGGACTGCGAACACAGTCGTCACGAACCTTGTGGAGAAGATTCTCAACGCCACGAACGTATCGGAACAAACGTTCAGTGGGAAGAGAATCGGCCATCTGCAGGAAAATGACCTGCGAATCTCTTACGAGCGCTACAGTGAGAAAGATGGTTCTGGAATTAGGTCGCTGCGGACCTTCGGTTCGCCTTCAGGAAGTAATATTCGGATTCGCTTTCGCCCGGATGGCGCTGCGTATTTCTGGGAGAACCTTGGCACAAAATGCTATGTGGGTCTTAATGAGGCCGGAAGGATTGAGGAGCTTGGCTATATGGAGGGGGAGAAGCTAAGAGAGATGCGTTGGAGGGGTGACGGCGAGTTAACGATGAACAGATTGGGCACTCCGTTCTAGTCGACCTGCCTTGAGACCGTTTGGAGATGATGGGAGAAGTCGTCTCCTCCCGCCGTGACAGTCGCGGCAGATGCCGGCGCTCAGGATCAGTGCCAGCTCTCCGACGTCTCGTACGCTAGCCCGACTTGGCGGATTCGAGGGGTGTCCGGAGCGTAAGTCTCGTAAAATCAACGGATCGGGCCCAAAGGTCTGCACTACAAACCGGTTTGCGGGGGCACGCCCTTCGCCGCGATGCGCGGGGGTGGTTGCCCGGGTAGCGTCAGCTTCAACTTTTATGCATGGCAACCGTCGTTGAGGTTGCACAGACGCCCCGTGCAGGACCCCGGGAATCCCGCCACGGTGAAATCCCGGGCGCCCAAGGAAATCTCGAAGCCAGAACGCATTCTCGATCCCATCGGCAAAATGCCGGCTTGGGACAGCGTTATCGCGACGAGGTGGACCGGCATATCCGCTGGATCGCCATGCACCCCGATCTGCCCCGCATCCGGACTGGTGGTTACCGGCGTGTCAACCTCAAGGTCTTTCCATACTACGTGGAGTCCGTTGACCGCCCCCGCGTTCCTTCCACTCCAGTCCCGCCGACGCGGGATAAGCCGCTGCGTGGAAAAACGCCTCCGGTTTCCGCGGACGCCTTGCGGAAAGTGTCGGTCAGCCCCCTCCCACCGTGGACACCAGGGCCGGGTTCGGAGCCTGGTCACCGTGATTTCTCTCCATGGAGAGTCCCGATTGCAGGGATCAGAGGGCGCCGTGGAGGGTATTCCGCCGGTTCCGGCAGACGCAGACAACACAGGGGCGTCCGGGTCCAGGGCCCACTCTTCACCGTCGGCGGCGTCCTGTTCCCGCTTGTGTCCGGAGATCGTCCGGGCAAAGTCGCAAGTCATATGGATATCGAGGGCTTACGCGAAGCGCTGAACAAGCGACCGTTTCAGCCGTTTACGATTCGGATGGCTGATGGCCGGACCTTGCCAGTACCGCATTCCGACTTCCTCGCCGTTGCTCCTCGTCGAGTCGTACTTGTCGCGGAGGACGGCTCCTGGAGTGTTCTCGAGCCCCGTTTGATCGCTTCCCTCGACTACGATGGCGCGAAAGCGACGCCACCGTGAGAGCCCGAATTGCCGGACGGTCGACGGAACGGGTGCCCGGCGCCGGGTCTGGCGGTCTATTTGGAAGGTCGGTCGTTGATACAAGATTTCAGAGCTCTTCCCGCCAACAACACCTCACCTTGTCGTTCGGCGTCGCTCGCATACACGAGAACCCATGAGCTGCTGCCAACGCCGGCTGCACGCCGGTTTCCAGCCTGCCCGGGTAGATCCGGCGTGGCAGGGCTCAGCGCTCGGCCTGTTCCACATATGCGACCGCTGGCCCAGCCATACGGTCGGCCGGCTGATTCAAGGCAACCCCCGTGCGTGCGACCCAGGCATGGTTTGACATCAACAAGACATAAGAGTGCAGCGATACGTCTATTGGCAGGATGGGGCGCATTGGATCGGGTATTTTGTTCAGAGCTTGGGTTGCGTGCTGGTCCGGCATGGAGGAAAACACGACTGGAATCAGACCCCACGCACTCGTGTGGCACAGCCAGTACCACGGCAACGTGAAGGACTCAGCCCGCCCCCGGGCACCAGGTAATGAACGTGAGGATGATGCACCAGGGTGCATCCCCAGGTGCGCCGGTGTACGGCAACGGAGGATGGCCACCCGCACCTGGCGCTGGCGTGAAGGCATGGACCCCTCCGCCCCACCAGTTTATTCCCTCCCGAATCCCTCCTCCACACCGCACCCACGCCTCCAAATGAGCGGAACCGCCGTGCACATGCACGCGATCCCCGTCCATTTGCCCCACCCCTCCGCGCCACCCTTCCATTCCCTCCCGCATCCCTCCTCCACACCCCACCCACGCCTCCAAATGGGCGGAACTGCCGCGCACATGCACGCGATCCCCGTCCATTTGTCCCATCCCTCCACCCCACCCTTCCATTCCCTCCCGCATCCCTCCGCCACACCCAACCCACGCCTCCAAATGAGCGGAACTGCCGTGCACATGCACGCGATCCCCGTCCATTTGCCCCACCCCTCCGCCCCACCCTCCCATTCCCTCCCGAATCCCTCCTCCACACCCCACCCACGCCTCCAAATGAGCGGAACTGCCGTGCACATGCACGCGATCCCCGTCCATTTGCCCCATCCCTCCGCCCCACCCTTCCATTCCCTCCCGCATCCCTCCCGCATCCCTCCCGCATCCCTCCTCCACACCCCACCCACGCCTCCAAATGAGCGGAACCGCCGTGCACATGCACGCAATCCACGTCCATTTGCCCCACCTCTCCGCCCCACCCTTCCATTCCCTCCCCCATCCCTCTCCCCTGGAGCGGCTGCTGCGCCAGATCGTCGGCGAAGTGCTTCAAGATTGCATGGGGAGAGGACTTTTCTTATGCATGGGAACCGTGGTTGAGGTGGCACAGACATCCCGCGACGGACTGCCCCGGGGAGCCCCGCCACGGTTAACTCCCGGGCGCCCGATGACATCTCGAACCCATGACCCTTCCTCGACCCCATCGACATTCCCGCAGCGCCAGCCACCCCGCCGCGCAGCGGCTTTGTTCAAGCAGACGCCGGAGAGGAGCCGCAGCCACGCCTGTGCCTTCACTTTGATCGAACTTCTGGTCGTCCTCGCGATCATCGCCATTCTGGCAGCGTTGCTCCTGCCGGTATTGTCCTCTGCGCGGCAGCGCGCCAAGGAAGTCCAATGCAGGAACAATGTGCGACAGTTAACCCTGGCCAGTTGGATATACGCCACCGACAGCGGCTCTCACGCGGCCTACAATGATCCGAAGGACGCCGACGGCCTGTGGATGGCGATGGGCTATTACGGGAACCAGGAGCGGCTTCTGCGTTGTCCGTTGACGCGCGATCCCCCGGTCCGGCCCGCGTTCTGGGGCGCGGCGGACCGGACCTGGGTTTGGGGGGGTCAGCAGGGCCAGAACACCAATGTCTATTACGGCAGCTACGGGCTCAACGGTTGGCTTTATGACAAGCCAATCTGGGGCGGCTCAGCCCATCCCGAACTCATGATGGGAAGGCAATCCCTGATTCAGAAGCCGTCCCAAACGCCAGTATTTCTGGATGCCATGTGGGTGGACCTCTGGCCTTTGGAAACCGATCCGCCTTCCAGGGATCTCTACAATGGCGTATATCCGAAGCCGGGCATGGCGCGCTGCACCATTGCGCGGCACGGTGCCGGCAATCCTGCCAAAGCTCCCAGAGATTTCGACACGAGCCAGCCATTGCCCGGCGCGATTGTCATCGGTATGGCCGATGGCCACGTCGAGATGGTCAAACTGGAGAAGCTCTGGCAGCTTTATTGGCACTTGAACTGGGCACCTCCGGCCCAGCGACCTCACTGAATGAAACCGTTCCCGAGACAAATATTGGGACGGCGAATCGTCGAGAAGGTTTAAGTCAGCCCGGAGCGCTGCAGCGCACCGCCGCCCCGCTGGGCAGGCGGACGATTCAGATAATTTGCTCGCGACCGATGCAGCCGACCGGGCGATTCCGGCGGCGGTCGCTGAGCTTGGTCGTTCGGCAAAGAAGGAACTACACAATGCCTCGATACCTGATTTCCTTTGATGACGGCTCCATGAACCACATTCCCGATGGGGTTCTGGCATCTGTAGGTGAAGCCTCACGCAAGGTCGTTCGGGAAGCCAAAGCCGCGGGGGTCTGGATTTTCGGCGGCGGCGTGCAGCGTCAGCAGGCGACCATTGCTGCGCCGGACGGAACCATCACGGTCGGACCCGCACCGGAGACAAAGGCTGTTCTTGGCGGGTTCTCAATCATTGAAGTTTCTTCACATAAGGAGGCGCTTGCCTGGGCCGCCAGACTCGCCGCCGCTTGTCGCTGTGCTCAGGAGGTTCGCGAGATCATGTTCGACCCGGAGTCCTGACAGACCAGATTCATATCAGCGGAATGCAACGCGTAGCAAATTCAGTGCAGGAAGGCCGCACCGAAGGAATACCCTAGCAGGGCAGCGTTACGCCGCATCGGAGGCCGTCCGAGCCTGGATGGATTGGAGCGGGGCTGCGGCAATTGCCAGTTCGCACTTTGGGATCGCCTTGTCGGCGACCTGAACTCAAGGCTGCGGCGCTTGCTCGGGGACTACCGCTCATGGCCGATGAATCCATGGTACAACCCCATGTAGTAGGGCAGCAAAAACACCGTCCCGCTTGCCAGTTCCCGTCCGTCCCCGCCGTAGTCCAGCCTCCACGGGTCCGTGTTCCAGTGATTGAAATGCCGCTCTGCAACCGGCAGCACCCGCCCATTCACCCGGTGGCCGCGGGCCCGCGTATCCGGATCGTACAAGTCGGAGGACTGCTGGAGAGGCAGCCGGACCAGGTCCAGGCGGTGACTGTTGCGGTGGGGCCAGTTGACCCGGTCCAATGGAAATCCGCGCAGCGTGGAGATCGAGTCCTCCAGCCAGCCCTCCCAGGGGTCGAGAGGAAACTCGCCCCAAGGATTGGTCACCCGAGCCCCGCGCCCATGGGCGGCGTAGGCGAAATTGAAGAAGGGGTTCATCTCGGGAAGTTCCAGCGCCGCGTACACATGAAAGGCGTACAGCCAGTGCGGACGCCACGCCGCCTCGGGCGTGTAGCTCAGCAGATTGTAGAAGCACATGAACGCCATCTCGTCGTCGCTCTGGTTTCCCGAACCCATCCCGGTCTGGGTCTTGGGATTCATCGCGTTGGCGCCATACCCGTGCCGCTCGATGAGTTCACGCGCCGCCGCCCCGTACCGGGGATCCCCGGTAATGTGATCGGCGACCGCCAGGTAACTGAGGAGGCTGAGCGAGTTGAGACCGCGTTCCACCCACCAGTCTGGGTCGTCGTTCAGCCGGCGCGGACCGAACACCGCCCAGCGGGTTGGTTGCCCGTCATGGTCCATCAGCGAGTAGTCATGCGCCATCAGATGGTCCGTGAGGTCCCGCACCACCTCCCGCACACGCTCCTTCTCGGCGTCGTCCGCCACCAGGTCATAATACCGGGCATAGAAGAAGTAGTGCCCGTCCAGTTCGTCTGAACTGGTGTCGCTCTTCCAGTACCACCTGCCATTTTCGCTCGTCGGCCAGCGAGGCTCATACACCTTCCAGAGGCGGTCCCGCTCGGCGCGCAGCCGCCGGTCGGATTCTACCCGGCCCACATTCGGGTCCGGCCACTCCATCGGCCGGATGGTTCGTGCCACGTACCCCTTCGGCGGGCTGTGAGAGCCGCCCTGGGTGACCGTCTGAAGAAAGCGCAGCGCCTCGAAGACCTGGCGCGCCCGCCGGCCGAACTCGGGACGCCGCGTCGCCGCATAGGCATAGCATTCACCCGCCCCGTACATCGCCGTCCAAAGCCCGTCGTTGTCGCTGTCGTGATAGCGAACCTCCGACCGATCCCCGGGCGCCCCAAGGGACACCTCCGAGGTGTACCCGAATTCCGTCCGCTTGATGTACCGTTCGACCTCCTCCTCGTAGTGACGCGCCTTGGCGGCGAGCGTCATCGGCCGCCGCTCGATCGCCCCCGCCCCGCCCGCCGTCGCCATCCACGATGTCCCGTCCGGCCCAACCGCCACGCCCCGAATCTCGTCCCCGGGCAGCCAGCGTGGTCCCTGCCGGTAACTCCACTCCACCCCGTCAAAGCGGATCGCTCCCAGCCGCGTTCCAAACCACACCGAACCGTCACCGCCCGTCGCCACCCCGGTAAAGTCATTGTAGGGAAGTCCGTCGCGCCCCTCGAAAAACCGCCACGCACTCCCCGTGCCGCAAGCCACACCCGCAGGCGTCGCCACCCAAAGCCGCCCCACCCCATCGAACGCCAAGCCCCGTACATCCCCTGTTCCCCACCGGCGTCCGCCTTCGTCGGTCATCGACACCATCTCCCATCCCCCCGCCCGCTGCCGGAACAACCCGCCACTCGACGCCACCCACAGCGTCCCCTCCCCATCCACCGCCACCTGCCGCACCTCCCACCGGCTCGGCCATCCCACCGACGTCAACCGGCCTTCCACCACCCGAAACGGGTCCGCGGCGGTCACCACCCACGCCGCATCGTCCCGCCGCGCCAACTGGATCACGTTCCTCCACCGTATGGCCACCCGCACCGGACGCCCCTCCGGCCCCGGAAACACGAATTCATCCTCGCTGGCGCTGCGCCATTCCGGAACCTCCCGCACCGTTCCGTCCAGGCGCGCCGAGAACCAGCGTCCCTCCGAAAAGAACCGCGCTCCGCCGTCCGGTGCCAACTCCACCAGCGTGACCGGTTCCGTCCCCGTCCCCAGCGCGAGGCGCCGGGTGACTTCCTGCGGGAATGGCACGTCGGGGACAGGCACGACGGGCGCCCCCTGCGTGGCACGGAAGGCGAGAATGCCCAGGAGAAGCCAGAACCGGCACAATTGCATCGCGTGAGCCTGCGCCCCCGCCCCCCGCCCCCGCAACTCCGTCGTATCGCACGGCCCGTGCGGCCCCCCCTCAGTGCATCTCCACCCCGCAGCTCCCAATCGCCCCGGCGTAGTAGTTGAACTGCACATTGGGATGGTCGGCCAGCAACGACATCGGCACCCGCGTGTCCGCCATGCCCTTCGAAACCATGTACGCCGACAAGCGCATCCCGAAGGCGTTGTCATGGCACCCCGGATGCCAGATGGACACCTTCTCCGCCCGCCACGTTTCGACCGGCCCGACCGTCACCGCCCGCGTCGGGACCATCGAGAGATTGCCGCCGGCGCTGGTCCGGGCGTTCTGCGACAGCGTCAGCGGATGGAGATCCACCACCCGGGTCGCCAGCTTCCGGTATTCCGCCACCGTCGGCGGTTCCTTGCGCCAGCGCCCGCGCCGCGGCAGCGGGTCGTTGAACGCCCAGTGCTTCACATCCCCCTGCCCGCCCTGCATCACCGCGCACCGCACCCCGGCATCCCACGAACGCCGGTACTCCCGGGTGTCGGCCTTCGGGAAGTGCAGGTGCGCATCCGGCATTCGCAGCGACCGGTCCATCCGGTCGAAACACAATTCACGGTCGCACCGTTCGAAGCTCAGTGGATGCGTCACCGGCACCTCCCGGCCCGTGGCCGCATCCACCCACTCGTCCATCCCCCAGAAATGACCCGACCGCACCTTCAACCCCAGCGCGTTCACGATCCGCGCCACCAGCGGCAACTGTTCGGTCGGCCCGATCGGCCCGCAGACGCCCACCGGGTTGTCATCGGTTGAAGCCTTCCACGCCTCGACATACTCCAGCGCTTCCGCCACGAAAAACTCCTCCAACGTCGGATACACCACCACCCGGAATCCCGGTCGCGACAACCGCACCAGGTCCCGCTCCCGCAACCGGGCCACCTCGTCCAGCAGATCCGCATCGAGGGTCGTGTAGTCCCACCAGTCCGGGGCGATCAGGCTCGTCTTGAAGGGCATGGCCCGCCCGTCTTGCGCCATCGCGATTCCCCGGTCAATCCCGCGCCACACCCCGGCCCCTCCAATACCGCGCCCCCAGCACCTCCGCCAGCGGATCCGCTCCTTCCTCGCAAAACCCAAGGTGCCCGTGCGGCGTCCACCCCTCGGCTTCCCCAAACCGGCCCGACATCCGGCCGACCTCCCGCGCCATCGCCTCCATCGCCGCCACGTAGGAATCCATCCCCTGGCTCGCATCCAGCCACGCCCGCTGGCTTGCGTGGCACTCCAGCGCAGCCCGCTTCCTGTCCCGCACGGACCCGGTGTCCACCCATGCCTCCGCCAACGCCGCGTTCCCCATCCCGTCCCGCAACCCGTGCGGCATCGCGTGGTACACCGTCACCGCCCTCGCCCACGGCGCCACCACCGGCTGCGTCCGGAAATTCGGCATGCCCCGCGCGAACGCCGCCGTGACCGCCAGGCGCGCTGTGTGCGTGTGATCCTCCATGTAATCCGCCAGGGCATGCGTCAGGACCACGGTCGGACGCGCCCGCCGCACCACCGCCGCCACCCGGCGCAGGAGGCGTTCGCCATAGAGGATCTCCAGGTCGTCCGCGATGGGCGCGTGCCATTTCGCCCCCAGCACCTTGGCGGCGGCGCGCGCCTCCCGCGCCCGCACCGTCCGCAACCGGGCCGCAGGAATCGTGGCCGACCCGCAGTTGCCCGTGCTGAGATTGAAGGTGTGCAATTCCCACCCCGCCTCGCCCAGCAGGCACAGAGTCCCCGCCATCAGGAACTCGATGTCGTCCGGGTGCGCGGCGATGGCCAGGGCCGAAGGCATGTGTCGTCAGGCATCCCCCCGCCCTCAGGCCGTGGGCGGGTGCTTCTTCTCGTGGTGCTGCGCCGACCGGTCGGCCGCAAAGATCACCTCATGCGTGAGAAACGCGTCGTCGAGGCTGGTCAGGGGCATTTCCTGCCCGTGATCCAGTGCCCGGAAGAACGCCTCGAACTGGGCCTGATACGGATGGTCGGAGACGTCGCCCGAATCCAGCAGCGGCACCCCCAGCCGGCTCCATTCCTTCTTGCTCAGCGCCCCGAATCGCGTGCTGTGAAACCGGTCGTCGAGCAACGTCCCCTCGCTCCCCACCAGCTGCACCCGGAAGTAGTAGGGCTGATGACAGTCGATCACCGAGGCGCACTTGCCCACCCGCCCGTCCCGGAACTTCAGGATGGTCACACTCGTGGTCGGGTACTCGTAGGCCGCGAAATCCTTGGAACTCGAATGGGTCGCGTAGCTGCTCACCACCTCCACCTCGTTCCCCATCAGCAACAGCAATCCGTCCATCGCGTGGCACCCCGCCGAAAGCAGGCTGCTCCCCCCCGAACTCCGGCGTGTGTTCCATCGATACTGCCCGTACCACGGACCAATCCCGTGGAAATAGTCCACCTCCGCATAGTGCACCCGTCCCAGCAACCCCTGGTCCACCATCGCCTTCGCCACCGTCAGTTGCGCCGAATACCGGCACTCGAATCCCACGCAGGTCCGCACCCCGGCCTCCTTCACCGCATCCCGCACGGCCACCAGATCCTCCCGGTTCAATGCCACCGGCTTCTCCAGGATCAGGTGCTTCCCGGCCTTCGCCGCCGCGATCGCCTGACGTGCGTGATCCTGCGGATACGAACACACCGACACCACCTGCATGTCGGGCTGCGCCAGAAACTCCCCCAGATCCCGAAAGACCCGCACCGGCCCCCCATGCTTCGCCGCCAGTCGCGCCTCGTCCAGCGGCCTCGAACTCAAGATCGACGTCACCCGCGCACGCCCCGTCGCCTGCAACGCCGCAATGTGGGCGCCCGCCACCCACCCATAGCCAATGATGCCAACATGATATGCGTTCATGAATGTCCCCCGGATGGTTCACCCCCATGCCAACCCGTCGCCGCCCCCTTGTCAAAGGCTTCTCCGCCGTCCGCCAGCAGTTCTCATTTTGGAAGAGTGGCCTGAGCGCGAGGGTGGACGAGCAGAGGGATCGGGCCATGGGACGCCGGTGTTCCCAAAGTTTTTTCACTTTTTGCGGGACTCACACCCCTTCCTCGGATATAGCCAAGGCCCGTGGTCGTCGACGAAGTCATCCAGGGGCGGCGATTGACCCCGGCGGAACTGGCCGAGATCCGCAACCTGCTCGCCGACCATCCGGATTGGCATCGAACCCGGATTTCACGAGAGCTCTGCCAGCGTTGGGATTGGCACACCGACACGGGGCGTCCCAAAGACATGGCCTGCCGCAGCCTGCTCCTCAAGTTGGAGGCTCGTGGCTGGATTCGGCTGCCTTCGCGTCAACGTCCCAGCGTCAACGATCGACGCAACCGGCAACCGGTCCAGATCGAGCTGGATCGCAGCGTTCTGGAAGCCGACTTGGCGAGCCTGGAGCCGGTGCGCATCGATCCCGTGGCTCCAGGTTCGCGCGAAGACGCTCTCTTTCGGGCACTGCTCCAGCGCCATCACTACCTGGGTTTTCGCAACCGCGTCGGCGAAAACATCGGCTACCTGGTCTTGTCCCGGACCGGGCGCCCCCTGGCGGCGCTGCTCTTCGGCTCGGCCGCCTGGCATTGTCAGCCGCGCGACGCCTTCATCGGCTGGAACGAGGAACAACGTCATCGGCATCGCTGGCGACTGACCAACAATACCCGCTTCCTCATCCCGGCCTGGGTGCGTGTGCCCCACCTGGCCAGCCATGTCCTGGCCCGGGTCCTCGGCCGTCTGGACCGGGATTGGCGCCAACGCTACGGACATGGCGTGGACCTGGTGGAGACCTTCGTCGAGCCCGAGCGCTTTGCCGGCACCTCGTACCGTGCCGCCGGGTGGCTGCCGTTGGGGCGAACCACCGGCAGGGGACGCAATGGCCCCTCCGACACCGCCTCCACCACCGCCAAGGAAGTGTTCGTACGCCCGCTGGGCCGGCATTGGCGCCAGCGCCTTTGCCCATGAACCCACCCTTCTTCAATCGGTGGCGGGATCACCTGCGCGAGGCACTGGCCAAGCTGCCAGACCGGCGTCGCGGCACCAACAAGTCCTACGCGATGGAGGACTTCGGCTTGAGCGCCTTCGCGGTCTTTTTCACCCAGTCGCCCTCCTTCCTCGCCTACCAGAAGGCGATGCGCCAGGCACGTGGCTGCGACAACGCCCAGAGCCTCTTCGGCATCACCCGTATTCCCAGCGACAACCAGGTCCGACAGATGCTCGATCCGGTCCCCCCTGAGGCGCTGCATCCGCTCTTCGACCGGGTCCTGGATGCCCTGCGGGACGAGGGATTGCTGGAGGACTTTCACGGGGTCCACCAGTCCACGCTCATCGCGCTGGACGGCACCGGCTACCGTTCTTCGGCGAAGGTCCACGGACCGTGTTGCTCGCACCTCACTCCCGAGAAGGGACCGCGGATCTATTTTCACACGGCCCTGACCCCGGTCATGGTGGCTCCCGGTCGCGCCGAAGTCTTCGCCTTGCGTCCCGAATACATCGCCCCCCAGGACGGCCACGAGAAGCAGGATTGCGAGATCGCCGCCGCCAAGCGCTGGCTCCAGGCCAACTTCGAACTCTACCGTCGCCACGGACCCGTCACGGTTCTGGGCGACGACATCTACGCCCATCAACCCTTCTGCCGCCAAGTCCTCCTCCACGACGGCCATTTCCTCTTCACCGCCAAGCCCTCGTCCCATATCGCCCTCTACCGCTGGATCGATGATCTCCAACCCGGACCGGACTTGCGCACCTTGCGGATGCGCGTTCGCGAGAAGGCCGAAACGCTCACCTACACCTACCGATGGACCCACGGCGCCCCTTTGGCCGAGGGGGAAGATGCTCTGAAGGTCAACTGGTTCGAGCTTCGCGTCACCAACCCCCAAGGCCAGACGGTCTACTACAATGCCTGGGTCACCGACTGGAAGATCGACGAAACCAACGTCGCCAGCCTGGCAGCCTCGGCACGGGCCCGTTGGAAGATCGAGAACGAGAACAACAACACCCTCAAGACCAAGGGCTATCATCTCGAGCACAACTTCGGTCACGGCAAGAAGCACCTGGCAGCGGTCCTCACCTCCTTGAACCTCCTGGCCTTCCTCGTGCATACCGCGCTGGGCTGGCTCGATGAGCCCTACAGGCTATTGCGCGCCAGGCTCCCCTCCCGCCGGACGTTCTTCGAACATGTCCGGGCCCTGACCCTCTACATCCACTTTCCCGGCTGGAGCGAACTCCTGGACTTCATGATGCGAGGCCTCGAACTGGGGCCGTACTCGAAAAAAGCCTGACCGGGTTCTCCGCCCCACCGCGGCCTTTCGGTCCGCGGGGCTTGCGCCTGCCCGAATCTCCCCTCCGCCCTCGTCCAGGGCCCTCCTCGTCGATCACGCCACCCTTCCACTACCCACGCGTCCACCCTCGCGCTCAGGCCACTCTTCCAAAATGAGAACTGCTGGCCGTCCGCCCTCCTGCCTGTGCATCCCGGAGTTGTGGGGCGCGGTGCGAACGTTGCGCAGCGTCGCCTCGGAGGGCCGAGTTCCACGAGGCCGCAAAGCGGTATGGAGCGTTGGATTGAGGACTCGCGGAGCTGGTCCCTCCGATGACGTGCAGATGCCCCTCCCGTCGGTTCGCACTTGCCGCTTGAGGGCTCCCCCGGACCGCCCGACCATCCCGGCCCGTGGAACCCGCCCCCTCCCTCCCGGATGTCGGCCTTCCCGTCGCATCCCGCCGCCGGTCCGCACGCCGGCGCCGTCCCTCCACCCGCGCACCTCGTGCCCTCACCCTGGCGGACCAACTGACCGAAGGCCTGATCCTCTTCCTCGTCGTCTTCACCCCCTGGGCCTTCGGCACCACCCAAACCTGGTCCATCTGGACCGCCAACGCCGCCTGCCATGCCCTGGGACTGATCCTCTTCGCCAAACTTCTCCTCCGTCACCAGTCCGCCTACCGGCCCGCCCGCTGGGGCGACGACCTCGTCGTTACCGACAACTCCGGCGAGTTTCAACCCCCCGCCCGACGGCGTCCCGACCCCGCCACCGCCGCCCTCGCCGCGATCACCGTCGCCCTCCTTGCATACGTTCTCGTCGGACTTCTCAACGCCCGGGCCGACTACGATCCGGCCACCCGCTCCTTCCAGTACCTCCGTGAGGTCCGGACCTGGCTGCCCACCACCTACGACCGCTCCGCCTCCTGGTTCGTCTTCTGGCAGTACCTCGCCTGGGCGGCCGCCTTCTGGGCGATCCGGGACTGGCTCCTCCATCGCGGTCCGGAGGAACGCCACAGTCGCGCCGGGCCCGCCTGGGATGACGCGACCGGTCAGTGGAACATCCCCGCCCGTCTGCGCCGCCTGCTCTGGGTCCTTTGCCTCAACGCGGCCCTGCTCGCGGCGATTGCCATCCTCCAACGCGCCGACGGCACCGACAAGCTGCTCTGGATCCTCGGTTCCCAGCGCCCCCGCGAGGCCGGCGCCCTCTTCGGTCCCTGGGCCTATCGCGCCAATGCCGCCCAGTACTTCAACCTCGTCTGGCCCGTGGCCCTCGCCTTCTGGCTCTGGGCGCAGGAACGTGCCTCCCGCGCCCCCCATCGCCAGCTCGGCCGTCTCGACGGACCCCAACTCGTCCTGCTCCCCTGCGCCATCATCGCCGCCGTCTGTCCCATGATTTCCGGAAGCCGCGGCGCCGCCGTGGTCAGTGCCCTCGCCGGTTCCCTCGCCATCGCCCTCGTCCTCCTCGTCTCCCGCCGCCAGATCTCCCCGACCCTCCGCTGGCTCACCGCCGGGGGCATGCTCGTCGCCGGCCTCGGCGCAGTCATCGGCGGTTGGTCCCTGATCCATTCCCGCCTCACCCGCGCCGACGACCGCTTCCCCACCGCCATCGAGGTTGGCCCGTCCGACTTCACCCTTCTCGCCCGGGTCCGTCTTCCCGAAAAACCCGACGGCCCCTGGCATCCCCTGGCCAGTCTTTCCAGCAGCTTCCGCCAGAGCCATGCTCCCCATTCCCTCCACCTCGCCCTCAATGCCCGTGGCGACTTCGGCGCCCACCTCCTCGGCGCCACCCCCGGCGACGTCAATCACCTCGTCGCCCCCCGGTTCCTCCCCCGGCACGCCGGCCGGGAAGTCCTCCTTTCCGTCACCCGCGATCCGGAAATGCGCCTGGCCATTGACGGCGTCCCGATCGAAGCCGCCGCCGGTACTGCCGGCGATGCCGTCGGTTGGAATGCCTACCTCGCCACCCGCTACCTCTTCGTCTCGTCCCCACGCGTTTCCGAGGTCGCCCTCGTCCATGCGGCGCTTTCCCCCGAAGAACTCGCCGCCGCCGCCCAGGTGCCGTTGACGACCTTCCAGTCCAATCGCGTCGCCCACCCCGCCCGCTTCCGGTCCGACCTGCTCCTCACCGATGTGGTGGTCCCCGACGGCGTCGCCACGGAAGTGCTCGCCCCGTCCGCCCAGCCCGAATCGCGCTGGCGCTCCATCCGGCGCGAGGCCGATCCGGGCCTCCTGGGCTTCGGACTGCGCCTCGCCCCCCCCGAACCCCGCCTCCGCGGGCCGCTGACGATGTCCTTCGAAGCCTGGAACCTCGGCCTCAATCCCCTCCACCTCGCGGTCCACCTCGACGGTCATCCCGGCGGGTTCGTCACCCTCCCGCCGCGCCTCGAACGATCCGTATCCCTCCCGGTCCGCGCCCCGCATGGCGAATCCCCCCAGGCCGTCGAGATCCTCCTGGTCGATCCTGAAGGCGACCTCCTCCTCGACACCCCGCCCGACACACAGTTCCTCGTCCGGAATCTCGAACTCGCCGCGCAACCGGCCATGGTCGCCCGCACCATGGGCCGCAGTCTCAGGATGCTGGACCTTGGGGACCGCCTCTCGGGCCGGCACGAGTATTACGAAAATGCCCGCCGCATGGCCCTTGACCATCCCCTCTGGGGCGCCGGCGCCGGCACTTTCGTATCCCTCTACCAACTCTACCTCCAGCCCGGACAGGACTGGCCCGGCTACCTCCACAACGACTGGATGGAGACCCGCCTCACCCTCGGCCCCATCGGGCTCGGCCTGGTGATCGCCTGGCTGGCCGCCCTCGCCTGGCGTTCCTGGCGCGGCCCCGGCCTGCCCACCCTTCGCGTTGTCGTGGCCCTTTGGTGGGTCGCCCTCGGCGGCTGCCTCCTCCATGCCCGATTCGACTTCCCCTTCCAGATCTACTCCGTCGTCTTCCTCTTCCTCGTCCTCTGCGCCGCCCTCACCGTCATCACCGCCCGGCCCGCCCGCTGACGGATTCCTGGTGCCTCACGCGTTCATGGAGGGGATCGCCCAATGATGGCGCTACTTCCCCGAACACCTCCCCTGGATCGGGAACCGTTGCCTCACTCCGACGAAGCAGCCGTGCCCCCCCCGGTCTCGCCAACCGCCCTCGCTCCCGGTTACCCTCCCCCCCGTGCCGGCCCTCCCCGCCCCGTCCGAACCCAACCCCAACCCGCCCGATCCACCACCGGAACCTGTCCCGGTCGCAATCCGCTTCGTCCGCCATCCCCGTGCCCGACGCTACATCCTCCGCGTGGACCGGCAGGGCGTGCGGGTCACCATCCCGCGCGGCGGGTCGGAAGCTTTCGCCCGGCAGTTCGTCGCCGCCCGCGAATCCTGGATCCGCACCCACCTTGCCCGCCTCGCCGCCCGCCTGGCCCCCGCGCAACCCTGGGGACCGGGAACTCCCGTCTGGTACCGCGGCGAACGCCACCCGCTCGTGGCCGATCCGACCACGCTTCGCCTCGGTGACCTCTTCCTTCCCCTCCCGCCCCCCGATACCGACTGGCGGTCCTGGGTGGAAGCCGCCCTCCGCCACCTCGCCACCATCGAGTTCCCACCCCTGGTCCTTGCCATGGCCGCCCACCATCAACTCGCCGTCCGTCACGTCAGCGTCCGGGCCCAGCGTACCCGCTGGGGATCCTGTTCCAGGAATGGAACGGTCTCCCTCAACTGGCGCCTCGTCCAAACCCCCCGCCCCGTCCGGGATTACCTGATCGCCCACGAACTCGCCCACCTGCGCGAGATGAACCATTCGCCCCGGTTCTGGCGCGTGGTGGACCGCTTCTTCCCCGGTTGGCACGACTCCGAAGCCTGGCTCCGCCGCCACGGCCGCGACCTCCTCCCCTGACGCGGGGTCAGATCTCTGAATTTGACAAGTCAAATTCAGAGATCTGACCCCGCCTCCGCTCACAATGGCCCGTTGTCGATCAATCGCGTCGAGCCGAACCGGACCGCCAACGCCAAGCGCGTCCCCGGCACCACCGGGTCTCGTGGCTCCAAGGTCTCCGGATCCATGAATCCGACATAATCCACCCGCCCGCCCGACTCCTCCTCGATCCACGTTCGCAATCCGCTCTCCAACTCCCGCGCCCCCACCGTCCCCTCCCCCCGTACCCGCGACCGGGCCCGCCCCATCGCCCGCCACAACACCGTCGCCCGCTCCCGCTGCTCCGCCGTCAGATAGCGGTTGCGCGAACTCATCGCCAGACCGTCCCGCTCCCTCCGGGTCGGCGCCACCACAAGCCGCACCGGAAAGTTCAGATCCTTCGTCATCCGCCTGACCACAGCCGCCTGCTGCCAGTCCTTGGCCCCAAACACCGCCACGTCCGGCAGCACCAGATGGAACAACTTCGCCACCACGGTGGTCACCCCCCGGAAGTGCGTCGGGCGCGACGCCCCCTCCCATCCGCGGCTGAGCGATTCCTCCACCACATACGTGCTGTACCCGCCCGTCCCACGACCCGGATACATCGTCGCATCCTCCGGATGGAACATCACGTCCACCCCGGCCCGGCGACACAGCGCCCGGTCCCGGCCCGGATCCCGCGGGTACGCGGCAAGGTCCTCCCCCGGCCCAAACTGCGTCGGGTTGACATACAGGCTCACCACGACCTTCCCCGCCCCGCCCACCCGCCGCCGCGCCACCTGGACCAGGCTCAGATGACCCTCGTGAAGGGCCCCCATGGTCGGCACCAACCCCACCCGGAGCCCCTCCCGCTTCCACCGCAAAGCCAGCCGCTGCATCGCCCCCGGCGCATGGATCGTTCGCATGCACCCCACCCTCGGCCCACTCGTCATCCCGGATCAATCCGCCTCCGCTTCCACCCCCTCCTCCGGGCGCAAAATCAAAATAATGGGACTGGCTGCTTGCTGTTTACTACGGTTTGCCAGCATGAGAACTGCTCAAGACCCTGGGTCCCGCCCTTATTTCAGTCGAATGGCCCTAAAAATCATGCATATGCACGATTGTTGGGACCATTACTCTCCTTGCCCTGCCCCCAAAACAATAGGACCGACAGTTTACAATTTACTACTGACGCAGCCTCATAGAATTAGAATAGGTCGGTCATTTTATGGTTGATTGGGGTGATACCCGCTCGATCACGTGCTCATGCCGAACAGGCATCATCCCTGATGCTCGCCAGGGATCCCCCCCCTTCGCCTCCTTTTGCGCCTCCACGCCTCCCTCCCTCGCGTCGCCCATGGGCCCCAACCGAAAAAAGGCTCCGCCGCCCCCGCCGCGCAGCTAACGTCGGCCCATGACCGACCCCATCCATGCCCACCTCGAGTTCCTCTACGGAGCCACCGCGGCGCCCCGCCTCGCATCCCGCCTCGAAACCCTCATGGCGTCCTACCAGTCCCAGATCCCCGCCTCCCTCCAGTCCGCCAACCTCGCCGGCCTGTCCGAACGCGACGCTGTCCTCATCACCTATGCCGATCAGGTTCGCGAAGAGGGTGCCGCCCCGCTCCTAACCCTCGCCGGCTTCCTCGAACGTCACGTCGCGAACCTCCTCAGCGCCGTTCACCTGCTTCCCTTCTATCCGTGGTCCTCCGACGACGGATTCGCCGTGAAGGACTACCTCGCCGTGGAACCCGACTACGGAACGTGGAACGACATCGCCAGCATCGGCCGCTCCTTCGAACTCATGTTCGATGCGGTCTTCAATCACCTCTCCGCCCAAAGCCTGTGGTTCGATCGCTTCCGCCAGGGCGATCCCGCCTTCGCCAACTTCTTCGTGACGGTTCGCGGCCATCCGGACCTTTCCGCCGTGGTCCGGCCCCGGGCCCTCCCGCTCCTCACCGAGTTCGATACCGAGTACGGGCCGCAGCAGGTCTGGACCACCTTCAGCGCCGACCAGGTGGACCTCGACGTTCGTCATCCCGATACCCTGCTGGCGCTGCTCGAAGTCCTCCTCTTCTACGTCAGTTGCGGTGCCCGCTTCATCCGCCTCGATGCCATCGCCTACCTGTGGAAGGAGATCGGGACCCCCTGCATCCACCTGCCGCAAACCCACCGCATCATCCAGTTGATGCGCTCCATCCTCGACCGCGTCGCCCCCCGCTCCCTGCTCATCACCGAAACCAATGTGCCCCATGCCGACAACCTCTCCTACTTCGGCCGGGGCGGCGACGAGGCCCACCTGGTGTACAACTTCGCCCTGCCCCCCCTCGTGGTTCACGCCTTTCGCACGGGCGATGCCTCCTTTCTCTCCCGCTGGGCCGCCGAACTCCGCGTGCCCTCCCCCGACGTGACCTTCTTCAACTTCCTCGCCTCCCACGACGGCATCGGACTCAACCCCGTGCGCGGCATTCTCCCCCCCGAAGCCATCGAGGAACTGGTCCGCGGCACCCTCCTCCGGGGCGGCCTCATCTCTTGGAAACACAACTCCGACGGGTCCCGCGCCCCCTACGAGATGAACATCAATTACCTCGATGCCCTCGCCGATCCCGACCGCACGGAAACCCCCGGCGAACTGGCCCGCCGCCTCCTCACCGCCCACGCCATTCTCGCCGCGCTCCCCGGCATCCCCGCGATCTACTTCCATTCCCTGTTTGGCTCCCGCGGCGATCGCCCCGCCGCCGATTCCACCGGCATCCCGCGCCGCATCAACCGGGAACGCTTCCCCCTGGAACGTCTCGAAGCCGAACTCGCCACCCCCGGCACCCTCCGCGCCCTCGTCTTCGCCGGACTGGGAGAACTCCTCTCCGTGCGCCGTGCCGATCCGGCGTTCCATCCCGCCGCCTCCGCTTCGATCCTCGAACTCGATCCCCGCCTCTTCGCCATCCGTCGCCAGGCCCCCAACGATCGCTCCGTCCTCTGCCTCCACAACGTCAGCGACCAGGCCATCGATCTGCCCACCGGCCTCGCCGCCGGCTCCATCCGCTACGCCGCCGGCGCCACCCGACTTGCCGACACCCTCCATCTCGAACCCCACGGAACCGTATGGCTCGGCCCGGAACACCCGGGGTCGGATCTCTGAATTTGACATTTCCGGGCCGGAGATCGATCCCCGCCATCCCGGGCCCGGCCAACCCCGTCACCTCCCCGTCGCTCACGCCCCCAGCCGCCCGTCCAGCCAGTGCGCCATCCGCTGCCAATCCCCCGCCCCCTCCGAACCCACCCCGGCCGTCGGATCCAGCAGGAAGGTCGCCCACCCACACTGCCTGGACGGCACGATGTCGTTGTCCATCCGGTCCCCGACCATCATCGTCTCCGCCATCTCGATCCCCCGCGCCCGTAACCGGGCGTTGAGCACCTGAAAGACATGCGGGTCCGGCTTGCTGAACCCGTGCTGAAAGGACCAGAACGTCAGATCGCCCTGAAACACGTTCGCCCCCAAGCCCACCGCCGTCAGGGCATCGTTCAATTCGTGCAGCGTGTACGGCTGGGCGTTCGAGGCAATCCCCAGCACCACCCCGGAATTGAGCAGCAACCGCAGCACCGGCGCCGCCCCCGGCATCAACCCCGTCGTGTGCTGCAACCGCGCCAGGGCCACCTCGAACGCCTGGCGCGATCGTTCCGACAGCCCCTTCAGTTCCGGCAGCACATCGGCGATCACCCCGGGCCAGTACACCTCGGGATAGGCGATGCCCCGCGCCCGCGCCATCCCGTGGTCCCGTCGCACCACCGCCTCGCACCCCGCCAGAAAGGTCTCCAGGTCCAGACGCGGCCGCCCCCCAAAGGTGCTCTCCCACAACCATCGCCATCGCGTCGGCGCATCCGCCGGCGGAGGCCCCACCTCCAGCACCGTACGGTACACGTCGAAAACCGCCGCCCGCACTCTTACGAGTCCAGATCCCATAACAGTGGATAAAGATATTCCCGCGATAACCGTTCCCGGATGAACTCCCCCTGCAACGCCGCCCCCGTCGCCTCCTCCTTCCCCTCCCGCACCCGCCCCTTCGCCAGCCGCCAGAAGCGCCTCGCATAGGATCTCCCACCCAGCCACCGCCCCGCCGTCTCCGGCCACCCGCCCACCGCCAACCTCCCCTTCCCCGCCCGTCGTCGCCACTCCTCCAGAAACGGATTCCATCGCACCGCTGCCTCCCACGACACCTCCGCCGGTCGCGCCAGCACCTCCAACTGCGCCGTCAGGGTCAGACGGCTGAACGCCACCGCGCCCCCCTCCGCCTCCCCCGTCACCAACGCCGGCACCTCGGCCCACCCCCGGCACGACGCCGGAAGCCGCCTCCGCCACGCCTCGAATAGCCGCTTCTGCCGCACTCTTTCGCTATCGGCATCAAACAACTCCGGATCAATCAGGATCTCCCTGTACCCGTGCGGAAACCGGAACCCGAACCGCCGCAAATCCGGCGCCACATTCGGCAGGCTCCGCGCCACCAACGGCCGGCCCGCCGCCGTCCCCTCCACATACGGCAGACCAAATCCCTCCTGCAGCGACGTCAACAGCACCGCCTCGCTCGCCCCCAGCAACTCCGGGATGCTCGGATGCCCGTTGCCCCGCGCCGACAACACCCCCAACCGCACCCGCCATCCCCCGGCCTTCGATGCCGCCTCCAGCCGCGCCCAATACGGCCGTTCATCGGCCGAACTGGGTCCCCCCGTGGTCACCAGCCACGCCTCCGGTCGCAGCCAGCGCGTCAGCAGCCATGCCTCCGCCACGTTCTTCCGCCGCAGCAACCGGCAGGGCAGCAGCCATACCGGGGCCCGCTCCCCCACCGCCTCGTCCAGCCATGCCCGTGCCCGCCCTACCGCGGCGCGCGACGGCCCGTCGCCCGGCTCCACCAGATTCGGCAGCCAGCCGCTTCGCACTCCCGCATGCCGCCGCAATATCGACGCGTCCGCCCGGTTGATGGCGGCATGACGCACCCACGGAGAACCCGGAAACACCGCCCCGGCCGCCGCTCCCAGCGTCCCGAATCCCGAAGCCCGGATCTCCGGCCAACGCCGCCATCGCTGGTCAAACCACCAGTCGTGATGATGCGCCACCAGCGGGATCCCCATCCCATCGCATGCCGCCATCAGCGTCTGCGCCATCGGAAAATTCCGCCCCAACCCCAGATTGTGCGCCCATACCACCACCCGCCCGCCCCCCCTCTGCACCTCCCCCGCCGCTTCCCCCAGCAATCGCCCCCACACCGCTCGAAGCCGGCTGCGAAGCCCGTCCGCCGATCGTCGCTGTTCCGCCCGGTACCGAAACACCCCGTCCACCCAGAATCGCACCGGAATCCCCCCCATCGACGTCTCCAGTCCCTTCACCCAGTCAGGATCCCCCGCCTCGCCCGTCGCCACCGTCACCCTTCCAGCCCCCTCCCCCGCACCGCCACTGCCCCACTCCCGCATCAGATGGGGTAACGCCACTTCGATCACCCGTCGCACGCCTCCCGGACGCAGATGGTGGTGAACCACGATCAAATGCACGTGGTGCGAAGTCTGCGCAGAATCGGCCCCCGCGAGAACGACAAACTTTCCCCGGATCCTCCCTTGGCGTTGTTTCCCCCGGTCAGGCACACTGCCCCTCCATCCATGGCCGACTTCTTCCAGACCGGAGCCGTCGCCACCCTCCATCGCCTGGGCCGGCCCGACCTCGCCCGCATGGAGGGCGAACTCGTCGAATTCGCCCGGGAAACCCCCATCGCCCTCGTCCTCCCCTGCCACATCCGCGAACTCGGCTCCCGCGCCCTCCGCGGCATCATCCGCGAACTCGCCCAGGTCCCCTACCTCCAGCAGATCATCGTCGGCATCGACGGCGCCACCCGCCTCCGCGACTGGCAGCTCGCCCGCCACACCTTCGCCCCCCTCCCCAAATCCACCCGCCTCCTCTGGAATGACGGCCCCCGCATGCAGGCCCTCTTCGAACAACTCGACGAGGCCGAACTCGAACCCGGCCCCACCGGCAAGGGTCGCAATGTCTGGATCTGTTTCGGCTACGCCCTCGCCAGTGACCGCGCCCGCATGCTCGCCGTCCACGACTGCGACATCATCACCTACGGCCGCGAACTCCTCGCCCGCCTCTGCTACCCCGTCGCCCATCCCAGCCTCGGCTTCGACTTCTGCAAAGGCTACTACGCCCGCGTCACCGACCGCCTCAACGGCCGCGTCATGCGCCTCCTCGTCACCCCCATGCTCCGCGCCCTGCGCAGCATCCTCGGCCATCACCCCTACCTGGTGTACATGGACACCTTCCGCTATCCCCTCGCCGGCGAAGTCGCCCTCGATCTCGACATCGCCCGCCGCGTCCGCATGCCCCACGACTGGGCCGTCGAAATCGGTCTCCTCGCCGAGGTCTTCCGCAACTCCGCCCCTCGCGCCATCTGCCAGTCCGAACTCTGCGAAAACTACGACCACAAACACCAGGACCTCTCCGTTCGCGACTCCGACAAGGGCCTCAACAAAATGGCCGCCGATATCGCCAAGTCCGTCTTCCGCCGCATCGCCGCCGAAGGCATCAAACTCGATGCCGGCGTCTTCGACACCCTCCTCAGCGCCTACATGCGCCAGGCCGAGGACACCCTCCGCTTCTACGCCGCCGATGCCATGGTCAATGGCCTCACCTACCCCCGCCACGAGGAGGAACGCGCCGTCGCCACCTTCGTCCGCAGCATCCGCTCCGCCGTGAAGGACTTCCTCTCCGATCCCCTCGGCAGCCCCCTCATCGCCAACTAGAACCGCGTCCAGTCCGCCCTCCCCGACTTCTTCGAAAAACTCCAGGCCGCCGTCGAAGCCGATAACCGCGCCTGACCCTCCCCATTCCCCATTCGCCGTTCGCCGTTCGCCATTCGCCATTCGCCCCCCCGCAAACCGAAAGGGGGAGTCGGCAGACCTCTTCGTACTGCCCGACTCCCCTGAGCACCTTGGTCCCGGTGGAACCGTCTTCACCCGGCGGCCTGTGGGTTGTCTTGGGGGGATTCCCTTCCCACCGGGACGGAATCGCCGCCGGATCGTCACTGCACTAGACAAATCGGCACTTCCCGCGCGTCCTTGAGGTGGACATGTCCCCCGAAGCCGAACTGGCAAGGCTCTACGACGCCCATGCCACCGCCCTGTACGCCTTCGGCATGAGTCTCACCCGCGACCAGGACGACACCCGCGATCTGCTTCAGGAGGTGTTCGTCCGCCTCGCCCGCGATCCGTCCCGCCTCCTCGGTCTCCGCGACGAGCGGCACTATCTCCTACGCCTCCTCCACAATGCCGCCATCGACCTCTTCCGCCGCCGCCACACCCGCGCCGCCGCCTCCGAAGCCCTCGCCGCCCAACCCCGCCCCACCTTCGCCCCGTCCCCCGACCCGGACGAACAGGTCCATCGTGACGCCCTCGCCCTCGCCCTCTCGGAACTGCCCCCGGAACAACGCCAGGTGCTCCACCTCAAGCTCTGGGAAAACCTCACCTTCGAGGCCATCGCCGATCTCCTCCGCATCCCCCTCAACACCGCCGCCAGTCGCTACCGCTACGGCTTAGACAAACTCCGCCACCGCCTGCGTCCTCTCTACGAAGAGATCCGATGAAACCCGAGGACTTCGAATCACGACTCTCCCGCACCCCGCTGCAACCGCCCCCGGCAGCCTGGCGCGAAGAGACCCTCGCCGCCGCCCGCGCCGCCCTCCCAGTCCCGCGGCACGAACGCCATCCCACCCCGCGTCGAACGCCCCTCGCCATCCTCGCCACGCTGTGGCACCGCTGGCACCCCCTTCGCCCCGCCCCCAGCGCCCCGTGGGCCGCCCTCGCCGGTGCCGGCCTTCTCGTCCTCGCCCTCCACGGCGTCGGCCGATGGATCGATCACCAGGCCGCCGCCCCCGGAATGCCCTCGGCTGCCGCCCACGATTCCCTCGCCGCCGTGATCGCCGCCGCCCGTTCCTATCATGCCCAGGTCCTCGCCGTCGCCATGCTCGATGGCACCCGCGACGCCGCGATCGACGAATCCGAACCGTCCGCCCAACCGCCGGATCCAAAGGCCGGCCGCCCCCGTTCCCATTGGAACCCAGCCCAACCCGGCACCGTCCCGTTCGTCACCCCTCTCCCCGCCTGACCCCTCACCCCATCAGGAGTCCACCATGAACCGCTCCCTCCAACGCATCCTGCTCTCCTGGGCCGATTCTCCCTGGAACTGGCTCCCCTTCACCCGCCTCCGCCCGCCCCCGCACCAACCCATCCCGGCCGCCTGGATCGCCCTTCATGCCCTCTCCGGAATGGTCTGGTTCGGACTCCCCATCCTCCTCGCCGCCCGCGGCATCCTCGGACGCTGGAGCGCCCCTGCCTTCCTGATCCCGGGTCTCGTCGGTCTGATTGCCGCCCTGATGTGGCACCTCATGCTCCGCGCCGCCTGGAACCGCCGGGCCGCCAGCCTCGCCGCAACCCCCGCCTCCCAGGATTCCGCACCCGGCAGCCTCCCCGCGCCACCCGCTCCAGCCACCCGCCTCAACCCGCTCGAACGCTGGGTCCTTCAGCCGCTCCTCGTCCTGCTGGTCCTCTACGTCGCCATCACCTTCGTGTACGGCGTCGAGAACCTCCGCGGCGCCCTTGCCCTCCGCGCCCTGCACCGCGATCTGCAGGCCCAAGGCCTCCCCATCGCCCCCGCCGACCTCCTCCCCCCGCCCGTCCCCGACGACCGCAATCTCGCCGTCATCCCCCTGTTCAGTCCGCTCTTCGCCTATGACTCGCTGCCCACGGGGATTCGCTGGCACGACACCAATGCCTACCAGCGCGCCCAGAAGGCCTTCACCTACGAGGATCCCCGGACCCCGTTCCAGCGCTTTGCGAAGGATCGGGGAACCCCCGTGGGCGCCTGGCCGGACGGCCAACGCCTGGACCTCGCCGTCTGGCAGGCCTACTTCGCGTCGCTGCCCGACCGGCCTGAGCCCAACCCGGACGCCTCCCCCGGCGCATCCGTTCTCGCCGCCCTCGATCCCCTCGAAGATGACCTCGATCAACTTCGTTCCGCCGCACGGTCCCGCCCGGAGAGCCTCTTCCCGCTGCACTACGAGGAAGGATTCCATATGCTGCTGCCCCACATGGCAGTCCTGAGACGCACGTCCGAACTCCTCCGGCTCCGCGCGGTCGCCCTCCTCTCCGAGGACCGCACCGACGAGGCTCTCGCCGAGACCCTCCTCGCCCTCCGCCTCAGCGACGCCATCCGGAACGAGCCCATCCTCATCAGCCTCCTCGTCCGCGTCGTCATCGATCGCACCGCCCTCCAGTCCGTGTGGGAAGGCTGCCTCGATCGCCGCTGGAACGAATCGCAGCTCCGCACCCTCCAACAGGCCTTCGCCACCCGGCGCTACCTCGACGACATGGCCACCGTCCTCCATGGGGAACGTGTCTTCGGCAGTCACACCTATGACGTCATGGTCCGGGGCGGAGATCCCCTGCGCACCCTGCTGGGGATGATCGCCGACAACGATCACAGTTTCGCGTCGTTCATCCGATTCATCCCGCGGGGCTGGATCCGCCAGAACCAGGTTGCCCATTCCCGCCACCTGGGCGTCCTCGTCGACGATCTCCAACGCGCCCCGTCCCATGCCGCCCTCCCCCCCGGCGATGAGCGCCTCCTCCAAACGATCGACCGGCGATCCCCGTTCACCATCATCGCCGGCATGCTCCTCCCGGCCCTCGCCAAATCCCACACCCGCGCCTACCACGCCGAAGCCGTCAGCCGCCTCGCCCTCGCCGGCCTCGCCCTCGAACGTCATCGCCTCGCCGAAGGCCGCTATCCCGACCGCCTCGACGCCCTCGTCCCCCGATTCCTCGAGTCCGTCCCCATCGATCCCATGGACGGCCAGCCCCTTCGCTATCGCCTCACCGACACCGGCGACTTCCAGCTCTACTCGGTGGGCGAAGATCACCGCGACGACCACGGCACCCGCCCCCGCCCCGGCATGTCCACCGGCACGCACGCCCCCCGTTCCGGCGATCTCGTCTGGCGCTGACCCGTCCGCAACCCGGCCCCAAACCGGCCCCGGTCACTCCGCAAACAGCGCCGCGGCAAATGCCCCGGCGTCGAACGGCTGCAGATCGTCCGCCTGCTCGCCCACGCCGATGAACCGGACGGGCAACCCCAGCTCCTTCCGAATCGCCACCACCATCCCGCCCTTGCTGGTCCCGTCCAGCTTGGTGATCACCAGGCCCGTCAGCGGCACCGCCTTGTGGAACTCCCGCGCCTGGCTCAGCGCATTCATCCCCGTGGTGGCGTCCAGCACCAGCAGCACCTCGTGCGGCGCCCCCGGACACTGCTTCCCAATGACCCGGTGCAGCTTCTGAAGCTCCTGCATCAGATTGTGCTTGGTGTGCAACCGCCCCGCCGTGTCCACCAGCAGGAAGTCCGCCTTCCGCGCCCGCGCCGCCGTCACGGCATCGTGCCCCACGGCCGCCGCATCCGCCCCGTACGCCCCCGCCACCACCGGCACGTCCAGCCGCTGACCCCATAGCTTCAACTGCTCGATCGCCGCCGCCCGAAACGTGTCGCAGGCCGCGATCACCGACGTCCGGCCCCCGCCCCGCATCCAGTGCGCCAGCTTCGCCGTCGTCGTCGTCTTCCCCGTCCCGTTCACCCCCACAATCGACACCACCGTCACCTCGCCGCCCCGCGGTTCCAATCCCGCCACGTTGCCCTCGAACACCCGCTCGACCTCCCGTCGCGCCACCTCCAGCACGTCCTCCCCGCCCCGACCCTGCGATTCGTACGCCTGCCGCACCGCCCCCACAATCTGCTGCGTCGTCGCCAACCCGAAATCCGCCCCCATCAACGCCGCCTCGATGTCGCCCAGCACATCCGAAGTCAGCTTCGGCGACAGCGTCACGATGCGCTTCAGCTCGTGCACCAGCCGCTGCTGCGTCTTCTGCAGCCCGCTCCTGATCTTGTCGAAAAATCCCATGAAAATATCGCCTTCGCTCGGCCGCCGCCGCCGCCATCCTCATTCGCCTGTCGTCAACCCTCCCCGACCGCACCCCGCACCCCCGATCCATGCCGGGCCCGCAACGCCTCGACATGCTCCCACCCCAGCCGCACCGTGCCCATCGTCGGCCGGTTCTTGCTCCGGCCGTGACAGTCCGATCCGCCGGTCACCAGCAGCCCGTAGCCCCGCGCCAGACCGAGATACTTCTCCACGGCCGCCGGGCCGTGCTTCGGGTGATGACATTCCAGCCCGTCCACCCCGAGGCGCACCAGGCGATCGATCATCCTGTCGTCGTGGTTCAACCCGGGATGCGCCATCACCGCGATCCCGCCTGCCTCATGGATCAATGCCACCGCCCGCTCGGCCGACATCTTCCACTTCGGCACCCAGCCGGGACGGTTCTTCTTCAGGTAGCGGTCGAACGCCTCGTCGAGGCTGGTGCAATGACCCCCCGCCACCAGCGCCCGCGCCACATGCGGCCGACCCGGGGCCCGACACGCCGCCAGTTCAAACACCCGCTCCTCCATCAGGGGAATGCCCAGCGCGTTCAGCCGCGCCACCATCTCCCGCACCCGGTCCTGCCGCACCTTCTGCGCCTCGCCCAACGCGGTCCGAAGTCCGTCGTGCCCCGTGTCCACCAGATACCCGAGGATGTGCAATTCCCGCCCCTTCAGCTCCGCCGTGATCTCCGTCCCCGTCAGAAATCCAATCCCCGCCCGCTCCGCCAGCCCCGCCACCTCCGCACACCCCTCGATCGTGTCGTGATCCGTCAACGCAATCGCCGACAACCCGTGCCCGGTCGCCGCCTCCACCAACTCGGACGGCGTGTACGTGCCGTCCGAATGACGTGTGTGAAGGTGCAGGTCGGCGACCATCGAACATCATCCCGCCCGCCGCTCAGGCGCCCGCCGGCTCCCTTGCCGGACGATTCAATTCCCCCTTGATCCGGTCCAGTATCCCGTTCACGAACTTCCCGCTGTCCGCCGTCGAAAACTTCCGCGCAATCTCGATCGCCTCGTTGATCGTCACCACCGGCGGAATGTCCTCCCGATACTGGAGTTCATACACCGCCATCCGCAGCAGACTCCGGTCCACCGACGCCAGCCGGTTCAGCGACCAGTTGATCATCACCTCGCTCAACCGCCGGTCGATGTCCTCCCGCCGGGTCAACGTCCCCCGGATCAACCCGTCGGCAAACACCCGGATCTCCGCCTCCTCCACCGTGGGCCCCGGCGGCGGCTCGCCCTCCCCCACCGGCCGCTCCACCCCGCGCTCGGACCGCATCACCGCAAACTGCTCCTCCCAGAAGGCATCCAGTTCCCTGCCGAGATCCTCCATCGGATTCACCTCGTGCTGGAACAGGAACTGCAACGCCTTTTCCCGGGCCACCCGTCGCAACCGCATGCCGTCACCTTGCCGGACCCGGACCCCACCCGTCAAACGCCGCAGTGCATCCCGGAGTTGTGGGTAGAGGTGCGAACTCCGCCAAATGGCGCTTCGGAGGGCCGGGTTCCACGAGGCCGCAACGGTGTGGAGCGTTGGGTTGAGGACTCGCGGAGCTCGTCCCTCCGATTCGCTGGCCCGGTACCGACAACCTGGGGATGCACCGCAAACGCCGCCTCCCCCCAACTCGGACTTGCCCTCCACCCCAGGCAACGGAAGTGTCGGCCAAACTCACCATGGATACCTCACCGGTCGCGACGTCCACCCCCGCCCCCGCCCCGCCCCGCGAAAACCTCTGGATCAATCTCCTCTGCAATGCCGTCTTCCCCGCCGTCATCCTCACCACCCTCAGCAAGGAACACCGCCTCGGCCCCATGTGGGCCCTCATCGTCGCCGTCTCCCTGCCCCTCACCTACGGCATCTACGACCTCGCCTCCCGCCGGAAATGGAACGTCTTCTCCGTCCTCGGCGTCATCAGCATCTCCCTCACCGGCGGCTTCGGCCTGTTCAAACTCTCCGGCCTCTGGTTCGCCATCAAGGAAGCCGCCGTCCCCCTCGTCCTCGGTGCCGCCGTCCCCCTCACCCTCCACACCCGCCAGCCCCTCGTCCGTATCCTCGTCTGCAACGAGCAGATCATGAACATGCCCAAGGTCGAGGCCGCCCTCCACGCCGCCAACGCCTGGCCCGCCTTCCAGGCCCTCCTCCGCCGCGTCTCCTGGATCATCGCCGGCTCGTTCGCCCTCAGCGCCACCCTCAACTTCTTCCTCGCCCTCTGGATCCTCCGCAGCCCCTCCGGCACCCCCGAGTTCGCCGAGGAACTCGGCCGCCTCACCGTCCTCAGCTATCCCGTCATCACCCTCCCCACCATGGTCGTCATGATGTTCGCCCTCTGGAAACTCATCGCCGGCCTCGAAAAACTGACCGGCCTCTCCGGCGAGGAGCTGTTCCACGACCGCCGCACCAAAGCCCCCTGAACCCCACCCCGAAAACCTTCTCAAACCCAGCCCGCCCGCTCCGCCCTCCGCCCTCCGCCCTTCGCCCTTTGCCCTTTTTCCACCCGGGTTTCATTTTTGTCCCAGGAATGGCTTGACCTCTCACCCTCATTGCCGATTCTTGGCGCGTCACCGATGGCGGCATCGCAGGGCGTCGTAGCTGCCCTGCACGGCTCGAGGGGACGGGTTGAGCGCTTCACGCGCTAGGGAAGGGATGAGCCGGCCTGACCACCCAAGATCAAGGGTTGTCGCTGTCACGAACAGTTAAGCCGTTCCATCGTGCAATCCCGAATCCTGGGGTCGTGCAGACCCGTATCCTTGTGTCTCGTCGTCATGACCTTCATGGCGACCCTCACCTCCTCCCTTCATGCCACCTCCGTCGGCCTGGCATGGAATCCCAACCCGGAACCCGATGTCGTCGGGTACCGCGTCTATCGAGGCACCCAGAGCGGTGCCTATGACTGGGTCCAGGATGCCGGCCCGGAGCCCTCGGCGACCATCACCGGCCTGCAAACCGGGCAGATCTACTACTTCGTCGTGACCGCACGCAACCGGGCCGGCCTCGAAAGCAGTCCCTCCAAGGAAGTCCAGTTCGAGGTCCCCGGCGGCAGAGGCTCCCGCCCCGTTGCCCTCTCCGACTCCGGTACCCTCTCCGCCTCCTCCTCCCTCGCCTTCACCCTCTCCGGATCCGACCCCGACGGCGATGCGCTCGCCTTTGTCGTCACGGCGCCGCCCAACCACGGATCCCTCTCCGGCAAACCGCCCCAGCTCATCTACACGCCCGATCCCGGCTTCAGTGGCACCGATTCCCTCCAGTTCACCGTCAGCGACGGCAACCTCGTCTCGTCGCCAGCCACCTTCTTTCTCCATGTCTTCGCCCCCAACCGTCCCCCGGTCGCCTTCCCCGGTTCATGGACCCAGTCGGGCACCGCAACGCTCAACCTGACCCTCGAAGGCGACGACCCGGACGGAGACCCGCTCGCTTTCCTCGTCACCACCCCCCCCTCCAAGGGCACCCTCTCCGGAACCGCCCCCAAACTCACCTACCGGCCCTTCGCCGGCGCCAGCGGCACGGATAGCTTCGAGTTCGCGGTCCATGACGGCGCCCTCACCTCAGCCCCGGCCACCGTTTCCATCGTCCTCGCCAGCGCCAACACGCCCCCCGTCGCCCACCCCAGGTTCCTGACCATCGAGGCCGATTCCACCATTCCCTTCACCCTCCGCGCCACCGATCCGGAAGGGGACTTCTTGACCTTCGCCGTCATCGAGTTCCCTTCCCACGGGGTCCTTTCGGGATCGCCGCCCAAGGTCCAGTACTCCCCCAACCCCGGCTTCACCGGGATCGATACCCTCCGCTTCGTCGCCAACGACGGCGAATTCACCTCCCTCCCGTCCACCGTGACCTTCACCGTGGTCTCCGCCAACCGCCCCCCGGTCGCCACCCCGTTCTCCATCTCGGGAGCGGCGGATACCTCCCTTCCCATGACGCTCTCGGGCCAGGATCCCGACGGCGACGCCCTCTCCTTCCAAATCGTCCGCCCCCCGACCCACGGATCCCTCTCCGGCAGTCCCCCCTCGATTCTCTACCAGCCGGCATCCGGATTCTCGGGCGCGGACTCCTTTGAGTTCCGGGTCAGCGACGGTTCCAACTTCTCCACCCCGGCCACCGTCTCCATCACCGTGCTCCCCCAAAACCAGGCGCCCGTCGCCCACCAACTCTCGATCAAGCTGTCCGCCGATTCCTCCCAGTCGTTTCAAATCACCGGCTCCGATCCCGACGGCGATCCCATCACCTTCCAGGTCACCCGTCATCCCTCCTCCGGAACCCTCACCGGTACGGCCCCCAACCTCACCTACCGCCCCAATCCCGGCTTCTCCGGCTCCGACTCCATCCGCTTCACCGTCAGCGACGGATCCCTGACCTCCACCCCCGCCACCGTCCTCTTCAGCGTCACCACCCCCAATCGCGCCCCGGTCGCCCAACCCCTCTCCCTCAGCACCACCCAGGGAACCCAGCTCCCCCTGACGCTCGCCGGCTCTGACCCCGATGGCGATCCCATCTCCTTTCACATCAGCAAGGGCCCCTCCAACGGCACCCTCACCGGCAAGCCGCCCCTGGTGACCTACCTGCCTGGACCCGGCTTCCTCGGATCGGACTCCTTCCAGTTCGTCGTCTCCGACGGCAAGACCGACTCCGCCCCCGCCACCGTGTCCCTCAAGGTCAACCCCCTCAACAGCCCCCCGGTTGCCATCGCCGCCAGCCTGTTCACCGGATTCAATATGCCGCTCCCCCTCGTCCTCGTCGGCCTTGACCCCGATGGCGATCCCTTGTCCTTCCACATCGACCGCCTCCCCGGAAACGGCTTCCTCTCCGGCACCCCCCCCATTCTCACCTACTGGCCCAGGGGCAATTTCTCCGGTTCGGACTCCTTCTCGTTCCGTGTCTCGGACGGACATCACACCTCCGAATCCGCCACCATCTCCCTCAGCGTCCTCTCCATTCGCCTGGCCTCCTCCTCCGCCTCCATCGAGGATTCCGAACTGGCTCCCGAACTGGCAACGGATGCCCCGCCCCCGCAGGAAACCCTCCTCGTCACCAGGGAAGGCTCCACCTCCTCCCTCCTCTCAGGCGCCAGCCACCTCGGCGGCGAACGCACGGAGGCCGCCTCCACCCAACAACCCCGCATCGCCCCGGGTCAGCCGCCCATGGCCGGCTCCCTGGAACTCGCTCCCGACGGCTCGTTCCTCTATCGCCACCTCCGTCCAGGCACCTTCACCGACCAGTTCTCGTACTGGGTCCTCGACGGCGACGAACCCCTCTTCGAAACCGTCGTGCCCATCCATATCCTTCAGTGGGCCCACGTCGAAATCCACGGTGCCAACCTCCGTCTCGAGTTCTACGTCGCCCCCGGCGCCGACTATCACGTCGAACTTCAGGAATTCCCCTACGACCCCGCCGCCCCCTGGCACCCGATGATCGCCTTCCCGGCCCATGCCGCCGGAATCGTCACCGTCTGGGATCATCTCCCGCCCGCCGACCAGCCCCGGTCCTATCGCGTACGCTGCATCACCCCCCACAGCGAATGGACCTACACGCTCCCCGCTAGGCCGTAACTCTCGCGCGACCCGCCAGGTCCCGGGTACCCCAATCCGCGACCCACACCCGCCCCCCTGGGGGCCCTGACCGCCCGGCCATCCTTCCCTCGGAAGGATCGCCGGGCGGTCCATTTTCAGCCTCCTCTCCCCCGGCATTCGTCACGAACAACCCTCTGGAACACCCTCTCTCCGTCTGTTGCCCCCCCTCCTGGACTCTCTTCCCCTCCCCTTCCGCTGATCCCGCCTAACCCCTTCGCACTGTGACGGCAGGATCGCGAAACGCGCCCGCGTTGCCCCCCTTCGCCTGAACCGACTTTACGGCGTCAACAAGAATTTTCGCCTCAGTCGATTCAGGTTTTCCAACCGGATCCGATAACTCCAAGTGGTTGGACATCATAGATTTAAACCAAATCAACCTAATCCACGAATGTTAGGCCTGCATACCTACTCAACCCCCGCTGAGTCGCCGTTCGACAAGCAGGTTCGCCTAGGAAATTCAGGCAGTCGATCGACTCCCATCCGCCGCTAAGCCGACGCCGCCATGTCGGCGCCCGTAGCAACCGATTCCAAAGTCAACCACCAAGTCGTATGTCAACTCCTCTAAGTAGAACCCGTCGTTCGCTCCTGCTCGCCTGGCTGGGCACCCTGCTGACCCTCGCCGGTATCGCCTCCCTCCACGCCGAAACCATCCGCCTGGAATGGGACCCCAACACCGAGTCCAACATCGGCGGTTACCGCGTGTACTGCGGCGCCGCCAGCGCGACCTATGACACCGTCATCGACGTCGGCAATCAAACCCACGCCGACATCGCCGACCTCCTTCATGACCGCACCTACTACTTCGTGGTGACCGCCTACGACATCACCGGCCTCGAAAGCCCGCCCTCCAACGAGGTCTTCCACAAAGTCGCCAAACTCAACCTGCCGCCCTCGGGCTCCGAGCTCGTCATCACGCTGGCCGAGAACGGTTCCGCCTCCTTCACCCTGTCCGGTTCCGATCCCGATGGCGACCCCATCGACTTCGCCATCCTCACCACGGTGAAGTACGGCACCCTTTCGGGTAGCCTCCCCCTCCTGACCTACACGCCCTTCGCCAATTTCCACGGCACGGACGCCTTCACCTACGTCGTCAGCGATGGGCACCTGACCTCCGACCCGATCACCGTCACCTTCCAGGTCACCAAGGTCAACAAGGCCCCCGTCGCCTCCAACCTCGCCGTCTCCACCCCCGAAGCCACCCCGGTCTCCTTCACCCTCGCCGGCTCCGATCCCGACGGCGATCCCATCACCTACAAGGTCGAGGCCGCTCCCAAGTACGGCAGCCTGTCCGGCTCCGCCCCCAACCTGACCTACACCCCGGCCGCCGGGTTCCATGGCTCCGATTTCCTCACCTTCTCCGTCTCCGACGGCAAGCTCACCTCCACTCACGCCACCGTCTCCATCTCCGTCTCCAAGGTCAATCAACCGCCCGTCGCCCATCACTTCAAACTCACCCTCGACTCAGGATCGTCCGCCCCCGTCACGCTCCAAGGCACCGATCCCGACGGCGATCCCCTCGTCTTCGTCATCACCCGTCAGCCGACCTATGGCGTCATCCTCGGCACGCCCCCGAATATCATCTACCAGGCCAATGCCGGATATTCGGGTTCAGACTCCATCCGCTTCACTGTCAGCGACGGGGAATTCACCTCGGCGCCCGCCACCGGCATGATCACCATCCTCGCCGTCAATCAGGCCCCCGTCGCCTCCAACCTCGCCGTCTCCACGCTCGAGGACGGCGCGGTCTCCTTCACCCTCGCCGGCTCCGATCCCGACGGCGACGCCATCACCTACAAGGTCGAGTCCGGTCCCAAGAATGGCAGCCTGTCCGGCTCCGCCCCCAATCTGACCTACACCCCGACCGCCGGCTTCCACGGCTCCGATTCCCTCACCTTCTCCGTCTCCGACGGCAAGCTCACCTCCGCCCACGCCACCGTCTCCATCACCGTCACCAAGGTCAACAAGGCCCCCGTCGCTTCCAACCTCGCCGTCTCCACGCCCGAGGACAGCCCGGTCTCCTTCACTCTCACGGCCTCCGATCCCGATGGCGATCCCATCACCTACAAGATCGAATCCGCCCCCAAGAACGGTTCCACCTCGGGCACCGCTCCCAACCTGACCTACACCCCGAAGCCTGGCTTCCACGGCTCCGATTCCCTCACCTTCTCCGTCTCCGACGGCAAGCTCACCTCCGCCCACGCCACCGTCTCCATCACCGTCACCAAGGTCAACAAGGCCCCCGTCGCCTACGCCGCCACCGTGGCCACCGAACAAGGCGCTTCCGTCGCCGTCACCCTGAAGGGGTCCGACCCCGATGGCGATGCCATCACCTTCAAGACTCAGAGCGGGCCCGCCAAGGGCACCCTGACGGGAACGGCCCCGAATCTGACCTACACCCCGAATTCCGGGTTCCATGGCTCGGACGAGTTCACCTTCACCGTCAGCGATGGCTCGCTCACCTCGGCGCCCGCCAAGATCTCCATCACGGTGATCCGCACCGCCACCCCGCCAGTCGCCCATCCGGACGGCATCCTCGTGGCCCAGGGCGCCTCCTCCAGCATCCTTGTCAGTGGCGCCACCTCGGTGCTCGCCAATGACACCGACGCTTCGGGTGTCACTGCGTTCGCCACGCTCAAGACGCCTCCCGTCCACGGAGCCGTCACCCTGGCCGCAAACGGCACCTTCACCTACCGGCACTTCGGTGGCACCGACCTCGCCGACACCTTCACCTACACCGCCTCCAACGACTCCGGCGAAAGCGCCGAGGCGGTCGTCCATGTCCGCGTCCTCCAGGTGGCCGCCATTCGCACCCTCAGCACCGGCGCCGAACTCGAGTTCGCCGTGACCCAGGGCATCGAGTACACCGTCGAATGCCAGAATGCCTCCCCGGGTGCCATCGGACCCTGGGCCGTTCTCACCCGCTTCACGGCGACCACCGACGGCTTCGCCGCGGTCACGGACCCTGCGGCCTCCACCACGCCGAACCGCCTCTACCGGGTCCGCTCCACCGGGGCGCACGGCGACGTAACCAGCGAACCCTGGGGCTACATGCAGATGACCCTGAATGCCTCCGGCGCCCCCCTGACCTCGCCCTTCACCGGCTCCATCGTCCGCCGCGCCCAACTCACCGCCCGCGGTGCCAGCTGGATCCGGCTGGAAGGAGCCCCCTGGGCCGACAAGCAACTCAGCCCACACCGCGGACTCGCGTCACACATCGCCGTCGTCGTCGCCAGCGCCAACCCGGCGGCCGTCGGCCGCTCCTGGACGGTCCGGCTCCATGACGACTCCACCATCGCCCTCAACTCCGGGACCGAAAACGTGGCGCACGTCCTCCAGGTCGGCGATGTGGTCGAAATCCAGACCACCATCACCATCGCCAGCCTCTTCGGTGTGGCCGGCTCCCCCAACGCCCTCCTCAAGCAGAACGACACCGTCACCATCCACGCGATGGAACCCCAGGAGGGCTGGACCCTCCGCTACTCGGTCGCCCGCAACAGCGCCGCCGGTTACTACATGTCCACCCCCGCCGGCATGGTCGGCCCCTTCGACGGCACGACCCTCTACCTCCTCCCCGGTCAATCCTTCTCGCCTCCGTCCAGTCCCAAGAGCGGCGTGAAGGCCATCGGTTCGGGCCGGATCGCGGACGGATCGGATTCCCGATAGTCCGAATCAGCCGGCCCGCCCGGCTGGACTCCCCTCAAGCTCGGCGCCCGCGGCAACCCCGCGCGGCGCCGACGCCTTTTTCCCCATCGCCCGCCCATGTCATCCCGCCTCCGCCCTCCCCGTGCATCCCGAAGTTGTGGGGAGAGGTGCGAGGTTCGCGAAGCGTCCTCTCCGAGGGCCGGGTTCCACGAGGCCGCAAGGGTGTGGAGCGTTGGATTGAGGACTCGCTGAGCTCGTCCCTGCGATTCGCTCCCTCCTCACCCACAACTCCGGGATGCACCGCCGCCCTCCAAAATTGGCATCTCCAACTGGACGCCCTCGTTGCAGGTCGGCATGGTCCCGGTGAGGCATGGATCTCTCTTGGCTCTCGCTCGGCGCGGCCCTGTTCGCCACAGCCCTGGGCGTCGTGGTATTCCGGCGTTCTCCACGGCATCCCGCGCACTGGTCCTTCGCCATCGGGATGGCCCTCATCGCCGCCGAAACCGTCCTCGCCGCCCTCGCCCAACGCGCCCCGCACGTCCTCGAACAGGCCGAGTGGCAGCGCGTCCGCCTGACCGTCGCCGCCCTCCTTCCCATCCCCTGGCTGATCTTCAGCCGCTGCTACTCCCGCGGCGATGCCCTCACCGTCCTCGAAGGACGCACCCTGCTCCTCCTCGCCGCCGTCGTCCTGCCCCTCTCCCTGGCGGTCACCTTCCACTCCTCCCTCGTCGTCCTCCCGGAACCCGGCCTGTTCGCCGATCCCATCCCGCGCCTCGGCTGGGCCGGCATGGCCGTCCAGGTCTTTGTCCTGCTCGCCGCCGTCGGTGTCCTCACCCACCTCGAACGCACCTTCCGCGGCTCGGTCGGCGTCATGCGCTGGCGACTCAAGTACATGGTCCTCGGCGTCGCCGTCCTGTTCGGATACCGCCTCTACGCCTCCAGTCAGGCCGTCCTCTACCAGATCCCCGAGCAGACCTTCGACCGCGCCGCCACCGCCGCCCTCCTCGTCGCCTGCGTCCTCATCTCCATCGCCCTCACCCGCGGCACGGTCTTCGATGTTGATGTCTATCCCTCCCAAACCCTCCTCTACCGCTCCCTCACCGTCCTCCTCGCCGGTTCCTATCTCGTCATCGTCGGCGCCCTGTCCCATCTCGTCGGCCTGCTCGGAGGCGATTCCTCCTTCCCCGCCCAGGCCTTCCTCATCTTTGCCGGCCTCGCCGGCCTCGCCGTCCTCCTCCTCTCCGAACGCTTCCGCCAGCGTCTCCGCACCTTCGTCAGTCGTCACCTCCGCCGGCCGGTGTACGACTACCGCCAGATCTGGAGCACCTTCACCGCCCAAACCACCTCCCTCGTGGACGAGGAATCCTTCAGCCGCACCGTCGCCCGCTGGGTCTCCGACACCTTCCAGTCCCTCTCCGTCAGCGTCTGGCTCGTCGAATCCTCCGGCGATCACCTCCGCATGAGCGGCTCCACCGTCCTCGCCGACGCCGCCGCCGATGGCCTCGACCAGCCCACCGAGGAACTCGCCGAAGCCCTCGCCGCCATCGGACAACGCCACGAACCCTTCATCCTCAACCGCTCCCGCGACCGCTGGGCCGTCACCCTCGAACGCCTCCATCCCGGCGTCTTCCGCGAGGGCGGTTCCCAGGTCTGCCAGCCCCTCAACGCCGGCGGCAAACTCCTCGGCCTCCTCATCCTCGGCGACCGCGTCGCCGGGGTCCCCTTCACCACCGAGGACTTCGACCTCCTCCGCTGCATCGGCGACCAGATCGCCGCCAGCCTCCTCGGCCTCCAGCTCTCCGCCCAACT
The DNA here is from genome assembly GCA_019634625.1 of Verrucomicrobiia bacterium. Taxonomy (NCBI): domain Bacteria; kingdom Pseudomonadati; phylum Verrucomicrobiota; class Verrucomicrobiia; species Verrucomicrobiia bacterium. Next base: position 153,705 of record JAHCBA010000001.1, read on the forward strand.
CCTTCGCGCCAAGGAAATGGAGGCCTTCCAAACCATGTCCGCGTTCTTCGTCCACGACCTCAAAAACACCGCCTCCACCCTCTCCCTCACCCTCCAGAACCTCGGACAGCACTTCAGCGACCCCGCCTTCCGCGAAGATGCCCTCCGTGCCGTCGGCAAGAGCGTCCAGCACCTCAACGGCCTCATCGCCCGCCTCTCCCGGCTCCGCCAGGAACTTCGCGTCCAGGCCGTCCCCGGCGACCTCGTCGCCATCATCGAATCCGCCCTCTCCTCCGTCGGCTCCAGCCCATCAGCCGTCGTCGAAAACAATGCCCAACCCCTCCCGCCCGTCCTCGTCGATGCCGAGCAGTTCGAGAAGGTCGTCGTCAACCTCCTCGTCAACGCACGCGAGGCCGTCGCCTCCAATGGCCATATCCGCATCGACACCCGGCGCCAGGACAACTGGGCCTGCCTCTCCGTCGCCGACAACGGCTGCGGCATGAGCCCCGAATTCCTTCACCGCTCCCTCTTCCGCCCCTTCCAAACCACCAAACGCAACGGGCTCGGCATCGGCATGTTCCACAGCCGCATGATCGTCGAAGCCCACCACGGCCGCATGGAGGTCGAATCCACCCCAGGCCACGGCACCACCGTCCGCGTCCTCCTCCCGTTCGCTCCCATCGTATGAAACCTGCCCTGCTGATCGTTGACGACGACGAGGAAATCCGTTCCCAGCTCCGCTGGGCTCTCGCCGCCGATTACGAGGTCTCCCTCGCCGCCGACCGCTCCGAAGCCGTCAAGGCCTTCCGTGAACTCCATCCCCCGGTCGTCCTCCTCGACCTCGGCCTCCCCCCCTCCCCGGCCGCCCCCACCGAAGGACTCGCCACCCTCGGCGAAATCCTCGCCGAAGATCGCCGCGCCAAGGTGGTCATCGTCAGCGGTCAGGGCGAACGCGCCAATGCCATGCAGGCCATCGGCCTCGGTGCCTGGGATTTCTTCGGCAAACCCATCGACACCTCCGAACTCCAGGCCATCCTCCGGCGCGCCTTCCAGGTCTCCCAGCTCGAACGCGATTTCCATGCCCTCCAGCAGGAGTTCCACGAGGACTCCTTCGAGGGCATCCTCGGCAACAGCCCCGGCATGCGTGAGGCCTTCCGCCTCATCCAGCGCGTCGCCACCACCGACGCCTCCGTCCTCATCCTCGGCGAAAGCGGCACCGGCAAGGAAATGGCCGCCCTCGCCATCCACCGCCGCAGCCGACGCCGCGATCACCCCTTCGTCGCCATCAACTGCGGCGCCATCCCCGAAAATCTCATCGAAAGCGAACTCTTCGGCAACGAGAAGGGCGCCTTCACCGGCGCCACCGCCCAACGCAAGGGCCGTATCGAAATGGCCGAAAAAGGCACCCTCTTCCTCGACGAAATCGGCGAACTCCCCGCCCCCCTCCAGGTCAAACTCCTCCGCTTCCTCCAGGAACAATCCATCGAACGCGTCGGTGGCCGCGAAAGTCTCCCCGTCGATGTCCGCGTCATCGCCGCCACCCACGTGGACCTCAAACAGGCCATGACCGTCGCCCGCTTCCGCGAAGACCTCTACTACCGCCTCGCCGTCGTCACCCTCCGCATGCCCGCCCTCCGCGAACGCGAAGGCGATATCGCCCTCCTCGCCCAGGCCTTCCTCCGCCGCTTCGCCGCCCACTTCGAACGGAAAGACCTCGCCTTCGACCCCGCCGCCCTCCGCCTCCTCGAACGTCACCCCTGGCCCGGCAATGTCCGGGAACTCGAAAATCGCATCAAACGCGCCGTCATCATGGCCGACGGCCGCCATGTCACCGCCGCCGACCTCGAACTCGCCAACGCCGATGCCCCCACCGGTGCCACCCTCAAGGAAGCCCGCGAACAAATGGAACGGGAAATGGTCGCCCAGGCCCTCCGCCGCAACGGAGGCAAAATCACCAGCACCGCCGCCGAACTCGGCATCAGCCGCCCCACCCTCTACGAACTCATGGAGAAACTGAACATCCAGCGGGAATAATCCCGCCCCCTTCCTTCCCCATCCCGGAGGGACAACCTCCGGAGGGACAAACGGCGGAGGGACGAGCTCCGCGAGTCCTCATCCCATCGCACCACACCCTTCCCCCCCCTCAGTCCTCGTACTCATCCCGAAGGGCGGTCCTCGCCCTCGTCCTCGTCCTCGACGCGCAGGCACACCGTTTCAGCGTCGCCTCATGGCTGGCACGTTGGGTTCGATCCTGTTCGGTCCTCCCATTCCGCATGCGAACCGGGCAGGGCGATTACGATTACGAGTACGAGTACGAGGCCTGCTGCAAAAGTCTGAGGTGCGCTGGCAGGGCGGGGACGTGGGGGGGGCAGCGGCTGGGTCGGACTCTGTTGGGTGTGCACGCTTTAGCGTGTCGGGGGCGGATTTGGGAGGCTCACGCTGAAGCGTGGACACCCAACGGTTCCTCCGATCCCACCCCTTCCGCTTCACTCCGGAGGGACGAACTCCGCGAGTCCCCAATCCCTCTCCCCGAACTCAATAAAACGAAAACCGCTCCGGCACGTGCACCACGTCCGACGGCCGCAGATAAAACTGATCCGCCTCCCGACCCCGCAGCGCTGCCTGCAAATCCAGCACGTACGTCCGCGTGCTCCCGTCGTCCCGCTGCCGTACCACCCGCACCCGTCGCAGATCCGCCCGACCCTCCACCGCCCCCCCCGCCTCCACCAGCGCCTCCATCACCGTGATCGATTGGCGGCATTGCACCCGCCCCGGACGCAGCACCGCCCCCCACACGAAAATCGGGAAACCGGACGACTCCACCGCCACCGACACCGCTTTCACCACCAACTGCGGTCCGTACACCTCGAGCACCCGCGACTCGATCTCCGCCGCCGACTTCCCGCGCACCTGCAGCGATTCCCCCAACGGCATCGCAATCGTCCCATCGGCCTGCACCTGCTGCACCGTGCTCATCGTCGGCGCCGAAGGAAAATTGATCCGTACCACATCCCCGGGCTGCACCCCCACCGCCGTGTACGGCTGACGATCCTCCGGCGAAATCGGCGTCGTCTCCGTCGTCCGGCACCCCGCCACCCCCAGAACCACCCCGAGGCACAACAGCCATCGGGCTCCCAACCGAACAAAACCCGACAGGACCCCCGACACCCCGGTACCCGGGGCCCAATTCATCCGGCATGACGCGTTCATCAAATTCCTCCGTTGTGTCTTCGGGGCGAAACCCTACGCCCCCCCTCCCCCGCCGATAAGCCCAAAGTGCGCCCGGCGCCGTCCCACCTTCACAGACCTAGTACCCGCCCCAATTCCCGTGCCGGACCGTTCCCCGGCTCCAACCGCAACACCCGCTCCACCGCCTCACGCGCCTCCCCCATCCGCCCCAACTGCACCAGCACCGTCGCCCGCGCATACGGGATCCGCGCATCCTCCGGACGCAACCGCTCCGCCTCCGCCAGCGCCCCCAGCGCCGCCTCCGCCCGTCCCGCCCCATGGTACGCAAGCCCGAGGTTGTACCAGGCCCGGTCATGCCGTGTGTCCAGCCGCACCGCCGCCTCCAACGCCGCCAGCGTCCCCCCCGCATCCCCGGTCTCGTTTCGTGCCAGTGCCAGCCGGTAATGGTTCTCCGCCTCGCCCGGTTCCAAACGCACCGTTGCCTCCACCTGCGCCAGCGCCTCCCGGGAACGCCCCACCGTGCTCAGCACCACCGCGTAGTCATGTCGCAACGCCGGCGATCCCGGATCCCACGCCACCGCCGTCGCATAGTGCCGCACCGCCTCCTCCCATCGCCCCCGGTCCATCGCCAGCGCCCCCAACTGCGCCTGCCCCGAAGGCTGGTCCGCATTCAACGCCAGCATGTGCGCCAGTTCCCCCCCCGCCCGCGTCCCCATGTCCACCTCGTCCCGCAACGCCCACGCCGCGTGAAACCGTACCCCCCGGGATGCATCCGCCAACCGATCCCGCAGCAACGCCCGCACCCCGTCGTCCCCCATCCCCACCCGCGGCGCCAATCCCTGTGCCGCCCGCGCCCGCACCAGCGGATGCTCGTGCTCCAGCTGCCCCACCAGCCCCGTGACCACCCGCGGCTGGTCAATCCACCGGTCCAGCAGCGCCATCGTCGAGGCCTTCCAGTACGGCGCCTCGGGCCCCGCCAGAATCTCCAGCAACCGCCCCACCACCGCCCCGTCCCCCGCCCGCGCCCGCGCCAACGCCTCCGTCCGTCCCCGCGCCGGCCGTTCCAACCGGCTCCCCCACCATTCCTCACTCACCGCCAGCGCCCAAGCCGCGTCACGGTCCTGATGACACCGGTTGCACGCATTCGGAATCCCGTGCCGCAACGTCATCAGCGGATCCGGAATCGTGAACCCGTGGTCGTGCCGCCAGTGCTTCTGCATGTACAGCGTCTGCGGCATGTGGCAGTCCACACACCGGCTCCCCGGCGTCCCCGGCAGATGCCGGCTGTGCCGCACCGCATCGATCACCGGCGACCCCGCGCGCGTCCCGTCGTGGCACTGCATGCACAGCGCATCGCCCGTCATCCTCGTCTTCCCCCCGTGCGGCTCGTGACAATCCATGCACGTCACCCCCGCCGCATGCATCCGGCTCCCCAAAAACGGCGCATACTCGTAATCCTCATCCCATACCTGCCCGTCCGGATAAAACACGTCCGTCCCATCCACCACCGCCAGCAGGTAATGATCCCAGAACGCATCCCCCGGCGCGAAGTCCCCCGTCAACTCCCCCCGCCGCGCATGGCACGCCGCGCAATTCTCCATCCGTTGCTCCAGCGTGAACGCCCTCAGTGTGGGATCCTTCCGGCCCGACCCCTGCCACGCCTCCTGCCACATCACGTGGTCCCGCATTGGTCCATGACACGACTCGCAACCCACCGTCCGCTCCGCCATCGTGCTCCGGTAGAGGTCCGTCTCCACCTCGTAATTCTTCCGGAACCGCGTGTTGTGGCACGTTCCACACATCGCGTTCCAATTCATGCCGCGCCCGCTCCAATGACCCCACTCGCCCGGCATCCGGTCCTCGTCCCCATACACGTTGAACCACTCCCCACCCCGCGGATCCCACGACGCCTCCAGCGTCTGCAACCGCCCCCCGGGCTCCGCCACCAGGAACTGCCGCAGCGGATCGTGCCCGATCACCCGCTCCACCCGCCGCGCCTCCCGCCGCCCGTCCGGCCCCGTCACAATCACCTCGTAGCTCCCGTCGTCCGCCACCCCCGCTTCGGTGGATTGCGTCCCATGCCGGAATGTCCGCCTGGGCTCGAACGCCGCCGCGTCCAGTTCGGCACTCGCCTCCCGCTCCGCCAACCCGTGGTGCGACCCCCGCCACGCCGCGTACGCCTCCGCATGGCAGTCCCGACACCGGTCCGAACCCGCATACCGCGCAAATACCGCCCCCTCCGCCTCCACCACCACCCCGTCCCACGGCACTTCCACCGCCGATCCTCCCCCGCCATCCCTCGCCCCAAAGCCCCACCACACCGCCAATCCCACCGCCACCAACCCCACGCCCGCCGCCACCCAACGCCACGCCCGATTCCCCACGCCCGCCCCCGGCCGGGCCCCGTCTCCACGCTTCTTCGTTCGCTTCGCCATGCATCGCGGATTCCCTTCTCCGCCCCGCAACGCTGCCCGCACCGCCACCCCATTGGCAACCGCGCGATCCCGCCTCAATCCCCCGCGGGCGCATCTCAGCTCTTTGGAACTCCCCTAAGCCCTACCTCGCGGGCACTCGTACTCAACCCGAAGGGCGGTCCTCATCCTCGTCTTCGTCCTAGTCCTCGATCCGGCAGGCACACCCCTTCGAGCGCCCCCCCACTTCTCCGCCCGAGGTTCCATCCTCCTCCCTGCAATCCGCCACCCCCACTCCATGCCCCACCGACCCTCCCAAAATCGTCGGAACTTCTGTGCATATGCACGCCATTTCCGTTCATTCGCCCCACTTCTCCGCCCGAGGTTCCATCCTCCTCCCTGCAATCCGCCACACCCACTCCATGCCCCACCGACCCTCCCAAAATCGTCGGAACTTCTGTGCATATGCACGCCGTTTCCGTTCATTCGCCCCACTTCTCCGTCCGAGCTTCCATCCCCCTCCCTGCAACCCGCCACCCCCACTCCATGCCCCATCCACCCTCCCAAAATCGTCGGAACTTCCGTGCATATGCATGCCATTTTCGTCTATTTGCCCCACTTCTCCGCCCGGGCTTCCATCCCCTCCCTGCAATCCGCCACACCCACTCCATGCCCCACCCATCCTCCCAAAATCGTCGGAACTTCCGTGCATATGCATGCCATTTTCGTCTATTTGCCCCACTTCTCCGCCCGGGCTTCCATCCCCTCCCTGCAACCCGCCACCCCCACTCCATGCCCCACCCATCCTCCCAAAATCGTCGGAACTTCTGTGCATATGCATGCCATTTTCGTCTATTTGCCCCACTTCTCCGCCCGGGCTTCCATCCCTTCCCTGCAATCCGCCACACCCACTCCATGCCCCATCCACCCTCCCAAAATCGTCGGAACTTCCGTGCATATGCACGCCATTTCCGTTCATTGGCCCCACTTGGGCGCATCTCGAGTTTTCGGAACCCGCCCAAGCCATCCCTCGTGTGTCCTCGTACTCAGCCCGAAGGACGGGACACGGACTCGTCCCCGAACCCGCAGGCACACCTTTTCGAGTGCCGCCTCATCCGTATCCATGCAGACGAGTGCGAGGCCTGCTGCAAAATGCTGAGATGCGCCCCGAGCCCATCCCCCGTTCACCGCCGCCTTGGCGCACCCCTCCCTTCCGTGCATGCTCGCGCCGCCATGCCGCTCCACCCGCTCGCCGGACAGCCCGCCCCTCGCGAGATGCTCGTCGATGTCGCCCGTCTCGAACGCGATTACCTCACCCTCCAACCCGATCCCGCCAACCCCGCCCAGGCCGTCAGCTTCGGCACCAGCGGCCACCGCGGCACCCCCGGCAAAGGCACCTTCAACGAGGCCCACATCCTCGCCATCACCCAGGCCATCGGCGAATACCGCCACGCCCACAACATCACCGGCCCCCTCTTCATGGGCATGGACACCCATGCCATCTCCGCCTCCGCCCAGCGCACCGCCCTCGAGGTCCTCGCCGCCCTGGGCGTCGAGGTCTGCCTCCAGCACGCCGGCGGATTCACCCCCACCCCCGCCATTTCCCACGCCATCCTCACCCACAATCGTGGACGCTCCTCCGGCCTCGCCGACGGCCTTATCATCACCCCCTCCCATAACCCCCCCGCCGACGGCGGCTTCAAGTACAACCCGCCCTACGGCGGTCCCGCCGACAGCGCCGTGACCGGATGGATCGAGCGGCGCGCCAACGAATGGCTCCGCCAGGGCACCGGCGGCATCCGCCGGCTCCCCTACGAGCGCGCCCTCCTCGCCCCGTCCACCCATCCCCACGACTTCATCTCCCCCTTCGTCAATGACCTCGCCCAGGTGCTGAACCTCGCCGCCGTCCGTGAGGCCCGCGTCCGTATCGGCGTCGATCCCCTCGGCGGCGCCTCCCTCCGCTACTGGGAACCCATTCAGGCCGCCTACGACCTCGCCCTCACCGTCGTCAATACCCGCGTCGATCCCCAGTTCGGATTCATGACCCTCGATCACGACGGCCAGATCCGCATGGACTGCTCCAGTCCCCACGCCATGGCCGGCCTGATCGCCCTCAAAGACCGCTTCCAGGTCGCCTTCGGAAACGATCCCGACGCCGACCGCCATGGCATCGTCACGCCGGCCGGCCTGATGAACCCCAATCACTACCTGGCCGTCGCCATTCACTACCTCATCCATCACCGCCCCCGCTGGCCCAAAAAGGCCCGCATCGGCAAGACCATCGTCAGTTCCCGCCTCATCGACCGTGTCGTCCGCTCCCTCGACCGCGAACTCCTCGAAGTCCCCGTCGGCTTCAAATGGTTCGCCCCGGGTCTCCACGATGGCTCCGTCGCCTTCGGTGGCGAGGAAAGCGCCGGTGCCTCCTTTCAACGCCTCGATGGCACGGCCTGGAGCACCGACAAGGACGGTCTCATCCTCGGTCTCCTCGCCGCCGAGATCACCGCCGTCACCGGACGCGACCCCGCCCAGCATTACCGCGAACTCACCGCCCAGTTCGGCGCCCCGCTCTACACACGCATCGACGCTCCCGTCACCCCGGAGCAGAAAGCCGCCTTCCAACGCCTCACCGCGGACTCCGTCACCGCCACCGAACTCGCCGGCGATCCCATCACCCGCAAACTCACCCACGCCCCCGGCAACCAGGCCGCCATCGGTGGCCTCAAGGTCGAGACCGAACACGGCTGGTTCGCCGCCCGCCCGTCCGGCACCGAAAACCTCTACAAGCTCTACGCCGAAAGCTTCCGCGACGAGGCTCACCTCAACGCCCTCCTCGACGAAGCCCGCCAGCTCGTCTCCCGCGTCCTCGACGCCCCGGCCCAGCCCGCCTGATTCATCCCCTCCACCTCTCCAACTTCCCGCGCACCACCGCCACCGCTCTTAACCCCTCCCACCCCCGCCCCATGCCCAAGGCCAAGTCCACCTCCGCCGCAAACCCCGTCCTCGTCGTCGGCTCCACCGCCCTCGATTCCATCAAGACGCCCAATTCCGAAAACCCGCGCCTCCTCGGCGGCTCCGCCAGTCATGCCGCCGTCGCCGCCAGCTTCTTCGCCCCCGTCCGCATGGTCGGCATCGTCGGCGACGATTTTCCCAAAAAGTACGTCTCTCTGTACCAACGCCACGGCATCGACCTCGCCGGTCTCCAGCGCCAATCGGGCGCCACCTTCCACTGGGCCGGGGAATACGAGGCCGACATGAACCGCCGCCGCACCCTGGCCACCGAACTCGGCGTCTTCGAAACCTTCTCCCCGGATCTCCCTCCCTCCTGGACCCGCTCCCCTTTCGTCCTCCTCGCCAATATCGGACCCGACCTCCAGCACCATGTCCTCGACCGCGTCGTCCGGCCCCGCTTCGTCGCCGCCGACACCATGGACCTCTGGATCAACATCGCCCGCCCCTCCCTCCTACGCCTCCTCCGCCGCCTCGACCTCTTCGTCCTCAACGACAGCGAAGTCCATGCCCTCACCGGAGAGGACAACGTCTTCGTCGCCCTCCCCAAACTCCATCGCCTCGGTCCCCGCCACCTCATCGTCAAGCTCGGTTCCCACGGCTCCGTCCTCAGCGGCCCCGCCGGCCGCTTCCTCTGCCCCGCCTACCCGCTCACCCGCGTCGTCGATCCCACCGGCGCCGGCGATTCCTTCATCGGCGCCCTCATGGGCTTCCTCGCCGCCTCCCGCGGCCCCGTCGATCGACACCTCCGCCAGGCCATGGTCCACGGCTCCGTCGTCGCCTCCTTCTGCTGCGAGGGCTTCGGACTCACCCGCACCGACCGCGTCCGCCCCGCCGACATCGCCCGCCGCGTCGCCGAACTCACCGCCATGGCCCGCTTCTAGCCGGTGCATCCCCAAGTTGTCGGTGAGGAGGCAGCCAATCGGAGGGACGAGCTCCGCGAGTCCTCATCCCAACGCACCCCATCGTTGCGGCCTCGTGGAACTCGGCCCTCCGAGGCGATGCTTCGCGAAGTTCGCGCCTCTACCCACAACTCCGGGATGCACGGGCTTCCAGCCCGAACCCGACAAACCCGTTGACGCTCGGGCCCGTCTCCAACAGCCTCGCCCTCCGGGTCGATCCCGCCCGTCCGGGCGGATTCGCGCCCGTGCCGGCCTCTCGACGCATCTCCACATGGCTACCTCCAAGTCCCCATCCCTGAATCCCCTCGACGCAATCTACGCCAACCTTCAGGTCCAAACCGGCGCGAAAATCGCCCTCGTCGTCCTGGATGGCGTCGGCGACATCGCCACCCGGGAACAAGGCTACCTGACCCCCCTCGAGGCCGCCCAAACCCCCAACCTCGACGCCCTCTCCAAGGACTCCGCCCAGGGCCGCATGATCCCCGTCGCCCCCGGCATCACCCCGGGCAGCGGCCCCGGACACCTCGCCCTCTTCGGCTACGACCCCCTCGAATTCGAGGTCGGACGCGGGGTCATCGAAGCCCTCGGCCTCGGCGTCCGCCTCCAGGGCGGCGATGTCGCCATCCGCGGCAACTTCTGCACCCTCGGCGCCGGTAATCTTGTCACCGACCGCCGCGCCGGCCGCATCCCCACCAGCCGCTGCGAGGAACTCTGCGCCATCCTCGCCCGCAAAATCCGCAAACTCGGCGACGTCGAGGTCCTCATCCATCCCGGCAAGGAACACCGCTTCGTCATCGTCCTCCGCGGTCCCGGCCTCGAAGGCCCCCTCTGCGACACCGACCCCGGCCGCGAAGGCCAGCCCATCGCCCCCGCCAAACCCCAGAGCGCCAAATCACCGAAGCAGAAGAAGACCGCCCAGGTCCTGGCCGAGTTCTACAAACAGGCCCTGCCGCTCCTCAAGAACCAGACCCCTGCCAATGGCTTCCTCCTCCGCGGCATCGCCCACCAGCCCCACATCCCCACCTTCGAGGAACGCTACGGCCTCCGCGCCGCCGCCCTCGCCGTCTATCCCATGTACAAGGGCCTCGCCCAACTCGTCGGCATGACCTGCATCGAGGGACCCCAGACCATCGCCCAGCAGTTCCAGCGCTTCGGCGAAATCCAGGACGACCACGACTTCTTCTTCATCCACTTCAAATACACCGACAAGGCCGGTGAAGACGGCAACTTCGAGGCCAAGATCCGTGCCATCGAGGAGCTCGACGCCGCCCTCCCCATCCTCCTCGAACGCAAACCCCAGGTCCTCGCCATCACCGGCGACCACTCCACCCCCTGCGCCCTTCACGGCCATTCCTGGCATCCCCAGCCCGTCCTCATTCACTCCCCCTTCTCCGGCTGGGACAAACTCGACCGCTTCACCGAAACCGGCGCCAACCTCGGCTCCCTCGGCATCTTCGAGGCCAAATACCTCATCCGCCACCTCCAGGCCCACGCCGGCATGTTCGCCAAGTTCGGCGCCTGACCCCATCCCATGAAGGCCGTCCTCCTTGCCGCCGGCAAGGGCACCCGCATGCGGGAACTCACCCAGGAGCTCCCCAAACCCATGCTCCCCGTCCAGGGTCGCCCCATCCTGGAACATATCCTCGAAGGCCTCCGCGACGCCGGCGTCCGCGAAGCCTGCCTCGTCACCGGCTGGCGCGCCGAAGTCATCGAAAATCACTTCGGCGACGGCTCCCGCCTCGGCCTCCACCTCCACTACGCCCGCCAGACCGTCCAGGACGGCACCGGCCGCGCCGCCGATGTCGCCCGCCCCTTCGTCGGCGATCATCCCTTCATCCTCACCTACGGCGACATCCTCGTCCGGCCCGACACCTACGCCCGCATGATCGCCCGCCACCGCGACACCGGCGGCGCCGGCGTCATCACCGTCACCCTCGGCCAGGATGTCGCCCTCGGCGGACTCAACCTCTTCGACCGCGACTTCTTCCTCACCCGCGTCATCGAGAAACCCTCCGCCGACCAGCTCGCCGAACTCCGCGCCTCCGGCAACCTCGCCCCCGGTGCCCCGCTCCACTACAACGCCGGCATCTACCTCTTCCCGCCCGCCCTCTTCGAATTCACCGCGCGCCTCGAAAAATCCCCCCGCGGCGAATACGAACTCACCGACGCCATCACCCTCCTCCTCGCCGCCGGCCACCGCCTCGCCGGCCTCGTCATCGAAGGCCGCTGGGTCGATGTCCGCGACCCGGAAGTCCTCGCCCGCCTCGAACGCGGCGACCTGTAGGCCTCCTCGTCCCGAAATGGCCCCAACTATCGTGCATATGCACGATAGTTGGGGCCATTGTCGTGCCGTCGCCTGAACCCAGCCGCCAGCCGCCGGCAGGCTGCCGTCCCCGCTCCACGCCGCCCGGATCGCTCCCCCCACACACACACAGAAAATGCCCTCGGTCTGGCCTCCACACTCCCCTGTCCCCGCCCACCCCGGTTCTGCGCCTTAGCCAGATGGACGACCCCAATGCGGTGGACGGAAAAGGCTGCACCAGCACAACCCAGCCCAGTCACCCGCGGCGGCGGTCCAGGTGCCGAATCCCCCAGGGTTCACACCGTCCGCAAACACAAAACAAACCAGAATAGGAATCCCAAAATGACCACTCACACCACTGTCAACCAGGAACTTCATAGGGAACTGGACGCCATCGTCGAGGAGTTCGGCCTCGACATCCCCTCCGAGGAGTCCAACGACGCCCTTGCCAGTCTCAACGCTGAACTCAAGGGCACCGAGTTCGCCGCCAGCCCCAACGAATCCCTGGGTGCGCTCGGCCTGGGGGATGATCCTTCCTTCGAACCCCTCATCTTCAATGTCATCAAAAACCGGGCGAAGAAGCTCATCGAAAAGCTCATCGCGCTCGCAAAGAAGTACAAGAACTGCCCCAAGTGCATCGCCTACGTGACCGCCGCGGTCGCCGCGTTCAAGACGGGCAACTTCCTCTCGGCACTCGCCGCGGGTGCCAAGGCCGTGAGCTGCTTCCGAGGCTGCGCAAAGTGATGTCCCCTGGAGACCCGCCGATCCCTTCGGCGGGTCTCCTCCCTCTTTCTCTCTATCTTCATCAAGATCTGTCATGTCACCCGCCCCAACTGTCTCCCCAAACGCATCCATCGAGGACCAGATCCGTTACCTCGATGATTTCCTCCGCGAAATCGGCGCCGACTCCGGTCAGGCTCCCAACCTCCTGCCCCCCCCAAGCCCCGCGCTCCTTCGCGCCCGCGCCTCCCTCATCGAGGTCCGCCAGACCATCGCCGCCGAAACCGACCTCTGATTCGTCCCCAACCCCAACCCCTTCCTTCCCATGCCCAAAATCCCCAGCCGCCCCGAACGTTATATCATCCGCATCCCCCAGATCCGCGCCCTGTCAGGCCCGACCCCGGATCTCAATGCCGTCGCCCGGGAGATCGAGGACCTGATGACCTCCTCAGCCCCCCTCGCCGCAACCGGATCACCCGCGGCAACACCCCCGGTCATCGAGCGCCTCGAACGGACAGGCGAGGGCCTCCACGCCCTGTCGGCGCTCCTCGATGACGATGCCTACAACGCCCTCCAGGCCCGGCATCGCAACAGCCTCCTTATCGAACGCGACGATGAACTGCTCCCCCAGGACCAGTTCGCCACCCTTCACGACACCCGAACCCTGCCCCCCGAGAATCATTTCCAGACCGTCAAGGGCACCGACTTCCGGTTCAAGGTCACGGACGCAGCCCACCAGCCGGTGGCCCGGGTCCTGGTCGAACTCGTCGGCTCCCGCCGCAGCGCACGGGACGTGTCGGATGCCCGTGGCCAGGTGACCCTGACCCTCTTCTCCGAAACCCCGGAAACCCTCCGCCGCCTGATTGTCAAACCGCCCGACCGCTTCTGGGGAATCGATGTCGAACGTCCCGCCCTCACCCCCGCACCCGTCGGCGACAACCCCATCGTCCTCGATCCCCTGGAGGACCTCGACCGTCAGGTCTCCACCTGGGGCCTCCAAATCATGGGCCTCGACCACGCTCCAGCCCAACCCGCCACTCACCCGGTCCGCGTGGCCATCATCGATTCCGGGCTATCGGCCCAGCATCCGGATCTCGAGGCGGCAGGCGGACATGATTTCAATGCCGGCGCCGATCCCGCAAAAACCTGGAAGCAGGACGACAGCGGACACGGAACCCATGTCTCCGGTGTGTGCGGTGCCTTGAACAACCAGATCGGCATCGTAGGGGCCGCCGCTCCAGGAGTGCAGATCTTCGGACTCAAAGTCTTCCCCGACGCCCGGGTCTCCAAACTGGTGCGCGCCCTCGACTGGTGTATCGACAACCGCGTGGACATCGTCAACCTCTCCCTCGGAACCACGGCTTTCAATCAGACCTTCCAAGAAGCCGTCGCCCGGGCGCGCTCCGCCGGACTGGTGCTGGTCGCCGCTGCCGGCAACTCCTCCGGCGACGTCCTCTATCCCGCCCGCTTCAACGAGGTCGTCGCCGTCGCCGCCCTCGGAAAAGCCGACGCCTTCCCGGCAACCTCCCCGCACCGGCACTACATCGGACCACACCAGTCCGGAAATCTCTTCGTCGCCGACTTCACCTGCACCGGCGATGAGATCGACTTCATCGCCCCGGGCGTCGCCGTCGTCTCAACCGTCCCCGGAGGAAGCTATGCCGCCTGGGATGGCACCTCCATGGCCTGCCCCTTCATCACCGGCTTCCTTGCCCGCCTCCTCCAAACGGACCCGCACCTCGCCAGCCTGCCCCGCGACGCCTCAAGAGTCTCCCGGCTCGTCGATCGGGCCAAATCCCTCGCCCGCTATCTCGACTTTCCCCCCACCACCCAGGGCGCCGGTCTCCCAGTCTGGCCGGCCAATGCCTCCCCGGAACCCCACCCCGATTCCGAAACCAAACGCGAGATCCTCCGGCACCTCGACCGCGTCCTCTTCCTGCTCGATCAACGCCTCGGCGAGTCGCCCGACCCCGCCCGCCTTTCCACCTGAACCCCACCCGATCCCCGACCGCATCCCGCCGCGCCAGGGAGGCAGGATGCGGTCGGTTCGTTTCCCCCCCGAATCGCCCCCCCCATTGGCCGCCTGTTTCCACTCCCGGCTTCGCCCGTCCCTCCCGACGTCACCCGGTCACAACCCCGGGCTCTCCACCTGGCATCGGTCCCCCAGGCGACCCGAACAGCCCCGGCGGCGCCCGCCGCGGCTCGGTATCCACCCGCACGCCCGATCGAAACCGCCCCAACCCTCCGCCGTTCTGCCGGATCGCCTCCCCAAGGAAGTAGTCGTCTCCAAAATGAACCAGCCGACGGTCCGGCCAGTCCAGCAGCCGGATCCACGCGCTGCGAATCGCCCAGAACCCGCCCAGCACGAAATCAATCCGCCCCACACATCCCGGCCGGTCCGGCGGCAGCAGCGGCATGCCCCGGTACCAGGGCGCCTCCTCAATCCAGCGCCGCCCCGCCTCGTCCACTCCAACCGACGCCGGGATCCCCAGAATCACCGCACCGGGCTGCGCCGCCACGGCAATCTCCAAGGACGCAAGCCAGTCCGCCCGGAACGGAAACGAGTCGTCATCGAACCAGATCGTCCACTCGGTCTCGATTCCAGGCTCGCGAAAGAGCCGCCGCATCGTCGCCGCCTTCCCGGGATTCCCATCCATCCCCAGCCGCCGAATCATGCGGCCCTCCGACATCGCCCTCGCCACAATCCCCTCCGTCCGAACCCCGCACGCATTCATCCCCACCCGCAGCGGAATCCCCTGCCCGCATCGCCTCCACTGCCGGAAAAACCGCTCCGCAATCCGCGGATGTTCCCCATACACCAGCACACAGGCCGTCGCCGATAGCCTCCCGTTCACCTTAGCCGTATCCATGCAGTAAGGAGGAAAGCGATGGCGCCGCAGAGTTTCGGGCAGGACGAGGAGTGAGCGAGGTGCGTCTCGGAACCGGGATACCTAACGAGCGAACGACGAAGCTCTTGCCCGAAAAGTCCAAGCCAGCGCCCCCGACCTTGTTGCATGGTTACGGCTTGGTTCCCTCCCACTCCGGCCCCCGCATCCCACCCGCCCCTCAGGGAGCGTATCGCTGTCGGATGGCATCCAACCAATCGATGAGGCCCTTGTTCAACCGGAGCGCCACCAGATGCGGATTGGCCGACACCGGCTCGTTGATCGACCGCCGCACATACATGGCCACGAGCTTGTTCTCCTCGGCTTTGCCCATGAACACCGGCGAGCCGCTGTCCCCAAACGCGATGCACCTGCCCTGCTCCTGCTTGCTGACATCGCACTCGCATGCCTTGAAGACATACTCCCGCTCCGCATCGTGCCCGTGGATCGCCGGCTCCTGATCCTTCGAGCTGTAAGTCACCTCCCGCCATTTGCGCCGATGGCCATTCTTACCCTGGCTTTCGCCGGAACTGTCACTGAATCCCGCGATCCTCAGATCCCGGAATTCGTCGTGGGCTTCGAGTGTCGCACAATTCCTCAGATCAAACGCCCGCTGCGCCAGTTGCCCCCGTACGGAACCCTTCTCATTCCCCCACTGCCCCTCGTCGAACTGGAGCATCAGCAACCGCACATCGAAGCCATGCCCCCTGCCAGCCTTCGGATGATCGATGATCCGTCGAACCCGGAAAATCCGCTCCGAATCAGACACGCCCTTCAATCCCGGAAGATGAACGCGGTCCCCCATCACCAGTTCCGACCGCGGCCCATGCGCAACGGTCAGGACCGCGCATTCATGAATCAAAATCCCGGTGGACCACCACTCGTAAGCCCTATCGCCGCCACCGGCGGCCCCTGCGTCGCTCCCGGCAGAGGCTTCTTTGGAGTTGGAACCGGGCGCCTTGGCCGCACCGATCCTGCAACAGTAGCGTGGGAAATACGCCCCATCTTCGCCGCATTCATTGGCAAGAATTGAGTTGTACATGGATTGAATCAGGTGGGATCAACAGTCACTTCCAAAGTGTCACCCCCAGCACGAAGGGCGAGGCGCAGGACCCGGGGTCCGCCCGCAGGGTGAAGCCCTCCATCTCACGGCCCCTTCCCGACGCGCCGATCCGGATCTCGGTGGCGTACAAAACGCCCGGACCGTCCCCCACACGTCCGGTCCAGACCACCCGGGCTTCCCCGGACACCGGCGAATCCCTCCAGCAGCCGGTGTCGCGCCCGTACATCAGCGGCCTCCGAATGGGTGCGGCCTCCCCGCGCACGCGCAGAACGCATTCCCCCGCAATCTCTCCAGGCCGCCCCCGACAGGCGGTGGCATGAAGCACAACCATCCGGCCCGCCGTCCGTCCCCCCAGCGACAGTTCCCGGCTCTCCAGGGGATAAGCCTGACCCAGAAAACCCTCCCCCTTCTCGAACTCCTGCCAGGTCGCCACCGTCCCGCCCGTGGTCTGGATCATCCTTCGGGCATCGAACGGATCCGGAGTCAGTCCCGCACCGCACCGGGTCTCCCGCAGAAACCCATCCAGGGTCAGTCCGTCCGGCAGCCCGTCCATCCAGGGCAAATCCGGATTCGCATTGGCCGCTCCTTCGAGATCCACACAGCCCGCCGGCAACCCCTCGGGCCTCGGCAGATCCGTTTGCCCAGGCGCCCCGGAATGCCGGGACAGCAGCCACGGCATCGTGTAGGGCTCCGGGCGTATGTCCGGAAAGGTGTACTCCCAGTACCGGCCGCTCAGATAGCCGCGTCCATCCACCCCGAGATTCAACACCGTATCCCCGTGCCGCCGGCATCGCAGCATCGGCACCCGGCCGCCCATCGCCGTCCGGGTCAGGGCCACCTTCCACTCCCGCATCTCCATGTCCGGCAGTTCCCCGAGAATCGCCCGATCCACCCGATCCGCGCTGAACTCATAGTTGTAATTCGATTCCGGGTTGTAGGTGCTCGACGAATGGAGATCCCCCTCGGGAGCGAACAGATAGGTCCCGCTTCGCTCCGCCAGGGGACAAACCCACGCCCTCGGATAGGCCAGCAATCGCTCGACCCGCAACGCCCCCAGGTCGGCCGGCCATTCCTCCGCCCCGTGCGCCCGCTGCCAGCGCCGCACCGCGTCACGCAATATTCCCATCCGTCGAAAACACTCCCGCATGTCCGCCTCCCCGCTCTCGCCAGTCGCCCGCCATGCCCCCGCCAGCGCCAACCCCATCCATCCCGCCCGCCGGAGAAATGCCCGGCGCCCCAGACGTCCCTGGCGCCAGTCCGGAGATGCAAAGGGGACGGAGTATCTCATGGTTGGGATCGTCGCTGAGGAAACCCGGCGTGGACCAGGCATCCCCCAAGCCGCGGCACCCTTCATCCGCTTCCCGGCGGATTCGTCGAATTGCGGGACTCCGACTGCCCCGGCGTCTCGAGGCTGAACGCGCGGCTCCGCACCAACACCTCGGTGATGTACCCGTCCACCGTGATGGCAGGCTGAATCCACGTGTACGGATCCCTCATCTCAGCCCCCCACTTGATCCTCAGATCCGCGTAATTCCGGACCGCCATGTCGTACAGTCTCCTCGCTTCGCTCGCGTCCAGTCCGTTGGCCCTTCCCACTCGGTAGTGGTAGAGACCCGTGTTGAGCCGGTCCATCGCGTTCACAATGTCCCAGACAAAATCCGGAAACTCACTGCCCGCCATCTCATGCTCGCCGGACTCCGGAAACCGAACCGGTCCGCCCGACACACTCAGCGGCGGCGGATGGGGCCTCGTCAGCGGGTATTCCTCAGTGGGCATCGCATCCGGATTCCACTGATTCGTGCCGGCCGACGCCTCCCGAGGGGTTTCGGCGTGCGACCGCTGCTCAACCTGCTCCGCCCCCTTCGCCTGGTCTGGACCGCTGCCCGCTGGGGATTTCGTCTTCGCAACTTTACTCATGATAGATGGTAATGGGTTGAACCTGTCGCGCAGGAAGGTGGGCTCGCACGGATTGAATGACCATCGGCGCCTCAATGCTCGCCATGCAACGGGGCAATCCCACCCCGGCATCGAAATCCAGACACAGCCTCTCCGGATCGTCGTTGCAGTCTCCGTCCCCAAGGGGCACCGACCGCCTCTTCCAGCACCCTCCCGAGGCGCAGCAGGGCAGGGTGCCGACGGTGTGCAGATAGCGGTGCCAGGGATACGCCTCCCAGTGCGCCGGCTCCCTCGCGCCGGCCACCACCACACAGGGCCGCTCACCCCGCCGGTCCGGAGGCTGCGGCACCGCCGCCGCCAGGTGCATCAACGACGTCACCGGACACACCACCCCGCGACTGTGATACACCAGCCGAACCAGCTCTCTCAGCGTCGTCCGCCCACGCATGTCCACCACGCCCTCCAGCCGTGGATGATAATGATGCGCCTCCCCCACCTGGACGAACACCACCTCGTCCCGCAGCCGATTCACCACCTCCTGCCACCGCCGGCGGTGCCACCACTTGATCGTGAAGTCATACTTCCCCCCCGCCGCGATGATCCAGTACGGACGCCTGTCCCCATGCACCTCCTCGACGGGACCAGGGTCCGTCATCTCACTCTTGGAAAGATGGATGTCACCCCGGAACGCGGTCGGATGCAGCGAGACTCCCAGCTCCCCGCCAAGATGCTGCACGAAACCGTGCAGGAAATGCCAGGGCTCGCTGTTGGCCCTGTCAATGAGCGGATACCGGCACTCAATGTGGCGCACCTCCGGGTCGTCGCTCCGCAACGGCGTCAACCAGGGATTGTATCGCCACAGATCCGGACACGATGTGCGGACATCCGTCACAAACCGCCCCGGATGGCATCGATGCAAATCCCGCACCGCAGCCGTGAGCATGACGATGTCCCCGGGCGACAGAGAACACTTCAGGATCAGCTTCGTCATCCCCCGCCTCCCCCCGGTCGCGGCCCCGATCCCGCGCCCGTAGTCGCGCAGCCCATCCGATTCAGATCCGCCAGGATCTCCTCCCTCGGTATGCCCGGAATCGACGCCACCTTCGCCAGCAGCCCCGCATCCGGCAGCGCCACCTTGACGCACGCCTCCTGCTCGCTGTGCCGCCGGTGGTTCTCGACAACCCGCTTCCGGGCATACCGGAACACGAGATCCACCGCCTGGTTGCCGCGCATCACCGGCTCCGCATCGAACCCCACCGGGGCACAGCGGTCCTCGAGCCGGTCCCGAAACTCAATCGCCCGGTGCAGGGCCGCCACCAGGACCGCCTCGGCCCCGGGACCCGCAGCCCCCGCGCGACACTCCTCCAACGCCCGATGCAGCCGGTTGAGGCGGTAGTAGGCCGCCAGAAACTCGATCTGCTGCCGCCCGTCAGCATCGCTCGTGTCCGCCGCAGGCCAGGCGCCGCCGTCGCACGCCGGCATCGCCCCTGGATCCGCCGGCCCGCCGCCCCCCCGCGGATCCGTCACGAATTCCTCGAATGTGTCCGCCATGAGCATCGATTCCGTCGCCCTGCCTTTAATGCGTCGTTTCCGTGTCCAGAGGGACACCCGACTTCATCCCCGCATATTCCACGCCCGCCCACGACGGCAGGCAGTTCTCCTCCCCCAGCAGTCTCAGGATCATCCCGACATCCCAAACCCGCAGTTGCCCGTCTTCGCCAATCGCCCCCAGCCAGCGATCCCCTCCTGCAAACCGCAGCCGCTCAAACCTCGAAAACGCCCCCGCCCCCAATAACACCACCGGCCTTAGTCGAGGTGACTCCTCCACCCTGAAGTGTCCCAGGACTATTCCTCCCGAACTCAGCGCGCCGGCCGCCACCACCCCCGTCCGCTGGACCGCCAGTTCCATCAGCGAATCCTCCCCCCATTCCCCATCCACCCGCACGGCCGGGTTCGCCCCGATAACATCCACCACCAGCACCTCCCCTCCACCGCTCACCACACACCAACGGTTCCCGACAAACGCCACACGGCGCCCGCTTCCGGGGAGTGCCGCCGCAACCCGGTCCCCCCACCCCGCACCCCAGACCCGCAGCCCCTCATCCACCCAGGCAATCCTCCCCCCATCCCCCGACATCGCCAGATCCTCCACCCCGCCCCCTCCCGGACGTTCCATCTCCACGACCTCCCCACCCCCAAGCTCAGCCCATTGGATCCGGCCCCTGCGCACCATCGCAGCCCGGCTCTTTCCCACGTTCAACACAATGCGGGCCGGTGCCTCCTCTGGATCCACCTCCCTGAATGCGCGGCTCAATGGCAGAGCGCCCCGGTTCAGGGTTCCTCCATCCCAGACCAGACCGAGATCCCCGAACCGCGAGGACGCCACCAGGCTTGTCGGCGTCAGGAACCGTACCCCGCGACTCATGGCAGCCGTTCCCGATGCCGCATGCTCGCGCCGGTTCCCATCAAACACCGTCACACCCCCCGAACCCGCACAGGCCACCAGGATTCCGTCAGGTGCCACGTCAAAATCCTCGATCCGGCCCAGCCGCTGGCTGGCGAAGGCGCGGGTGACCGGACTCGGAACGCGGCGGAGCGCCCCGACGCCGCCATCCTCCCGATGAATCACGAGGTCGTCTCCCCGCCGCCCCAGGGCCACAGGACGGGAACCGCGGGTGACGGCGACCGACGGGCGCCCGGTCAGCACATCGAAACAGTACACACCGCCGGCCTCATCCGCCGCCACGAGATAGCCGTCGCGGGGAAAGCGTGCGAGAAGCTCCCACTGCCTCGGATGCCCCGCCTCGCTGTCACCCTTCGCCGGATACCGGGCCAGCGGTCGATCCACCCGGACCGCACGTTGTCCCCCCTCCTCGATGCCCCAGGCGTACAGGTACGCATCCGCAGCGGCAGCAATCATCCGGTTCGATGCGGTCCATATCGCCTTCCGCACCGGTGCCGGGTGATACGCGCATACCGCGATCCGGCCGACACTCAACTCCCACACCAGCAGTTCCAGCGAATGGAGGCTCCACTGGGCCAGAAGCCGGTCGTCCGGACTGAACGCCAGGCCTGTGGGCGGACGGGATCGCACACCGGAATCGTCGCCCGCCAGAATTCCGCTCACAGCCCAATCCGGGGCCGCCCGCAGTTCAACCCCGCCTTCGTTCCAGCCGTCCGCAAGACCCACCGCGAGTATATCCCCCCGCGTGTTCCACCCCAACGAAAGTGGCGGACCCCCGAGGGCGATCCGGGCCTCCTCGGTCCCGTCGCTCCCATTCAGGAGAATGACCTGCCGCCGCCACCCGACCGCCGCACGCGCCGCCATCGGCGCCAGCGCCAGCACCGCGGGCTGCTCCAATTCCACCTCGCTCCGCCACAGCCGCCTCCCGTCCAGCCCGTCGATCAAGTCCACCCCGCCCCCCGCCACCTGTCGCAGCAGGAATCTCGAACTCCCCTCAAGCACCGCCTGCAGCCCCCGCCCGTCCAACGCCAAACCCTTCCCCTCCTCAATCGACCAGTCCTCCAACTCAAGAACCCGCACATAGGCATCCGCCATCCGTCGCCGCTCGTCGTCCGACCGGGCCTCCACCCGCGCAAGGACGCTCCGAACCGATTCAATACGGTTCGGCGCCTCACTCGTCGCCAATCGTGCCAGTTCGTTGAGCTGGCTCGACTGGGCGTTGATCCGGGCTTCGCTCTCCGCCGCCGACGCAGCCCGCGCCCGATCCACGGCGTACCACCCGAACCACGCCAGCAGGGCCACCACCCCGCTCGCCAGCACCGCCGTCAGCGCAACCCCCCGCCGGTAGGCCGCCCGCTCGCGCGCCGCAATCTCCGCCCGGCGCCGTTGCTCCCCCGCCTGCCTGGCTTCCAGCGCCCGCAGGCTCGCCGCCAGCTCGCCCGCACTGGCCCACCGCCGGCCCGGCGTTCCCGCCAGACACCGGTTCAAATCCTCCCGAAGCAGCGGATCCTCGATCCGCATGGGCCAGTCCGCCGGGTCCAGAGCGGCCTTGAGATTGCCCACCAGCAACTGCCACAACACCACCCCCAGACTGTAGATGTCCGACCGCGCCGTCGCCGCCCCCCCTTCCAACACCTCGGGCGCCAGATAAAGCATGGTCCCCGACAACTCCGACCTCGATATCCCCGACAAGGTGCGCGTGAACCCGGGCCGCCCCTCCGCCGACGCGATCTCATCCAAAACCACCTGCCCGATCCCGAAATCCGCAATCAGTACATGAACCTCCGCTCCCCCCGAACCCCCAGCCCCCTGATCCCGCACCAGCAGGTTCCCCGGCTTGATGTCCCGGTGCAGGATCCCCGCGTCGTGCGCCGCCTCCAAGGCCTCCGCCGCCTGCGCCACAATCTCGATCCGCGTCCGCAATGGCACTCCTCCCAACCCGTCCGGTCGCTCCGCACACCACGTCTCCAAATCCCGCGCATCCTCCCCCTCCATCATCAAATACCATGGCGGCTCATCCAGGGAAACCTCGTGAAGCTGCACGAAATGCGGGTGACGCCCGATCCGCTCCTTCAGCAGCCGGTACAGCGTATACTCCCGCCTCAACGTTCGCACCTTCGCCTCGCTGGCGCAGAACTTGAACACCCGACGCTGACCCAGCCGCTCATGCTGCCCCAGCCACACCTCCCCGGTGCCACCATCCCCCAGCGGTTCGATCAAACGCCATTCGGTCCCGGGTACCATGGCACCCGCGGCAGGCACCCATGCCGGCACAGGCCTCGCCGGTAGCCCGTAGCTCCCCGACACCCGGGCCATCGCCCGACCCAACGAGGCCACCGAGTAAAATCGATCCGCCGGATCCCGCCGAACCGCCCGCGCCACCAGCAAATCCAGCTCTTCAGGACAATCCGGCAACACATCCTTCAACCGTGGCATCGGCGCGGTCAGGACCGCCTGCCGAACCGCCGCCAGTCGGGTCCCCGGCGGAAACTCGAACAGCCGCCGCCCCGACAGAATCTCGAACAGCACCGCACCCAACGCATACACGTCCACGCTCTGCGACCGCCGGAAATCCGTGTCCAGCCCAAGATGCTGCTCCGGCGCCGCATAGTGGGGCGTTCCCGAGAAATGAGCCGGATCCCCCGCGCTGGTCATCCCCAAAAACCGCGCAATCCCAAAGTCCAGAATCACCGGCCGCTCATCCGAACCCACCAGGATGTTCGCCGGCTTCAGGTCCCGATGAACAATGTGACGGTCGTGGGCCGCCTGGACCGCCTCACACACCGCCACCATCACCTCCAGTTTCCGCTTCCGATCGTCGCCAACAGCCCCCGCCCAGCGGTCAAGCGCCTGCCCATCCACCAGTTCCATCGCAAAATACGGCAGCGGCCCGCGAACCGGATCCTCATGATATCCCGCATCGAACACCCGCACGATCCCAGGATGTCTCAACCGCCCCAGAAGCCGGACCTCATCGAGCGAACGCTCCAGGGATTGGGCCGAAACCACCGCCGGATGCAGGATCTTCAGCGCCACATCCCGCTCGATCGTCCGCTGCGTCGCCCGCCACACCGCACCCATCCCCCCGTTGCCGATCTTCTCCACCAGCGTGTAGCCCCCACCCACCACCGCGCCAGGCCCAAGCCCGTTCTGGATCGGAGGCAGACCGTGCCATACCCCCACCAGCGTCAATACCGACGGCGGTTCCCCCGCAGCAGCCAGTTCCTCAAGCCGCACCAACGCCTCTTCCGCCGACAACGCCCCCAACTGCTCCGCCAACTCCTCCACCCGCCGCCAGTGCCCTTCCGTCGGAATCCTCATGCCTCACCCATCCTCGAGGCCGCCTCCAGCATTTTCCGCAGCAACACCCTCGCCTTCTTCAAATCGCGGTCCACCGTCTTCTCGCTCACCTCCTGAAACTGCGCCATCTCCGCAACCGTGTACCCGAAGTAGTAGTGCTGACGCAGGATCCCCGCGAGCCGCGCATCCTGCTCGCCCAGGCGGGTCAGCGCCTCCTCCAGCATCAGGACCCGCTCCGGCTTCTCCTCCGCCGCGGCCGGCAGATCCCGAAACACATCCTCGTCCGGTGGCAGGTATAGCACCTTGCTCCGACCCTTCGCCCGCCGCCGCCGCGCATGGTCCACCAGCGCATTGCGCATGGCGACCGACATCGCCGCCATGAAATGCCCGCGGTTCTCCCACCGCACATCCTCCCACGCCTCCTCCTTCAACTTCGCCCGCCGCAACGCCGTCATCGCCAGCGCCGTCGGCGTGTAGGTGTGGTTGCGGGATTCAAATGCCAGCAGTCGCGCCGCGACCATCCGCAATTCCCCGATCAAGTCCCGCAGATCGTCCACCGTGACGCATTCGCCCGCCGCCTGCCCGGATGGCTCCATAGGGTTCTCGTGATCGTTGGAGGCAATCTCGCTCCGTTGCTGCCGCAGCGGCCTTCCATCCCGACACCACCCCCATGAACGCCTCCCAGGAAAGCGCTCGAAAACCTGCCCCAGGACGCTCACCCGGCGCGGTCTTCAAGCCGTTGGAATTCCACCGCTGATGATCCGGAGCCTCGCGAATCCATAAGGCCGAGTTCAAGGCAAAATCAGCAGGATGGGCGTATCCATCCCCTTGCATCCCGAAGTCGTGGGGAGAGGTGCGAATTTCGCCAAGCGTCGTCTCGGAGGGACGAGCTCCGCGAGTCCGCAATCCATCGCTCCACATCCCTTCTCCCTCCCCGTACTCGTACTCAGCCCGAAGGGCGGTACTCGTCCTCGTCCTCGAACCCCCAGGCGCACCTTCTTGAGCCCTGCCTCGTGGCGGGTGCGATGGGTTCGGTCTTGTGCGGTCTTCCCATTGCGCATGGGAATTGGGGGGGCGAGGGAGATTAAGATTAAGATTAAGATTAAGATTACGAGTACGATCGCGAGCGCGAGGACTGCTGCAGGAAATGGTGCCAGCCTCACCCTGACCCCATCTCACCGAGGCCGCTCCCGCGATCCATCTCCACCCCCTCCCTCACCCGGCCCGCGGTGACCTCCGGCGGCTCCTCCACCGCCACGTCGATCCACCTCGCCGCCATCTGATGCCGGAACCACGTCATCTGCCGGCGTGCAAACTGCCACGTCCTGGTCTTCACCCGCGCAATCGTATCCGGCAAATCGGCCAGGCCCTCCAGATGCTCCACCACCTGCCGATACCCGATGGCCTGCATCGCCGTGCGATTCCCGCGCAACCCCCGTTCCAGCAATCCCCGGGTCTCCTCCACCAACCCTCCCGCAAACATCGCGTCCACCCGGCTGTCGATCCGCCGGCGCAAATCGGCGGGCGTCCGCCGCAGGACCACTACCATTCCTGCGTCCCGGCCCTCGACCACCGCCCCCAACCCGCCCGCCCCCGCCCGACCCGTCCGCCGCAACCGCTCCACCGCCCGGATCACCCGTCGCGGATTCGACCGGTCCACCCGGGCCCACGTCTCCGGATCCCCCGCCTCCAGTTCCTGAAGCAGCTCGCCCAAAGGCATCGACTCCAGGGCCGCCCGCTGGTCCGGATCGGATGGGCAATCGTCATCGAGCCCCTCCAGCCACGCCCGGAAGTACAACCCCGTCCCGCCACACACCACCGATGCCCTCCCCCGACCCTTCACGTCGGCATGCGCCCATCGTGCGCATCCAAGCCAGCGGGCCGCATCGAACGATTCCCAAGGATCGACCAGATCGATCAGATGATGCGGTACCCGTGCCCGTTCCGCCGCCGTCGGCTTGGCCGTCCCGATGTCCAGCCCCCGGTACACCTGCATCGAGTCCGCGGTCAGGATCTCTCCACCCAAGGCCTCCGCCAGAACGAGCGCCACCGCCGACTTCCCAGACGCCGTGGGCCCCGCCAGCAGGACCGTCGGAATCCCTCGCTCCATCGCCAGGGCCCTGACCCCTACGCGTAGTGCGGTTCCAATTCGCTCCGCACCCGCTCGAGCAGTGCCTTCGTCTTCAGAATCCCCTCCGCCTCGCTCACGCCGCCCCCCTCGTACTCGATCCCGACCCAGCCCCGGTATCCCGAATCCAGCACAATCCGCATCATCCGCCGGTAGTCGGTGTGAATCTCGTCCCCGTTCTCATCGAAGTCGTGCGACTTGGCGCTGACCGCCTTCGCAAACGGCATCATCTCCTGAACCCCGCGATAACGGTCGTACACCTCCCCCGCCCGGATCTGGAAGTTCCCGAAGTCCGGCAGCGTCCCGCAGTTCGCCATGCCCACCTGCCGCATCACCCCGGCCAGCCACGCGCCGTTCGAGGACAACTGCCCGTGGTTCTCGACAATCACATTCAGGCCGTGCTGCCGCGCAAACTCCGACAAACGCCCCAAACCGTCGGCCGCCCGGTCCTGCTGCTCCTCGAAGCTCCCAACCCCGCGCGTCTCCGCGTTCACCCGGATCGAATGGCACCCCAGAAACTGCGCCGCCTCCACCCACGGGTAATGGTTCTCCACCGCCTTGGTCCGCGCCGCCTCGTCGGGATCGCCCAACGCCCCTTCGCCGTCCACCATGATGAGCAGGGTCTGCACGTTCATCTCCAACGCCCGCTGCTTGAAGGCGCTCAGGTACGCACGATCCCGCGCCTTGTCCTTGAAGAACTGGTTCACCAGCTCGATCCCGCTCAACCCAAAGTCCAGCCGCGCCACCTTCGGGAAGTCCATGTGATCCATCGCCCCCGAGAAGATCGCCCGGTGCAGCGACCACTCGGCCAGCGAGATCCGATAAAGCCGGCTCTCCGCCCTGGGCCTCGGCCCGTAGGCCGCCGCCCCCAGCGGTGCCAGCGCGGTTCCTGACCCCGCTGCCGCCATGGCGGCAGCAAGCCCGGTGCGACGAAGGAATTGGCGACGATCCATCGGAGAGTTCATGAGGTTGGGGTCTGCGTGGTGTCTGCAGGCTTTGAGGTTCAGGCAGCGCCGTTCCGCGGCCGCGGATTCCGGAATGCCACCAGGAAAAACATCATGATTGCCCCGGCAAACAGGGCGGGCTTCATCCACAGTGGCCGCCACTCGATGGCCTTCAGCTCCGCCTGGCGCAACTCGACGGCCTCATTTCCCAGAATCCGCGCCTGCGCCTCCAGGGATTCGCGTTCCGCCCCGCTCGCGCCCGCCGCCAACGCCGTCACCCGATCCCGTTCGGCCGCCTTCGCCACCACCTGCACCGACAGCGCCTTCGCCTCGTCTGTGGTGTGCCGGGCCTCGATCCGGCCCGCCACCTGCGCCCCGATGAACATCCCCAGCCCCAGCGTGAACAACACCAGCATCCCCTGCGCCTGCGCCCGGATCGTCCGCGGTGCCACCTGGTCCGTGTAGATCTGCCCGGTCACAAAGAAGAAGTCGTAACAGATGCCGTGCAGCAGCACCCCGAAAATGATCATCCACCGGATCTGGTCCGGCGCCCCGATCGCAAACAGGAAATACCGCCCCACCCACGCCATCATCCCCACCATCAGCATCCACTTCACCCCCAGCCGCGCAAAGAAGAACGGCATCACGATCATGAAGAAGATCTCCGACATCTGCCCGTACGACATCGTCTGGCCAATCGGCAGCCCGGTCATCTCCACCACCCGGCTGGTGATCTGATAATAGAACGCCAGGGGAATGCAGATCAGCGTCGAGGCGATCATGAAGGTCCGGTACGATGGATCCTTCAACAACACCAGGGCATCCAGCCCCAGAATCTGCCGCGCCGACACCGGCCCCGTCGCCGTCGGCGGCGTGTTCGGAAGGAAAAAGCTGAACAATCCCAGCGCCACCCCCGCCCCCACCGTCAGGTAGAACATCCCGATGCTCCGGTCGAGACTCAGCCATGTCAGGCTCAACCCCGCCGCAATCCACCCGATCGTCCCGAACACCCGGATCATCGGAAACTCCTTCTGCGGATCCGTCATGTTCCGCATCGCCAGCGTGTTCGTCAGCGCCAGCGTCGGGTAGTACGTCAGCATGTGCCCGAAGAACGCCAGGTTGATCAGGCCCGGCGACGGGCTCTCCGCCCGCATCATCAGCGTCGCCAGCAGCATCAGCCCCGCCCCCATCAGGTGCATCGCCCCCAGCACCCGCTGCGCCGGAAAAAACCGGTCCGCAATCATCCCCACGAAAAACGGCGACAGCATCCCCGCAATCGGCCCCACCGAGTACGTCCAGCCAAAGTCCCCGGCCTGAAATCCTATCGTCCCCAGGTAGTTCGGCGCCGTGACATACCACGAGCCCCAAACAAAGAACTGGATGAACATCATTACCGACAACTGGGCGCGGATTCCGTTGTGCATGGCCGTATTCGATCCCCCTCCGTCCTGTGGGTGTGTCCGTGTCCGGGGCGGGTGCGCGGACCTTACGGGACCCCCTTTCCGCCTTGCAAGGCTGCCCTACGCCGTCGCCAGATTTCGCCTCAGCACCTCGCCAGACACCCCGCCGTTCCCCATCGGCGCTCCTTCGGCCGCCCCTTCATCCCACACCCGGATCGGCTCGTAGAAGGTGTTCCGCTGCACCGGCACGAATCCCGCCTCCCGGATCGCCTTCACCAGTTCCGCCTCCGTCCGGCCCTGCGGCGACGTCGCCCCCGCCATGTGGAAGATGTGCTCCTCCAGGATCGTCCCGTGCAGATCGTCCGCCCCGTAGCTCAACGCCACCTGCGACAGCTTCGTCCCCAACCCCACCCAGTACGCCGTCAGGTGATCGAAGTTGTCCAGGAACAGCCGGCTGATCGCCAGCGTCCGCAGCGAATCGAATCCCGTCGGCCCGTGCTCGACCGGAATCCGGTTGTTGTCCGGCTGGTACGGCAGCGGAATGAACCCCGTGAACCCCCGCGTCTCGTCCTGCAAGTCCCGCAACTGCCTCAGGTGATCCACCCGGTCCTCCACCGACTCCACATGCCCGTACAGCATCGTGCAGGTGCTCCGCCCCCCAAGCCGGTGCCACGTCCGATGCACATCCAGATACTCCGCCGCCGATTCCTTGCCCCGCGCAATCTGCTGCCGCACCGCCGGACGGAAGATCTCCGCCCCGCCGCCGGTCAGCGCGTCGAGTCCCGCCGCCCGCAGTTCCGACAGCGTTTCCTCCACCGACTTCCTGGCCAGCCACGCCAGGTGCAGCACCTCGATCGCCGTGAAACACTTCAGTTGCAGCCGCGCATCCAGCGACTTCAACGCCCGCAGAAACTCGAGGTAATACGAAAACGGCAGCGACGGATGCAGCCCCCCCACGATGTGCAGCTCGGTGATCCCGATCGCCAGCGCCTCCCGCGCCTTCCCGATCATCTGCTCCGCCGTCAGCTCAAACCCGTCCGCATCCCGCCGCTTCCTCGCAAACGCGCAGAACTGGCAGCTCAGAATGCAGTAGTTCGAGTAGTTCAGGTACCGGTTCACCAGGTAGCTCGTCCGCCGCCCCACCCGCCTCAGCCGCATCGCATGGGCCAGTGACCCCAGCGCGTTCAGATCCCGGCACGCAAACAACCGCCCCGCGTCCTCCACCGTCAATCGCTCCCCCGCCTCAACCCGCCCGGCCAGATCGCGAATCTCACTTCGAAGTACGGCACCGTTCATGCGCCCCGCCAGTGTGCCGCTTCCACTCCCCCATGCAACGCTCCGCCAACGTTGGTGCATCCCGGAGTTGTGGGTGAGGAGGCCGTGAATCGGAGGGACGAGCTCCGCGAGTCCTCATCCCAACGCTCCACTCCCTTGCGGCCTCGTGGAACTCGGCCCTCCGAGACGAGGATTCGCGAAGTTCGCAGATCTCCCCACAACTCCGGGATGCACGACGCCCGCGTCGCCAGTTCGTAACCCCCTTGTCACCCCCCTTCCGTTGCCCCACCCTCCGCATCGATGGTAGCCACGCGCCGCGTCATGCCAAAAATCCTGGTCGTGGACGACGAGCCCGATGCCGTCGAATTGATCTCCTTCAACCTAAAGGGCGCCGGCTTCGAGGTCGTGGCCGCCGCCGACGGCGCCGAAGCCCTCAAAGCCGCCCGCCTCTACGCCCCCAATCTCATCCTCCTCGACGTCATGCTCCCCGAGGTGGACGGCCTCGAAGTCTGCAAACTCCTCCGCCGCGACCCCGCCACCGCCGGCGTCCCCATCATCATGCTCACCGCCAGGGCCGCCGAAATCGACCGCGTCCTCGGCCTCGAACTCGGTGCCGACGATTACGTCACCAAACCCTTCAGCCCCCGCGAACTCGTCCTCCGCGTCCGTAAACTCCTCGAACGCCGCACCCAGTCCGCCGAACGCCCCGAACGCCTCCAGACCGGCGACCTCGCCGTCGATATCCCCCGCCACCTCGTCACCGTCGGCGGCAAACGCATCGACCTCACCGCCACCGAGTTCAAACTCCTCACCACCCTCATGGAACGTCGCGGCCGCGTGCAGTCCCGCGAACAGCTCCTCCAGGACGTCTGGGAATACGACAACATCATCGACACCCGCACCGTCGATACCCACATGCGCCGCCTCCGCGAAAAACTCGGCCGCGCCGCCCGCCACCTCGATACCGTCCGCGGCGTCGGGTACCGCTTCGCCGAGGACTGATCCCGGCCTTCCCGACGCTTCCATGTGGACCGCGGTCGCCCTCGCCCTGGCCGCCGCCCTCGTCGCCAGCCATGCCTGGTGGGGGTGGCGATGGCACCGCGCCCGGCTCCGCTTCGATCGCGACGCCGCCCGCGCCCGCGAACTTGAACGCCATCTCCGCGACGAACTCGAACGCGACCGCGCCGGCCAGACCGCCGCCTTCAATTGCATGGTCGAAGGCCTCCTCGTCCTCGGCCCCGATGCCCGCGTCCAGTGGATCAACCGCCCCCTCCAACAGATCTTCGCCCTCCCCGACGACATGCGCGGACGCACCCTCATCGAGGCCCTCCGCCGCCATGAACTCGAGGAACTCGCCCAGCGCGCCCGCCTCGAAGGCCAGGCCCTCGGCTACGAACTCGAACTCCACGGCCCCCATCCCCGCATCCTCCAGGTCAACGCCACCACCTCCGGCAACGGCGACCCGCGTCATCGCCTCGTCATCCTCGTCTTCCACGACGTCACCCGCCTCAAGGAACTCGAAAGCACCCGCCGCGAATTCGTCGCCAACGTCTCCCACGAACTCCGCACCCCCCTCGCCCTCATCAAGGGCTACGTCGAAACCCTCATCGACGGCGCCCGACACGATCCCGAAGTCGCCCTCCGCTTCCTCCAGACCATCGAGAAACACACCAACCGTCTCACCTTCCTCATCGAGGATCTCCTCACCATCTCCCAGCTCGAAGCCGGCCAGGTCGTCATGAACCGCCAGGCCGGCGAACTCCATCCCCTCGTCGCCCGCGTCTTCGAAGACTTCACCGCCCGGGCCGCCGACCGCCAGGTCCAGCTCGTCAATGCCGTCCCGGAGGACCTCTCGCTGCGCGTGGACTTCGACCGCCTTCAGCAGGTCCTCTTCAACCTCATCGACAACGCCATCAAATACGGTCGCGCCGGCGGACGCGTCACGGTCGGCGCCCAAACCAATCCCCGCGCCGCCCGCGCCGAACTGTGGGTGGCCGACGACGGACCCGGCATCCCCCGCGAAGCCCTCGACCGCGTCTTCGAACGCTTCTACCGCGTCGATGCCGCGCGTTCCCGCGAACAGGGCGGCACCGGACTCGGCCTCTCCATCGTGAAGCACATCGTCCAGGCCCATGGCGGTGAAGTCCGTGCTGAAAGCGAATCCGGCAAGGGCGCCACCTTCCGCCTCACCCTCCCCTGGGACCCCCCACCGCCCAATCCCCCCATACCCTGACCCCACTGCGCCCCCCTTTTAGCCATTCGCCATTCCCGAATCGCCAGAACCCCTGTCCGAGGAAGTGGTGGAGCCGAGGGGAGTCGAACCCCTGACCTTCTCATTGCGAACGAGACGCTCTACCAACTGAGCTACGACCCCGACCGCGGACGCCGGAAAAACTGCGAGACCCGCCTGCCATTGGCAAGCCCGGAAGAGCCACGGAATTCCCCCGTCAGTTCTTAATCACGGCGGCTTCCCCCGGGCCTTCCGTCGCCACACCAGCACGGGGTTCAGGTGTCCCCGCGTGCCCATCCCCAGGCGCTCCGCGATCCTGCCCGCCGTCATCCTCCTCTCCGCCCGCAACCGCGCCGCCGTCGCCCAGTTGGCCGTTGTCCGATGCCCCACCGGCGCGCAAGGTACCCTCATGGACTCCAGCCCAACGCCTTCTCCCGGCCCGAGATCAGCTGCGGCTCCGGACGATGACGTCGCCTGGGCCCGCCGCGTCAATGGACGGTGGCTCGTTCACCATGGTCTCCGGGAGGATGCCGAGGCCTATCTCGATCACCTCGCCAGGGAAGCCCCCGACAGACTGCTCCGTTCCTGCCGTCGCGCCCGCGCCATGGGACGCCAATGCCCCCCCGGCACCGACCCCAAACCGTGGTTCTACGGAGGCCTGTTCAGTCTCGCCACCGAGGAGGAGGCCAGTCGATTCCTGGCCGGTCACTGGTTCACCCTGTGTACCGTCCCGTCGGTCCATGAACCCGCCAAGGCAGCGGCCAACGTCCCGCCCGGCGAAGTGTCCGACGGCACGCGGGACACCCTTCGATCCGTCCGCGAAGCCATCGCCGCATTGACCCTGAGCGGGGAATAGGGACCGCAAACGCCGGCCGAAGCGTGCCTCTCAGATCCGCGTGTCTCGTCGTCTCCCTCCGCCTCACCCCCATCGGACTCCCGATCACGAGAAGTCGTGCCGGATCCGCACCAATCGCACCCCGGCTCCCGTCACCATCAGCGTGTCCCACCAGTCCGCCCCCTGGTATCGGTACCGCACCTGCACCCCGCGGACCGCCCCGGATTCCAGCAACGCCCGCGCCTCCTCCAGCGTCAGGCGCCCTTCCTCGACCATCCGCCGGTCGGCGAACTTCGGAATCACCTCGACGATCTCCGCGCATTGGGACAAATCCCGGAACAGCCTGCCCAGCGTCTCCGAATCCAGCACCGCCTGATTCAACTCGGGCAACGGCCCCTCGTCGCCATCCCCCGTTCCTGTCCCCGTCCCCGCGCCCGATCCTCCACTCACGGGGCCGCTCCCCCCGGAATCCCGGTCAACAGCCCCGAACCCGGCCCCGCCGTGACACCCAGCAGAAATGGATACGCCTCCAGCCCGGCGTCCGGCACATGGCACTGCGTGCAGGCCTGCCGTTCCGGGTGCGGCGTCCTCAACGCAAACGCGCCGAACGGCCCGTGGCAGCTCATGCAATCCTCCCGCATGCGGGTCGGGTGCGGAATCGTCGGGGGCGCCTCCGGCCAGGCCCGCGTGCCGCGGCGCGGGGCCGATGCCCCGATGAACCCGTTCCCGGCCAGCGGCTCGTCCATCGCCGCCATCGGAAACGCCATCCCCAGGCCGGCCTCCGAAACGTGGCATTGCGTGCAGTTCGGATACACGGGGTGGCTCATCCGCGAGGCAAACCGATCCTTCACCGCCATCCCTTCCCCGTGGCACGCCAGG
The DNA here is from genome assembly GCA_019634625.1 of Verrucomicrobiia bacterium. Taxonomy (NCBI): domain Bacteria; kingdom Pseudomonadati; phylum Verrucomicrobiota; class Verrucomicrobiia; species Verrucomicrobiia bacterium. The sequence goes on from JAHCBA010000001.1 coordinate 187,513, forward strand.
CAGGCCGTCACCGAGTCCTGCACAATCGGATGCGGCACCGTCGGTGGCGCCCCGTCGAAGGCCCGTCGCGCCGCCCGATCCCGGCGCGCCCGTTCCCGGTCGGCCTCGGAAACCGCCTGCACGTCGGCCGGCTCGAACGACGGTTGCACCAGGCGCGCCAGGTGGCTTTCCCATCCCGCATTCGGCCCGTCCCGCAACCAGTCCTGCCGGGAATACGCCACGGCCACCGGTGCCTGCGGTTCGCCCGCCCCTTCCGGCCGGACCGCGTCCGCCGTCGAAAACGTCGCCGGTTCCCCGCGGTTCAACGCCGATCCGGTCTGCCTCAACCCCATGAAATACCCGCTCACCGCCGCCGTCACCAGCACCGCCCCGACCACCCACGTCCCCTTCCGCAGGTGCCCGTAGCGGGAAGGTTGATCCGGCGCACTCATCCCGCCGCCCTCCCCTCGCGCGACACCGACACGCCCGCGGCCTTCACAGCGTCACCTCCCGCGCACGCCGGGCCTCGGCGACACTGCCGCGGACCACCTGCGCCGCGCACTTCTTGTAATCCGGCTCGCGCGAAATCGGGTCGGGCTCGCCCAGCGTGAGATCGTTGCAGAGCAGCCGTTCGTCGAAGAAGGGAATGAACAGCGACCCCCGCGGCACATGCCCGCGGCCCCCCACCCACACGGGCAACGCCAGGGCCCCGCGCCGGGTCTGAATCGTCACGGTCTCCCCGTTGCGAATCTCACGCACCGCTGCGTCCTCCGCGTTCATCTCGACGTACGCATGCGGCATCGCCGCGTGAAGCTGCGGAATCCGCCGCGTCATGCTGCCCGTGTGCCAGTGCTCCAACACCCGCCCCGTGCACAGCCAGAACGGATACTCGGCGTCCGGTTCCTCGGCCGCCCGCTCGTACGGCGCGTACCAGATCAGCGCCCGGTCATCCCCCGTCACCGAATGGTAAAACTGTACCTCCCGCCCCTTCTCCACATAGGGATCGTCGAACTCGGAGAACCGGAACTTCGTTTCCCGCCATGTCCCGTCCTCCTGCTCCACCACCGGCCAGCGCAGTCCCCGCGCCTTCACGTACTCCTCATAAGGCGCCAGGTCCTTGTGCTTGTACCGCGTGAACACGCGGTACTCCTCGAACAGCGCGCGATCGACGTTCACGTCGTAGTACCGTTCCCACTCCCACACGGGCACCTCGTGCCCCTGATCGTCCAGCACCTGGAACAGATACCGCCCGTCCTTGTCCTTCATCCCCGGATGCCCCAGGTCGTGCAGCCGCCGCGCCACGGCCAGCGTCTGCCAGCAGTCGTCCCTCGCCTCCCCCGGCGGTTTCACCATCCGGAACCACTGCTGCGTCCGCCGTTCCGAGTTGCCGTACATGCCGTTCTTCTCGACCCACATCGCCGACGGCAGCACCAGGTCCGCCAGTTCCGTCGTCGCGGTCGGATACACGTCGGACACGATCAGGAACTTGTCCTCCAACCCCCGCTTCGCCTTGAAGAGCTTGTGCAGATTGGGCAGCGAATGCCCCGGGTTGGTCACCTGCACCCAGAGGGTCGAGATGTCTCCCCCGCGGTCCGTCGCCGTGCAGAACTTCTCCCACATCAGCACGGTGTGATACCCCACCTTCCCGCTCAACCGGCCCTCGGGCAGGTTCCACAACCGCTCCGCATCCGCCCGGTGCTCCGCATTCGCCACCAGCCGCCCGCCCGGCAGGAAATGGCACATCGTCCCCACCTCCCGCGCCGTCCCGCACGCGCTCGGCTGCCCCGTCAACGACGTCGGCGCATCCCCCGGCCGGCCGAAATGCCCGCTCAACAAATGAATCCCATGACACAGCCGGTTGATGTTCGTCCCCCGGGTGTGCTGGTTGAACCCCATGCACCACACACTCGTGATCCGCAGATCCCGCCGCCCGAACAACTCCGCCAGCATCCGGATCTTCGCCGCCGGCACCCCGGAAATCCGCTCGACCTCCTCCGGCGTGTACGGCTCCAGGGCCGCCCGGTACTCGTCGAACGTCATCCCCCGCCCCAGCAGCGAAGGCTCCTCCGTGTCCTGCCGGAACGCGCAGTGCCGCTCCACGAATTCCCGGTCGAAGGTCCCGTCCTTCAACAGCAGGTGCGCAATCCCGTTGGCGATCGCCAGATCCGTCTGCGGCCGGAACTCCAGGTACTCGTCCGCAAATTCCGTGCTCCGCGTCCGCCGCGTCGCCAGATCAATCACCTTCACCTTCTCGCCCCGTGTCCGACGGTCGATCACCCGCGAGAACAACACCGGATGCATCTCCGACATGTTGTTCCCCCACAGGATCAGCACGTCGCAACGGTCCAGGTCGTCATAGCACCCCGCCGGCTCGTCCACCCCGTACACGCTCAGATACCCCGTGACCGCACTGGCCATGCACAACCGCGCGTTCGGCTCGATCTGGTTGCTCGACAACCCCGCCTTCATCAGCTTGTTCGCCGCGTACCCCTCCGGAATGGTCCACTGCCCGGACCCGTAAATCGCAAACCGGTCCGGCGCCTCCAGGATCCGCCGCGCCACCACGTCGATCGCCTCGTCCCACCCGATCGGCTCCAGCCGCCCGTTCCGGCGCAGCAACGGCGTCGTCAACCGGTCCTTCCCGTACATCGCCAGCCCGACGTGATACCCCTTCACGCACAACAACCCCTTGTTCACGTCCGCCAGCGGCTCCCCCTGGATCGCCGCCACCCGCCCGTCCTTCACCCCCACCCGCACATGACACCCCGTTCCGCAAAACCGGCACGGCGCCTTGTCCCACCGGATCCCATCCCGGCCAGTTCCAACCGCCGCCTCCGCCGCCTGCGCCGCCCCGCCCACCCGTTCCGATATCGCCGCCGCCGCCGCCGCCAGGGCGCTGGCCCGCAGAAATTCACGTCGCTCTAGTTGCATCGTTCGTTCTCCCGGTTGTGGCGCGGTCGTTCCCGCACCGGACTGCCATCCGCCCCGATCGCCCCCCCGTCGGCCCTCCCCGACGCAGCACCCTCCCCATCCGCCTCGAAATGCACGGACACCACCTCCACCCGCACCACCCCGGGCAACCGCTCCATGCGCTCGTGCAGGTCCCGGCCATGCCCCGGATCCCGCGACTCCACCGCCACCGCCACCCAGTCGCCCTGCCGCTCCCCAATGGTCACCTCGGGCCAGCCCCGCAAGGCTTCCAGTTCCGCCGCCCCGACCTCCCCCGGCGCCACTCTCACCATCAATCCGCTGATCGGCATGGTCCTCCGTCGTTGCTCGTTCCCACCCGGCACGTCCGCACTATCCCGCCTCCCCAACCGCCCCTGCCTTGAGCCAGGTCAAGGTCTCCCAATCCCACACCCTCCATGCTCTCATCGAGTTGGGGCGAATCGGGAATCACAAGAACACATTTCCGCGATGGAGCGCATCAGACAAGCTTTACGTGCCCCGTCCGGCCCGCTAAGAAACCTCCGTCCCAGCAACCGGCATCGCCGCGACCATCGCCGCGACCACCGTCGCCCGGCCCAAGGAATCCGCTGTGAAACCGTCCAGTCGCCAAGTCCTCACCTTCGCCGCCGTGGCCGGCCTGGCCCTCGCCGGTCTGCTCCTCGCCGCCCCCGCCATCCGCCCGCCCCAGGATCCCGGGATGTCCGTGGAACCCACCCCCGATGTCTCCCCGCCCTCCCGGTTCGCCACCTCCATCCGGCCCACGCCCGGTCCCCAGGGCATCCCAACCGGCCTCACCGATCCCCACGGCCAACCGGTGACCGTCGCCTGCGCTTCCTGCCACGCCACCACCACCCCCAATCGTGACCTCCGCTCCGCCGATCAGCTCGTCCAGTTCCACCAGGGTCTCCACTACGCCCACGGCTCGCTCTCCTGCCTGAGCTGCCACAACGCCGACAACTACGACACCCTCCGCCTCGCCGACGGCTCCACCCTCGCCTTCACCGACAGCATGACCCTCTGCGGCCAGTGCCACGGCCCGCAGTTGCGCGATTATCAGCGCGGCCTCCACGGCGGCATGAACGGCTACTGGGACCTCTCCCGCGGACCCCGCACCCGCAACAGTTGCATCCATTGCCACGATCCCCATGCCCCGGCCTTTCCCCTCGTTCAGCCCGTCTTTCCACCCCGCGACCGCACGCCGGTCCCCAGACCCAACCCCAACGCCAACCCCAACGCCTCCCATTGATCCCTCGCCCCACGCCCTGATCCACGTCCCGAACGCCTCATGAGCCCCACCGAAACCTCCACCAACAGCCAGGGCTGGACCCGCCGCGACGTGCTCAAAGGGGTCGGCGTCACCCTCGGCGTCGCCGCCTTCGCCAAGGCCGTCGCGCCCCTCACCGAATGGGCCCGCGACATCCCCGTCGAGGACTTCCTCCAGAAACACTACAAGGAACTCAGCGCCGTCGATCTTCACGTGATCCTCCGCCGCCTCGAAAACGAAACCCGCGACCAGTACGGCGCCGAGGTCACCATCGCAGACCCCAAACCCCTCCCCGGCGTCAAGTTCGGCTACGCCCTCAACCTCAGCATCTGCAACGGCTGCCGCAAATGCGCCGAAGCCTGCCACCTCGAAAACAACCACGACCGCCCCTCCCAGCAGTCCTACATCCGCGTCTTCGAAATGCAGAAGGGCTCGCTCGACATGGAAAAGGGCACCGTCCATTACGACCACACCGTCCCCCAGCCCGACAAGTTCTACATGCCCGTCCAGTGCCAGCAGTGCGAACACCCGCCCTGCGTGGACGTCTGCCCCGTCGAGGCCACCTGGAAGGAACCCGACGGCATCGTGGTCGTGGACTACAACTGGTGCATCGGCTGCCGCTACTGCCAGGCCGCCTGTCCCTATCACGCCCGCCGCTTCAACTGGACCAAACCCCAGATCCCCGCCGGCGAGATCAATCCCAACCAGGCCTACCTCGCCAATCGCATCCGGCCCCAGGGCACCATGGAGAAATGCCACTTCTGCCTCCATCGTACCCGCGTCGGACGTCTCCCCGCCTGCCTCGAAGCCTGCCCCACCGGCGCCCGCGTCTTCGGCAACCTCCTCGATCCCGATTCCGAAATCCGCCAGGTCCTCGCCCACAAACGCGTCTTCATCCTCAAGGAGGAACTCGGCCTCAAACCCCAATTCTTCTACTTCTTCGATGTCTGACCCGTCCCTGCCCACCCTCGCCCACACCGCCCCCGAGCCGTCCCCGTCCGCCGGTCACTGGCGCAATTACTCCCGCTTCCTCGGACGCGTGGTCTGGGAGGCCTTCGACGGCAACTGGACCTTCTACGTCTGGATGACGGTCCTCACCGCCATCGCCCTCGTCGGCGCCAACGCCTGGGCCGTCCAGGTCCGCGACGGCATGATCCTCACCCACATGAACGACCACGTGTCGTGGGGCCTCTACATCGCCAACTTCACCTTCCTCGTCGGGCTCGCCGCGGGCGGCGTCATGATGGTCATCCCCGCCTATCTCTACCACGACGACGAAATGCACCACGTGGTCATCATCGGCGAACTCCTCGCCATCGCCGCCATCGTCATGTGCCTCATGTTCGTCGTCGCCGACCTCGGCCGGCCCGACCGCTTCTGGCATCTCATCCCCGGACTCGGCCGCTTCAATTTCCCCATGTCGATGCTCACCTGGGATGTCATCGTCCTCAACGGCTACCTCCTCCTCAATCTCCACATCTGCGGCTATCTCCTCTACATGCGCTTCCTCGGACGCGCCCCCAACCCGAAGTGGTACGTCCCCTTCGTCTTCCTCTCCATCGTCTGGGCCATCTCCATCCACACCGTCACCGCCTTCCTCTACTGCGGCCTCGGCGGACGCCCCTTCTGGAACACCGCCCTCCTCGCGCCCCGCTTCCTCGCCTCGGCCTTCGTGTCCGGCCCCGCCTTCATCATCGTCGCCATCCTCGTCCTCCGCCGCGTCCTCGGCGGCGCCTTCGGCGCCTCCCCCATCCGCACCCTGGTCAACATCATGCGGATCACCATCCTCGTGAACCTCCTCATGGTCGTCTCCGAGGTCTTCACCGAGTTCTACACCGGCGGCTCCCACACCTCCTCCGCCCAGTACCTCTACTTCGGCCTGCACGGTCACAACGAACTCGTCCCCTGGGTCTGGAGTTCCATCCTCATGACCGTCCTCGCCGCCCTCCTCCTCCTCTGTCCCAAGGTGTACGACCACTCCGCCATGCTCATCGCCGCCTGCGCCCTCGCCTTCGCCGGCATCTGGATCGAAAAGGGCATGGGTCTCATCATCCCCGGCTTCATCCCCTCCTCCCTCCACGAAATGGTCGAGTACCGGCCCAGCCTCCTCGAATGGAAGATCACCGCCGGCATCTGGGCCGCCGGCCTCCTCATCTACACCATCGCCCTCAAAGTCGCCCTCAACGTCTTCGCCGGCGAACGCGCCCGCTCCCCCAATCCCGCCCCCGCCCCATCTCCAGGCACCCCCGCCTGAACCGGTGCATCCCCAAGTTGTCGGTACCGAGCCAGCGAACCGGAGGGACGAGCTCCGCGAGTCCTCAACCCAACGCTCCACACCGTTGCGGCCTCGTGGAACCCGGCCCTCCGAAGCGCCGCTTGGCGGAGTTCGCACCTCTACCGACTACTCCGGGATGCACGGCGCCTGAACGCCCCCATTCCCCATTCCCTACTCCCTACTCACCTTCCCCGTCCCTCCCCTCCGCCCACGCCTCCAACTCAGGCCCGATGAGCGATGCCCACAGGGCATAGCCCGCATCGTTGACGTGCAAATCGTCGTCCAGAAATAACTCCCCGCGCGGCCGTCCCTCGTCGTCCAGCATCGGCGTGAACACATCGACGTACCCGAGGTGAGGCCGCTCCGCGCAATCCTCCCGGATCCGCTCGTTCAACACCCGTTGCGCCTCCAGCCACCGGATCCGGCTCGGACTCGGCTTCACCGCGACAAAACGGATCGCCGTTCCCGGCATCGCCGCCTCGACCCGTTCCACGAACTGCCGCCAGCCCTCAAACACCGCGTCCACCGTCTTCCCCGCCGCCAGATCGTTGTCCCCCTCATACACGAAAATCAGCGCCGGCCGGTATCGCGTCACCACCCGGTCGAAGAAATGCAGCACATCGCTCATCTGCGATCCCCCAAACCCGCGGTTGATTACCGGAAACCCCGGAAACGCCGTCTCCAGACCCCGCCACATCCGGAACGACGACGATCCCACAAACAGCACCGGCCGCTCCGGCGGTGCCTCCCGAAGGTCTCTCGCCTCGAACGCGCGGATGTCTCCCTCGAACCGGTTCGTCCCCTGAGCACCCGCGCTTCCCCCAGCCAACGCCATCCCCACCGCCACGAACCCCACTGCCACCACCCTTCGAGCGAACAAAAACGGTATCGTCGGCCTCATGCGGTCCGCACCCTATCGCCCCTCCCTCCCCCTGCCAATCGCCGCATCCCCGCCGCATCCCCGGTCGGCCCACCCTCCCCTCTTTTTCCGCGCCATTCTCCGCCCGCCACGTTACCAAATCCCCATGCGCGTCGCCCTCGTCCTCACCATCATCGGCCGCGACCGGCCCGGACTGGTGGAATCCCTCGCCTCCATGGTCACCCGGCACGACGGCAATTGGCTCGAATCCCGCATGAACCGGCTCGGCGGCGAGTTCGCCGGACTCCTCCGCTGCGACCTGCCCCCCGACCGCGAGGACGCCTTCCGCCAGGCCCTCGCCCAACTCGACGCCCTCACCGCCGTCGTCCGCCGCGACCAACCGGCCCCCGCCCCAACCGCCCCCCTCGCCACCCTCGACCTCGTGGGACACGACCGCCCCGGCATTGTGCGTCAACTGGCCGCCATCCTCGCCGCACAGGGCGTCAACGTCGAGGAACTCGCCACCGAATGCGTCTCCGCTCCCATGTCCGGCGAACCCCTCTTCAAGGCCCGCGCCCGCCTCGCACTCCCGCCCGGCCTCAACCTCGCCTCGCTCCGCACCGATCTCGAACGGGTCGCCGCCGATCTCCTCGTGGAAATCGCCATCAGCCCCGTTACCCCTCCCGCTTGAACACACCCCCATCGCCCGCTTCCCCACTCCGACTCCCCCGCGTCCGACAGTCATGAGCCGGCACCGCCAACCGCCCCGTTCCCCGCACCCCGGGAAACCCTCCCCCGGATCACCTCCGCCCACGGGATCTCGTCGGACCCGCCCCCTCTCCAACATCCGCAAAGCCCTCCTGGGCGGCGCCGTCACCCTGACCGCCTTTCTACTCCTCGAACTCCTTCTCTGGGCCTGCCGCGTCCAGCCCGCCTGGCGCACGGAAGACCCCTACGCCGGTTTCTCCCGCCACATTCCCCACTTCATCCGCGAACCCGGCCCGGACGGAGCGGCGCGCATCTCCGTCGCCCCCGCCAAGTCCGCCGTCCTCAACCCGCAAACCTTCGCCGCCCGCAAACCCACGGGCACCTACCGCATCATCTGCCTCGGAGGTTCAACCACCTACGGCCGCCCCTTCTACGACGCCACCTCGTTCCCCGGTTGGCTGCGGGCGTTCCTTCCCGCCGCCGACCCCTCCCGTTCCTGGGAGGTCATCAACGCCGGCGCCATCAGCTACGCCAGTTACCGCGTCCTGGGCGTCATGGAGGAACTCGCCCGCCACGAACCCGACCTCTTCATCCTTTACACCGGCCAGAATGAGTTTCTCGAACGGCGAACCTACGACGGCCTGGCCGCCGCCACCTCGCCCCTCGCCGACGCCGCGTCCCTCGTCAATCGCACCCGCCTCGCCACCGTCATGCGTCAGGCCCTCGACGCCGCAGGCGTCGCCCGCAAATCCTCCGGCCACCGCGCCCCTGTCCTCGGTGAAAACACCCGCGCCATCCCCATCGATGCCGTCGGCCCCGCGGCCTACCATCGCGACGACGCCCTCGCCGCGGATGTCCTCGAACATTATCGGGCCTCCCTCCGCCGCATGGTCGCCCTCGCCCGCTCCGTCGGCGCAGAAATCCTCTTCGTCGTGCCCGCCTCCAATCTCGCCGACTTCGCCCCCTTCAAGAGCGAACACCGCCCCGGCCTTTCCGCCACCGAACTGACCGAATGGTACGCCCTCGAACGCGCCGGCCGTGCCGCCGCCGCCGCGGGTCGTTTCGACGACGCCGTCCGCGCCTTCGAATCCGCCATCCGCCTCGACGACCGCCACGCCGGCCTCTGGTTCCATCTCGGCAACGCCCTTCGCGCCCTCGGCCGCCATGGCGATGCCCGCACCGCCTTCCGTCGGGCCATCGACGAGGATATCTGCCCTCTCCGCATGCCCTCCCCCTTCACCCTAGCCGTCCGCGAAATCATCGCCGAAACCGGTGCCTGCGGCGTGGACTTCGAAGACTGGGTGGCCCGCGAAAGTCCCGATGGCCTCGCCGACCGCCGCTTCTTCCACGACCACGTTCACCCCACCCTCGAAGGCAATCGCGGTCTCGCCCTCGCCCTCCTCGACTGCCTCGCCCAACGCGGCATCGTCCGCCCGTCCCCCGACTGGAACGACGCCACCCTCGCCCGCGTCACCGCCAGCGTCGAGGCCTCCATCGACCGTCCCCTCCATGCCCTCCAACTCCGCATGCTGGCCGCCATGCTCGGCTGGCTCGGCCAACCCGACCAGGCCAGACACCAGGCCGAACTCGCCCTCGCCCTTGCCGGGCCGTCACCCGACGTTCTCCTGGACCAGGCCCAACGTTTCCAATCCGTTCGCGCCCACACCCTCGCCACCGAGTTCCTGGAACGTGCCGCGGCCGCCCATCCCGAAGCCGCCCCGGTCCGCTTCCAACTGGCCCTCGCCCTTCTCGCATCGGGACGGGACGCCGATGCCCTGAACGACCTCCAGGACGTGGTCCGGCTCGATCCCAACCATGCCGAAGCCCACACCCGCCTCGGTGCCATCCTCGCCGCCCAGGAACGCTACGGCGACGCCGAGCGGCACTTCGCCGAAGTCGTCCGCCTCGCGCCCCACTCGGACGTCGCTCTCAACAACCTCGGCCTTGCCATGGCCCGGCAGGGCCGCTTCGAGGATGCCATCGTCGCCTATCGGCAGGCCCTCGCCGCCAATCCCCGCTCCGTCGCCGCCCATGTCCACTACGGACTCGCCCTGGAAGGTCTCGGCCAGACCCGCGACGCCATCGAACACTTTCGCACCGCCCTCCGCCTCGACCCGTCCCATTCCGAAGCCGCCACCCGCCTCAAGACCCTCCTCGCCGTCCCCGCCCCCTGACCCCGGTCCTTCCCCGAGTGGCGGATGAGAAGGCAGCAAGCCGGAGGGACGAACTCCGCGAGTCCACAACCCAACGAACCGCTCCCCTGCGCCCCACCCTCCGTCTTCCGCCTTCATCCCTCCCCCGACTCGCGCTACCCTCCCTTCCATGCGTCGATTCGTTGTGGGAACGCGCCGATGGTGGACCCTCCTTCTTGCCCTGGGCTGGACCATGGGCTGCACCGTGCCTCCCAAGGCACCGCTGCCCGCCACCCACTTCACCGGGCTCACTCGCGTGGCCTGTGTCGGGGACAGCATCACCGCCGGCTCCGGCCTGGCCAACCCCGGGGAATCCGCCTATCCCGCCGTTCTTGCCGACCTCCTCGGTCCCACCTACCGCGTCCGGAACTTCGGCGTCAGCGGCGCCACTCTCCTCCGTGACGGCGACCTGTCCTACACCGGCACCGCCACGTTCCAGGAAGCCCTCGACTTCCGCCCGCATGTCGTCGTCATCGCCCTCGGAACCAACGACTCCAAGCCTCAGAACTGGCTCCATGCCGACAGCTTCGAACGCGATCTCTACCGTCTGGTGCGCGCTTTCCAGTCCCTCCCCTCCCGCCCCGTGGTGTACCTGGCCACCCCGCCGCCCGTCTTCCGCGACCGCTGGGGTATCACCGCAGCGACCGTCCGCGACCGGATCGTCCCCACCCTCCGCCGCATCGCCGCCCGCGAAGGATGGTCGGTCATCGATTGGCACCTCCTCCTGAACGACGACCCCGCTGTCTTCCCCGACGGCATTCATCCCGATGCCCTCGGGGCCGCCCGGATGGCCGGCCATGTCGAAACCGTCTTCCGCGGTCGCTGAACCCCCGCCCTTCGCGGGCCCAGGCGGCGCTGTGGCGCCCGGTCTGACCGAGAACGAGACGTTTTGCCCCTGGAGCGGAGCACGATGTCGGCAGGCCACCGTCGCTGGCCGCTGCACTGGACCGCTACGCTGGACCGCTGCGCTGGGAAACGAGGCGCGAAACGAGAGCACCCCTGACCAGCCCTCTCGATGCCCCGCGCCGGTCCCGGGGTGGACCTGGGCGACGACCTGGGAAATGGGGCCGCGACCTGAACACGCGGCTGGGCCATTCTATCGGGCCACTCCCGACCACTTTCCTTCGCCCGACGCAAGGGGCCCGCCAAAAGTGGCCCAAAAGTGGTCCAGCAGACTTTTCGGGAAGCCCTTGAATCTTCGTAAGTCCTTGGTGCCGTTGGAGCCAGTTGTCGGATTTGAACCGACGCCCGTCCGATTACAAATCGGGTGCAAGGCGTTTTTCCACGTCGTCCCATGTCGTGTGAAATCGCACAAATCCCTTGCAAAACAGGGGTTCAAGCGCGACAACACGCGACATGACGCAACCGCAACGGACGCCAAAAGTGGCTAAGCAAGTGGCTAAGCAAAACGAAGGCGGCAAGGTTTCGACTGGAATCCGGCGCTTCGAGTCCAAGGTCTTCAAGCCGGCGTGGACGAAGGGCGGCAGACGCTTCGAGCTTGAGCATTACGCCATCCGTCTCCGACACGACGGGAAGCGCGCCACGGTCAACCTGCAAACCGCCGACGCCCGGGAGGCGGCACGTCGGGCGGCGCGGTTCGCCACCATCTTGGCGGCAAGCGGATGGGAAGCGGCGCACGCCGACCTTTCACCCGAACAAGCCCGCGTCGTGGCGAAGCGCGACACGCCAACCGTCGGAGACTTGATTCGCGAAGCCGACCGCGTTGCCGTCCATGTCAAGGCGCCAACCCTTCGAGGTTACGGGAACTGCCTTCGACAACTGGCTACCCTCGTCGCCGGCATCGAGGGCGATGCCAGTCGGTTCAACTACCGCACCGGGGGAACCGAACGGTGGCGCGAGACGGTTGACGCCATCCGCATCGGCACCCTGACGCCTCGCGCCGTCGAGGGCGCCACGGCCGCCTACGTGAAGTCTCGCGGGACGACGGACTCGGCGAAGCGGACGATGGCGGCCGTTCTTCGCGGTGCCCGGGCGTTCTGGAGCCGACGCCTTCGCCGGTTGCTGCCCTTCGAGAACCTGCCCGACCCGTTCGAGGGCGTCGTTATCGAGTCGCCGCGCCCTCCCAGGTACGTCTCGACGGTGAACGCAACCGCCCTCGTCGAGGCGGCACGTTCCGAACTTCGCGACGGTGGCGACCCCGAGGCGTGGAAGGCGTTGCTCCTGGAGTTGGGCGCCGGGTTGCGGCGCGGAGAGGTTGACCAGTTGCTCTGGGCGAACGTGGACGCATCGCGCCGGGCAATCCGCGTCATCGCCGGCAAGTCGTGGGAGAGCGTCGCCGAGGTTCCCCTGGCGGACGGCATCGCATCGGAATTGGAACGGCTTCGCCCCGACGCGAAGGGGCTTTACGTGCTGGAGGGCGGACCAAGGCCCGGCCCGGACGAGAAGCGACGCCGCTACGGTGCACACCGAACATGGCGACGGCTGACCGATTGGCTTCGCCGCAACGGGGTCAACAGCCGAACGCCAAACCATTCGATGCGAAAGGAGTGCGGCGCGATCATCAACGCCACGGCCGGGCTTCACGCCGCATCGCGGTTCTTGCGCCACGCCGACGTTGCCGTGACCGCCAGCCATTACAGCGACGCCCGCAACCGCGTCGTGGTGCCGTTGTTCGACGACTCGACGCCCGGGAAGACTGGCGGGAACGCGTCTTGACCCTGATCCCGGCGCCTCGCCCGTGGTGGCGTCGTGGTCATGGCCAGTTGCAAGCCCGCAAAAGACACGCCCCACCCGCTTCCAAGATGCTACGTCCGGCACGCTGAGCCTTCCCGAACACTGTCCGGGAGGCAGTCTTCCGCACTCGGGTTCCGTGCTCGCCGGGCGAGTCGAAGCCACGAAAGAGCATGAATTGACGCCGGTTTTCCCAAAATTCCGGTAAGTGTGCATCGCGTGCACCGCATTGATTCCCTTTCCGCCTCGGAATCAACACGTTAACAGGGGTACAAAGTCAGGTTGCCTAGACGACGCGCTACAGTGGTAGTCTCGGCGGTGCATGAATGAATCTGACATTCCTACGCCAATCGAGACACTTCGCCGGTACACACTCGAAAAGATCGCGGAGCTTGCCTCTTGCTCCGTCGAGACCGTCCGTCGTCGCGTCCGTCGGGGGCAGCTTCCAGCGGTCAGGCACGGTAAGGGTTGGACTGTCGGCCACGCCGACGCGGTGAAGTTTCTGACGACCGGAGGTTCCCGATGAGGCCCAGCCTTCGATGGTCGAGGGCCAGCGGGTCAACCAAGGCGAAGGTCGCCAGCCTGATCCGGCGCGGTTGGTTCCCGGGGTGCAGGATTTGCGACCTTGGCAGGCGGAAGCGAGGCGGTCGGTGAGAACCGCCGAGTTCCTGGACCGCTTGGGGGGCGTCCGGAAGTCCGGGCCGTCGAGCTGGATGGCGCGTTGCCCGAGTCACAAGGACCGGAATCCGTCACTCGCCATCACGGAGACAGCGGACGGCAAAACGCTCCTACGATGCCACGCGGGCTGCACCGCCGAGGCCGTCGCGGGCGCCGTCGGGCTTCGCATGAGTGACTTGATGGGCCCGAGTGAGTCGCGCAACGGCGGCCACCAACCCAAGGCGCCGCGCCGCATCGTCGCGACCTATCCCTACCACGACGAGACCGGCGCACTTCTCTTCGAGGTCGTCCGGTTCGACCCGAAAGACTTCCGGCAACGGCGTCCCGACCCCTCGGCGACGGACGGTTGGGCGTGGTCGCTGAGTGGCGTCCGTCGCGTTCTCTTCCGGCTTCCCGAGATCCGAAGGGCAATCGAGTCCGGGACTCCGGTTGTGGTCTGCGAGGGCGAGAAAGACGCCTTGCGCCTCGTTGAAATGGGCTTTCAGGCGACCACGGCACCGGCCGGCGCTGGCAAGTGGACGGATGCCTACTCGGACTCACTTGCTGGCGCGGATGTCTATGTCGTTCCGGACCGCGACGAGCCGGGTCGAAAGCACGCGGAGCAAGTCGCCAAGTCACTCGATGGCAAGGCCAATTCCGTTCGCGTCGTCGAGCTTCCGGCTGAGTGGAGCGGCGGGCCAGTCAAAGACGTTTCCGACCTGTTTGACGGCGGGGCAACGGCTGGTGATTTCTTGGCTTTGTGTGAGTCGGCGAGTGAGTGGGCGAAGCTGCGTGAGGGAAGGAAGAAAAGTCATGGCGGCAACAGGCGGAGTGAGGATGCCAGTTCAAAGGGCAATAGTTGCCCCATGGTAACTATTCAGGTCGGTGGTGCGCAGGGGAGGACTTTGCCGGGGTGAAGGGCTTCGGCGGACCGCGATGAGGGGAGCGATCGGCGAGGGTGGTGCGAGGGAGGGGAAGGAAAGTTGCGATCCAGACTGGACTCTTGCTTCAGCCTCGGGCAGGGTCACTACCCGTGGAGCACGAGACCATGGTGATGCAGGGCAGGGAACTGGGAGCGGCCGAGCTGACGCAGATCCGCTCACTCATCGCAACCCGGCCGGATTGGAGTCGCTACCGGTTGTCGCGGGAGTTGTGCCTCCTTTGGAACTGGCGGACCGCCACCGGCCAGATGAAGGACATGGCGGCGCGTACGCTGCTCTTGAAACTGGAGGAGCGGGGCCTGGTGCAACTGCCCCCACGTCGATGGGCCTCGCCCAATCGGATGCGGCGCAAGCGGCTAGTGCCCTCGGCTCACGCCCGGGAACCGGTGGTCGGCGCGCTCGCCGAGTTGCAGCCGCTGGAAGTGGTGGAACTGAGTCGGGCCCCCGCCGAACTGGCGCTCTTCGAGACCTTGCTCCACACGCATCACTACCTGAGTTACACCAGTCCGGTGGGGATGAACCTGAAGTATCTGGTGCGCGATCGCCATGGACGACCGGTGGCCTGCTCCCTGTTCGGGTCCGCAGCGTGGCGCTGTGCCGCCCGGGACGGGTTCATCGGCTGGTCGGAGGCGACGCGCGCGCGCCACTTGCAGCGGATCACCAACAACACGCGCTTCCTGGTCATGCCCTGGGTTGAGGTCCGCCATCTGGCCGGCCATGTCCTGGGCCGGATCGAGCGGCGGCTGCGCGCCGACTGGAGGCGCAAGTATGCCGAACCGTTGAGTCTGGTGGAGACCTTCGTCGATACGAGTCGCTTTGCCGGGGTCTGTTACCGGGCGGCCAACTGGATTGCGGTGGGTGAGACCACCGGACGGACCCGTCAGGACCGCTTCAGCCGCATCGAGGTTCCCCGCAAGACGGTGCTGGTGCGTCCGTTGGTGGCGAACTTCCGGGAGGAACTGGCGGCATGAGCCGGCGCGACGAACTGCTGGCATTGGCGCGGGCGAACCCCGAGGGCATCGTCGATTACGTGCTCACGCTGGAAGAGCGGATCCGCCAACTGGAAGCGCGCGTCGTCGAGTTGGAAGCGCGTCTGGCTCAGAACAGCGGCAACAGCGGCCGGCCACCCTCCAGCGACGGCCTCGCCAAGCCGCCTCCACGCAGCTTGCGTGGCAAATCGGCGCGCAAACCCGGTGGCCAACCCGGTCACCCCGGTCGCACCCTTCAGGCGGTCGCCAAGCCCGACCGGGTCCAGGTTCACCCGCTCACCCAGTGTCATTGTGGCCAATGCGGCGGCGTATCTCTGCTCGGCCAGCCGGTGCTGGATCACGAGCGCCGCCAGGTGTTCGATCTTCCGGTGCTCCAACTCTCGGTGACCGAGCACCAGGTCGAGATCAAGTGCTGTCCGGTCTCGGGCCGGAAAGTCAGCGCTGCCTTTCCGGCGGGAGTCCTGGCCCCGGTGCAGTACGGCCCCAACTTCCGTGGGCTGGCGCTCTATCTGTTCAACCAACAACTCCTTCCCTACGACCGGTTGCGGCAAACCTGTCTCGATCTCTTTGGACAGCCCTTGAGCCTGGGCACCCTCGGTTCGATCAACGAAAGCGCCTACGATGTCCTTGCCCCGGTGGAGAGCGCCATCATCCGTGGCCTCATCCGGGCTGAGGTGGTGCATGTGGACGAAAGCGGGTTGCGCGTTGCCGGAAGCCTCCACTGGCTGCATGTCGCCTGCACACCCGAACTGACTCACTACGGCGTTCATGCCAATCGCGGGACCGAAGCGATGGATGCGCTGGGGGTGCTGCCCCTCTGCCGACTATGGCTGGTGCACGACCACTGGAAGCCCTATTTCAAGTACGACGCCCTGCACGCGCTCTGCAACCAGCACCTCCTGCGGGAACTCAAGTTTGTGGCCGAGCAGATGAATGAAGCCTGGGCCTCGGAACTGAGCGCGTTCCTGATCGGTTGGAAGAACGACCCGCTCACTGCCCTGGGACTCGATGAGGACCAGTTCAACCGGGCCCATGCCCACTACCGCGCAATCCTCCGTCGGGGTCGGCGCCTTCATCCCCGCCGCCGGTCCGGGCAGGGTCGGACCAAGCAGGACAAGGCGACCAATCTGCTTGACCGCCTGGAGGACTACGATCTGTCGGTGCTGGCCTACCTGATCGATCCCAAGGTCCCCTTCACCAACAACCAGGGCGAGCAGGACATTCGCATGATCAAGGTGAAGCAGAAAATCAGCGGCTGCTTCCGGACCTTGCGCGGGGCGAACCTCTTCGCGCGCATTCGCAGCTACCTCTCCACCTGCCGCAAGCAGGGACACAATCTCTGGGACGCCTGCCGGCGCCTGGCGCTCGGACAACCCTTCATGCCCGAGGTTCCGGCCGCCGGCCCCTGACCGGGCAACCTCGTAGCGGCGCGGACGAGCCCGCGACCGAAGCCCTCCTGCTCCGATTTCCCGACTTGCCGGGACCCTCTACCGCGGAAAGCCGCAACAGTAGCGATCCTCCCCGCTCATCCGTCCTGGCCAGTGCCGTCACTTGCACCGCTCCCGGGCCCCCCCATTTGGGGACCTGAACAGTTACGCCCCATGAACTCTGCCGCCGACAAGAAGACTGCCGCTGAGGTTGAAACCGAGTCACCCCGCGCCGAAATCATCGGCATCTTGTCCGAAAAGGGACTCAATGGAACTGAGCGTGGAACACTGATTGCCAACGCGGTCGTTGAGTCACTTTCGAGGCGCGGCAGGTTCTACTATCACGCCGACCGCAGAGACTTTGATTCCGCAATGTTCTTCGACGCCGATAGGAAGCGCCTGGAACGGGTTCGGTCTGACGCGTTCCGAGGGTGGATTTCCGAATGGACCGCACTGAACCGGGCGGCCACCCACTCGAAGTTTATCGAGTCCGGAATAGAGACCGCCGCGCTTGCCGGGCCACTCACAACCGGCATCGTTCCCGAAGCCTACTTCTGTTCCCGGGGCGGTGCCGTCTATCTTTCCAACGGCGACGGCTCGATTGTCCGCGTTCGCGCCGAAGGAATTGACATGGTGGACAACGGGACCGACGGAGTTCTTTTCGCGGCCGGGCGCACACTGGCGCCGTGGGCACTCACTGGCCCTCGCGACCCGTTCGAGACGTGCAGCCTGTTCAGCAACGTGAATTGCGGGGCCACGCACGGAAGAGACCTTCTGAAGCTATGGGTTCTCTCGCTTCCGACTTCGCCGAGATCGAAGCCGCCGCTGTGTCTCGCGGGCGACGTCGGCAGCGGGAAGACACGGGCAGCGAAGGGCATCGCGGAACTGTACGGAATGCCATTCGTGGCCTCGGCGGTCGAAGAGTCACGCGAAGACGATTTCTGGCCCGGCATCGACGCGGGCGGGCTGTTCACGCTGGACAACGCCGACTCCCGCGTTCGGTGGCTCGCCGATGCGCTGGCGTCTGCCGCTACGGACGGTTGCTCCCAGAGGCGCAAGCTCTACACAAACTCGGAGACCGTGAACCTTCGTGCCCGCGCTTGGGTGGCCGTGACGACCGCCAACCCGACCTTTGCCAGCGACCCGGGACTCGCCGACCGCCTGCTCGTGGTGCGACTACTCCGACGGGAGGGCGAGACCGCCGACACCGCGCTTTCTGACGAAATTACCGCGAACCGCAACGCCGGACTATCCTTCGTCGCACGCACGCTTCAACGGGCCCTGGCTGATTCCTCGCCGGTCCCCTCCGGACTGAACGCACGCCACCCGGATTTCGCATCGTTCGCGGTTCGGATCGGGAGGGCAATCGGGCGGGAGGTGGAGGCCGTCGCGGCTCTGTCGAGCGCGGAAGCGGACAAGGGCCGGTTTTGCGTCGAGAACGATCCGATTGGCGCCGCCCTACTTTCGCTCGTCGAGGCTTCCGGGTTCATTTCCGGGACTGCCGCCGAGATCGGCCCGCGCCTTATCGAAGTGGACTCGGAGCTTGAGAACCGGGCGACGCCGAAGCGTCTCGGCAAGAAGTTGTCGGCACTATGGCCGCACCTGGAGCGCGTCATGGGTGCGCGAAAAGAGGCCAACCGCATCGGGGTCACGACCTTTCGATTCACCCGACAAGGAGGCTTGGTGCAGGGTTTGCAGGGTTTCGACCCCCATGGTTTTGAAAAGTCCCCTCGTGAAGAGAATTCTGGGGACTTTTGGAAACCATGCTCTTCAAACCCTGCAAACCCTGCAACCGAGTCCGATTTCCGTCTCGGCGACTCACAACCCGAAATGGTTTGGCCGGACTAAATGCGACTTCGAGTTACTATGAACGACAGAGACCTTGAAACCCTTGCGGGCCGGGTGGAGCGATGCGGGACGCTGACCCGCGCCATCCGGGCTCTTCGCTGGTGCCGGGAGTGGCCTGCTGGTCACGCCGACCGGCCGGCCCAACCCGGATTCGTCCGCGACTTCGAGAAGGCCCACGGTCCCTTGCCGGCGAGCGCGGAACGGATCATGGCTGAGTTTCAGCCGGAGGACGCATGAACGACGACATCGACCTTCCAAGCGACGGCTCGTGCCGGCCGTGCATCGTGGTCGATTCGAGGGAGCAAACGCCTCTGGCCTTCCGGCGCCTGGCGTCGGTCGTTGGGACGCTTGGAACTGGCGACTACTCGGCGCGGGGCTTGGAACATCACCTCGTGGTCGAGCGGAAGTCCGTCGCGGATTTGATCGGGTCGCTTGGTCCGGAACGCGAGCGGTTCGAGAGGGAATTGCATCGGCTTCGCGGGTTCGTCTTCCCCCGCCTGCTGATCGTCGGGACCGAGGCCGAGGTGATTGCTGGGCGCTATCGGTCGAACATGAAGCCGCGTTCTGTCATGGCTTCGTTGCATGCCTTCGAGGCGCGTTACGGCGTGCCGATTGTTTGGGTGGCCGATCCGGAATCGGCGGCGCGACTGGTCGAACGGTGGGCGGCGTGGTGCGCGTACGACGTGACCCGGTCCGCGAGGCTGTTGGCGAAGGGCATGCCGGAAGCCGTGGAGGCGCGTTGAGGAGAGGCCCGCTGTGGTTACCCTCGGACGAAATCAAAACCGCGTGGCGGTGCCCGTGCGGGGCGGGAAAGGGCATCCCAGAGAAAAAGGGGGGAAAAAGGTAAGTATTTTCTTTAAACCCGCTCACACGGCAGGGTTGGCAGGACGGCGAACTTTATGCATAAAGCCCTCGAAAATCGAACTGTCACCCCCTCCATCTGAATCACCTATGAACTCACAACCGAAATCCAACGCTCAACTGGCAAAAAAGTACGGCGCGACGACCCGAACCGTTCAACGCTGGCGTGCCGAAGGCGCACCCCTCCATGACCACGCTCAAATGCTCTCATGGCTGGCTGGCCGGCGCGTTTGTCCGGAACCGCCGGTTGAATCACCCATGACATCGGCGGCGAAAGTGATGTCACCCCCGACGCCGCCTGTGGAACCGCCGGCAGGGGCGGCTTGTGCCGATGCCGGGGACGGGGACGAGGGTGCGGCGCAAGCATTGCGAAGGCTGGAGGCAGGCGAGCGGCAGGCACACAACGCCTTCCTGCGAGCCGTTGAGTCTGGCGACCCCAGGGCAATCGCGTCGTCGCGGCGTGGATGGTTGGCGGTGTGCGAGGCGCTGAGGAAAGCGGACCTGGCGGTGAGTGAGGTGAGGCGAGGCGACACGGTTTCCAGCGTTGCCGCCGTCGGGGCGTTCATAGCCGCGTTGGCACCACTCCGACAGCATGCCGCGGCCCTGCTATCAAGGATAGGTCCGGGGTGTTGCTCCCAGGCGCGGGATGCGAGCGCATCCGCAGAGATCGAGGCTGTCATTCAGGGTGAATGCGACGCGCTGGAAGTATCCATCGAACACGCCATCGAGCTGTTTTCCGGCAACCTTGGCCAGCAGGCCGGGGAGGTTGGGAAGCGGGTCTTGGATCAATCGCTGACGGCGGGACGGACCCTCCAATCGCTACTCGGACGGATGTTCGGGGAGCTGGATGAGACCGCGTCCCGTCGCCCGATCGCGAGGCATGAACTCAAAAGCGCGAGGGAACGGTTGTTTCTGGAGTTCTCGAAGAGACTCGGCGGGCTTGGGGAGGGTAAGCCATGAGCAGGAAACTGACCGAGTCGGAGCGACTGGTCTTAGACTCCGTGACCGCACCGCCCGATGAGAGCGTTGAGGACTTTTTGGCCAGCGTAGCGTTCGGGGTGCCCAAGACACCGAAGGCGACGGTCCTGAAACCGAAGGCAAAAAGGAAACGGAATGAGTTACCATGACCCAGCGCGGCTGTTCGAGGGGCGGAAGAAGGAGGTGACGAATCCTCAAGGCGTGAATCAGCACGGGGAGGCTGACCCTCAAAATGAGGTTCAACCAACAACCGCCGCTCAAATCGCCGCCGAGACGGGCGTCAGCCGCGCCACCGTCGAACGCGACGTAGCCTTCGCCAAAGCCGCCGACAAACTCTGCGTGGCGGATGACATAACAAAGGCTCGCCAATGAATGGCTTCGATGATGACAGCAGCGTGGTCCCGGCCGTGGACTTCCCTTACGACGACATAGACGCCCCCGTGGACTCACCTCGCGATGACAACACCCTCATGCACGTCCTGTCGATCATCTGCGATGGGCGCGACGCGGAGCAGATAGGCAAGCGTGCTCTGGTCGTTCAGCAACTCCTGAATCCGCTCCCAGGCACACAACGGGACTTGGCTAAGACTCTCGGAGTGTCTGAGGGTCGAGTAAGCCAGCTACTTAAGGCGCTGCGGGCCGCATTGCTGTCATCCACAACGACTTAGGTTGGCTAAGTCACTCTGCCGCTAAAGTCCGGACACATTCTTGATGGCATCAAAAACTTTGAGAACGTCACGGGAGCTTGTCGTGGAGGCCCTGGACCGGTTGTGCGACTTGTCACTGACCCAAGACGACCCCAACGCTCCACACTTCGGCGGGCCCAGGCTTCCCGAGACCTTCCGTGAAAAGCGCCAACGCATGGAGGCCGAGGCGGCGGCGGCGCGGGCGGAGCATGAGGCGGAGCAACGGCGGTTGGCCAGTCTGTTTGTGAGTGTGCGCGACGGACAGGCCCATGCCCGTCGTTCACGCCAGAAACTCGAATCCATCGAGGCCAGCCTGAAGGATTCAGATGGTGACATCGCGGCACAGTGTCAATGGCTGGTGGACACCTACGGTCATGCTGGCGACGGCATGAATCCGATGGGATTGCAGCAACTTGCGGTCCTGCATGCGCTCAAGGCCAGTCGGGAGCAACTGATTGGCGCGGCGCGGCGTGAGTTTGAAAGCGCATCGGCGGCGCTGAGTAGGTTGGTGTCTGAGAACTCGAAGGACTTGGAGGCGATGGGACTTTTCAAAGCTGAGTCGCCAGAAGACACTGGCGCGAGCCCTTCCTGATATCGACAATTCGCAGAGACAGGCGCACACTCTCACCGAAGGAGACACTGACATGAACGACAACAAACTTAGCGGGCTGGCCCGAGTCACCGCAGCATTCGCGGCGGAGCATCAATCGAAGAAGGAGCGAGTCCTGGCCGCACACGCCGTCGCGGATTCCCTCCGCCCGAAGAGCAACATGGTTGGGTTGCACGGGCTGGAGAAGGTCACCGAGGCTTTCGCGGGGGCCCAGGCGCGGCGCATCGTCGAGGCCTTGGCCAGAAAGACCGGCATTCCGCTGCCGGGGGCGCCGAAACCGGCCGCGCAACTGCTGGGAACCAGTCCGGCGCCGGCCCGTCGTCTCTGCGGTGTGATGCCGTTGGGATTCGCGGATTGAACCATCCTCGCGGCGGGCGCCATCCATGCGCCTTTTCGCGGCGAACCCCGGCGCCGGCCGCACCAACCGGGGGCTGGCAGGACCACCCACCTGCCGGCATTTGAGGAACCGACATGCCAACATTGAGCGGAACGATTCGGTCCATCGGCGGCAACCCGGTTCGGACCGTCGTCAAGGCGACGAGGACGAGCAAGCCGGGCCCTGTCGGCGACGGGAAGTTTTGCCTCGGCGGTTCAGTGTCCTTCGAGACCGATGCCGACGGGAACTTCTCCGTGACGCTGGTGCATGGCGAGTTTCGACTGGACTGGAGCGTGGGCGGGCTTCCCTCGCGGCTGAACATCGTCATTCCCGAGGGCGCCGAGACCGTCTCGCTGGTTGACGTGATGGCCCCGACCTGACCAACGGATTCACGGTCACGCCCCCGAGAACGGCGCACGCCCGGTCTTCCGCGTAGGGGAGGCCGGGCTTTTCGTCTGCTATGGCCACCTTCCCCCGGTTGTTCCGATGCGTCTCCGTGGCACCTGGAGCGTCGATTCCGGCATCGAGGCGCGCTGAATTGCCCCGCGTCAGGCTGCCCGAAGTAATGCCTTTGGATGGGCGACGTTAACGGGCGGCAAATCGAAATTGGCGAGGCACAAGGAAATCGCGTCACTGTCCGCGTCGAGGAGGTGCCGGTCGGACGTCACCAAAACGGGAAGATCGCAGAGGCTCGCCTCAGCGAGAATCAACGCATCATGGAGTTCATCGGAGGGGAGCTTGCATCGCCAAATCGCTTCTCTCGCGACCTTCTCCGCGATGCCATGCTCCACCGGCGAGAGCGGCAGTGGCGTTGCCCCCCAGCCCCGCAGGTCCCGGAGTGCTACCCCCGCAAGCGCCTGTTCCTCACCCTCCTTCTCCGTCGCCGCGTGAGCCAGTTCCTCAATGACGGTCGGTGTGGCGAACAGCGCAAATCCCCGCTCTTGGAACTTCTCACGAAAGGCGTGCGCCCAATTCTCGCCCCCCGCCAAGGCGTACAAGACGTTAGTGTCGAGCGCGAACCGCTTGCTTCGCCGGGGCTGCCCCATAGATTATCTGCATTCCCCGCTCGAAAAGCCGCGCCCGATCCGAGTCCGACAGGCGGTTTGCCGTCTCTCGCGTTTGGCGGGCGAGCTTCGTGCTTGCCGGCTCTTCGCCCTCCCTCTCGCCCTGCTTGGTGATAGGCTTGTCGGTTGCCATCGAGGCTCCTCGCGAATTGTGTGTTGCGCCAGTTGACGCCAAATGCCAGCAACTGACGCCAAATGCCAGCAACTGCATGGACCGTTACCCGTAGGGAGGAGCCTGTCAACGTCCCAGTCGAGGCCATGGTGGACCCGATGGAGCCGCACCGATCCCGAACCCGTGCCGTCCGTCATGGAGAACGTCCCCGCCGTCGAGGCGACCCCGTCCTGGACGACGTGGCGGCACCCGGAACGAGCTTAGCCACTCGCCGCCTTGCCCGCACCCCCGCCGCAATCCTGCCGCCAGAAGTGGCTAAGTTTTGGCTAAGCAAGGTTTCTCGGAGGCTCCTGAATCTTCGTAAGTCCTTGGTGCCGTTGGAGCCAGTTGTCGGATTTGAACCGACGACCGTCCGATTACAAATCGGGTGCTCTACCACTGAGCTAAACTGGCCCGGCCCGGAGAGGCACTCTTCCCCTTGGGTTCCCCGCCCCAGTAAGCGCCCCCTCCCCATCTTCGGTCAAGTCAGCCCTGATCCCCCAGGAAGCAAACCGTGCATCCCGGAGTGGTGGGGAGAGGTGCGAACTTCGCGAAGCGTCACTTCGGAGGACCGGGCTCCACAAGCCCGCAACGGTGTGGCGCGTTGGGTTGTGGACTCGCGGAGCTCGTCCCTCCGATTCGCTGCCTCCTCACCCACAACGCCGGAAGGCACCGCCTCAACCCCCGCCATCCCCTATCCGCACAAACCGCCTTTGCGAGCCCCAGGAGCCGGGCGAGTCGCTGAAGTCCCCGGGCAGGAGCAAGCTGCAGTTCGGGCATCGCCCGCTGGGCGTCAGCTTCCAGGCGGTCAGATCGTACCGATCCCGGGCAATCAGGATGTCATCGCATCCCGGACATCGGGTGGATTGCCCCTCGGGATCCTCGATGTTGCCCGTGTACACGAATCGCAATCCCGCCGCCAATGCCTGGCCCCTCGCCCGCCGCAACAACGCCGGAGGCGTCGGTGGCACGTCGAGCAACCGGAAGTCGGGATGAAAGGCGGTGAAGTGCAGGGGCACGTCCGGTCCAAGATGCTCCAAAAACCATTCGCACAGCGCCCCGATCTCCAACGGCCCATCGTTCAACCCCGGAATCAGCAGCGTCGTCACCTCGATCCATACCCGCGTCGAGCGGTGCACCCACTCGATCGTCTCCAGGACGGCCTCCAACCGGCCCAAACATTGCCGCCGGTAAAACTCGGGATGAAACGCCTTGAGATCGATATTGGCCGCATCCAGTGGGGCGTAAAACGCCTCCCGGGCCGCTTCGGTCACGTAGCCTGCCGTCACCGCCACCGCCCGAATGCCCGCCTCCCGCGCCGCGTGCGCACAGTCGATGGCGTACTCCGCGAAGACCACGGGATCGTTGTAGGTGAAGGCCACACTCCGACACCCGGCACGCACCGCTGTCCGGGCCACTTCCTCCGGTGCCGCCACCTCCGCCAGGCGATCCATGTTCCGTGCCTTCGAAATCGACCAGTTCTGGCAGAACCGGCACCCGAGATTGCAGCCCGCGGTGCCGAAGGAAAGGATGCTGCTGCCCGGCAGAAAGTGGTTGAGTGGCTTCTTTTCGATGGGATCGATGCAGAAACCGGAGGCTCGCCCGTAACTCGTCATCCGCATCCCGGCGGCATCCGCATCCCGGACAAAACAAAACCCCCTCTGCCCCGGCGCCAGCCGGCATTCCCGCGGACATAAATCGCACTGAAACCGGCCGTCCTCGGTGCGATGCCACCACTCGGCACGCACCACCGAGGGCCCCAGCCGAAGTCGCTGAACGCGCGTCATCATGCAGTCCCCCGGTGAGGATCCAACCCCCGCCCTCCCCACCGGTCAACCCTGCAGTGGTTCCCCAAATCGCCCCCAAGGCCATCCCCGCACTTGCCGTCGGCACAGCCCGCTCGCCACCCTCTCGCCCGAGTGACCATGCCGATGCCGCTGGAAGGGAAAGAAATCCAAACGGATCACCAGGACACCGGGGAGATCCCCGCCGCCGCCCGGGAAATCCGGTGGTTCGTCGCCCATACCCGGGCGCGCTGCGAGAAGAAGCTGGCGTCGTACTGCACCCGCGCCGGCCTCGAAACCACCCTTCCCCTCTACAAAAGCGTCAAGAAATACCGCGGCAAAACCATGACCTTCGAGAAACCCCTCTTCCCGGGGTATCTGTTCCTGCGCATGCCCATGCTCTCGAGGGCCTCCGTCCTGCAAAGCGACTACGTCGCCAACCTCCTCGATGTCCCCTGCCAGGAGGAGTTCGAGGAACAACTCGGATCCATCCTCCGCGCCCTCGACACCGAATACGATGTCCGCCTCGCCCCAACCATCCAGCCCGGCTCTCACGTCCGCGTCCGCTCCGGCCCGTTGCGCGGCCTCGAAGGCTATGTCGAACAACGCCGCGGTCTGGTCGAGGTTCACCTCCGCCTCGACTTCATCAGCCAGGCCGCCGCGGTCACGCTCGATGCGGATCTCCTCGAACTGATCTAGCCACACCCCATCCAGCCGCCGCTCCCGCTCAACGCACCCCATCCCATCCCGGATCCCGTCTCGAAGGCGCGGATCCCGGAAATGGAAATGCGTTCAGGCGAAAATGCCCCTTGCTGCCATTCCACCCGATCCTTATAGTCCCCGCTCCTTTTCGACCGACGAGGGGACATCAGGACATTATGCGACGAGCCCGCCCGCCCAAGACCAAGAAATCCGTGGCCAAACGCTTCAAGATCACGGCCACCGGCAAGGTGATGCGTTCGCGTTCCGGCCGACGCCACCTACTCCAAAGCAAGAGCCCCGGCCGACGCCGCAGCCTCCGCAAACAGGTGGAAGTCAGCCCCACGGATACGCATCGCGTCCTCGCCAGCCTGCCGTTTTCCCACCGCTGATCCCACCGCTGATCCCACCGCCCGCCGCGGCCAACTGATTCCACACCCCGTTCTCCCACCATGCGTGTCACCAACGCCCCAGCCTCCCGCCAACGCCGGAAGAAGATGCTCAAGATGGCGAAGGGCTTCCGCCTCAAGCGGTCCAAGCTCTATCGCTACGCCTCCGACGCCGTGGACCACGGCCTGCAATACGCCTACCGCGATCGTCGCAATAAGAAACGCACCTTCCGCGCCCTCTGGCAGATCCGCATCAATGCCGCGGCCCGCGCGGCCGGCCTCACCTACAGCCGCTTCATGGAGGGCCTCAAGAGCGCCCAGGTCGCCCTCGACCGCAAGGTCCTCGCCGACCTCGCCGCCACCGATGCCAACGCCTTTGCCGAATTGATCCGCGTGGCGCAAACCGCCCTCGACGCGAAGCGCGCCGCCGCCAGGGCCTGATCGGGCACCCGCTGCCGAACCTCACGTTTCCTTACCCAACGGGCGGCCCAACCAGGCTGCCCGTTTTTTTCTGACCCGACCCCATCCCCACTCCCCTTCCCATGGCTGGCTGGCTCGCCGACATCGATCCCCTCGCCCGCGAGGCCGCCGAGGCGCTTCGCTCCGCCCCCGACCTCCCCGCCCTGGAACGGGCCAAGGGCGCCTTCCTCGGTCCCGACGGCCGGTTCACCCGCCTCATGAAACAGCTCGGCTCGCTGTCCCGTGAGGAGCGGCCCGCCGCCGGCAAGGCCATCAACGCCGCCAAGTCGGACATCGAACAACTCCTCGTCGCCCGCCGCGAAGAACTGGAATGCCAGGCAACCGCCCCCCGCATCCCGGCGGATTTCACAGCGCCGGGACGTCGCCGCCACCTGGGCCGCCTCCACCCCCTCACCCAGACCACGGACGCCATCGTCGCCGCCTTCCGCCGCCTGGGGTTCGCCGTCGCCGACGGACCCGAAATCGAGGATGAGCGCCATTGCTTCGATGCCCTCAACACCCCCGCCGACCATCCGGCCCGCGACGCGCAGGACACCTTCTACCTCGATCTGGCCGACCGCCCCCTGCTCCGCACCCACACCAGCTCGGTGCAGATCCGGGTCATGGAACGTCAACCCCCTCCCATCCGCATCATCGTCCCCGGCCGCGTGTACCGGCGCGACAACGCCGACGCCACCCACAATCCCACCTTCCACCAGGTGGAAGGCCTCTACGTCGATCGCGACGTGACCGTCGGCGACCTCAAGGGCACCGTCGAATTCGTCTTTCGCACCCTGATGGGCGAGGACACCCGGATCCGCTTCCGTCCCCACTACTTCAGCTATACCGAGCCCAGCTTCGAGATCGATTTCAGCAACGCCCTGGTCCAACGCCTCGGCAAGGAATGGCTCGAAATCGCCGGATGCGGCATGGTCCATCCCCAGGTCTTCGAAAACGTCGGGTATGACCCCGAGGTCTGGTCCGGCTGGGCCTTCGGGTTCGGCATCGAGCGCATTGCCATGCTTCGCCACGGCATCGACGACATCCGGCTCTTCTACGGAAACGATGTCCGTTTCCTCCGCCAATTCTGATTCCCCAATCTCTCCCCTCGCGCCCCGGCACCCTTCCCGCCTCCACCCCTGCCACCTCATGAAATCCATCGCCACCGCTCTCCTGGCCGCCGTCGGCCTCGCCGCCTTCATCGCCCCCAGCGCCCACGGCGCCGACCGCGCCACCCGGCATGTCTTCCTCATCTCCACCGACGGCCTCCGCTGGGAGGAGGTCTTCCGCGGCGCCGAGGAAATCCTCATCAGCCGCGAGTACGGCAATGTCGGCAACACCAACGCCCTGCGCGAGCTGTACTGGCGACCCACCCCGGAGGCACGGCGCCAGGCCCTGCTGCCCTTCCTTTGGTCCACCGTCGCCACCCAGGGCCAGCTCTGGGGCAACCGCGACCTGCGCAGCGATGTCCGCGTCTCCAATACCCGCCTCTTCTCCTACCCCGGCTACAACGAACTCCTCACCGGCTACGCCGATCCCCGCATCGACAGCAACGACAAGACCCTCAACGTCAATACCAACGTCTTCGAGTGGCTCAACACCCTCCCCGCCTACCGCGACCGGGTCGCCGCCGCCATCAACTGGGATGTCCTTCCCTGGATCCTCAATGCCCCGCGCGCAGGCTTCCCCGTCTGGAGCGGGTTCGATGTCCCTCCCGGCACCCGCCGCATGGACGTCCCCGATGCCCTCACCGAAATGGTCGAGTACGGACGCACCATCTGGTCCGGCGTCCTCCTCGATACCTTCGTCGGCTACGCCGCCCGCCACGCGGTGCGCAGCCTTCAACCGCGCGCCATGTACATTTCCCTCGGCGAAACCGACGACTGGGCCCACGACGGCAGCTACGAACGCTACCTCCGTGCCGCCCACGAATTTGACCGCTTCCTCGCCTCCCTCTGGACCCTCGTCCAGTCCATGCCCGATTACCGTGACCGCACCACCTTCCTCATCACCGTGGACCACGGACGCGGCCCCGCCCCACTGGCCTGGAAGGACCACGGACGCGCCATCGCCGCCTCGGCCTACATGTGGTTCGCCGTCCTCGGACCCGACACCGCCCCGCTCGGCGAACGTTCCAACACCCTCCTCGTCACCCAGGCCCAGATGGCCTCCACCGTCGCCGCCTTCCTCGGCGAAGACTTCCATGCTTTCTTCCCCAATGCCGCCCAGCCCGTCCGCGAGATCCTCGCCCGCCCCTGAGCCTCCCCTCCGCCCCATCGCATGAAGGTCACCCTCAACTGGCTCCGCGAATACGTCGGGTTCGACGGCTCCCCCGGCGAACTGGCCGAACGTCTGACCCAGCTCGGCCTCGAAGTCGAAGCCATGGAATCGCTGGGTGGCGACTTCCCGGGCGTGGTCGTCGCCGAAGTGCTCACCCGCGATAAACATCCCAACGCCGACAAACTCTCCGTCTGCCGCGTCCACGACGGCCAGGGCGAACGCCAGATCGTCTGCGGCGCCCAGAACTTCAAACCCGGCGACAAAGTCCCTCTCATCCTCCCCGGCCACCCCCTCCCACCCCGTCCCGGCGAATCCGCCCCGTTCGTCATCAAAGTCGGCAAAATTCGCGGTGTGGAATCCCACGGCATGCTGTGCGCCGCCGACGAACTCGGCATCCACCCCGAATCCCTCGGCCTCGCCCGCGAAGAGGGCCTCCTCATCCTCCAACCCGAGGCCACCGCCGGCCAACCCTTCGCCGAATACCTGGGCCGCGGCCGTCCCGACACCCTCTTCGACCTCGAAGTCACCCCCAACCGCCCAGACCTCAACAGCGTCATCGGCATCGCCCGCGAAATCGCCGCCGTCACCGGTCAACCCCTTCGTCTCCCCACCGTCCCCACCCCCGATCCCGCTTCGGACCATCCGCCGGCCGATCACTGCGTCTCCGTCCGTCTCGAAGCCCCTGAACTTTGCCCGCGCTACACCGCCCGCGTCCTCTTCGGCATCCGCGTCGGCCCCAGCCCGGACTGGCTCCGCACCACTCTCGAACGGGTCGGCCTCCGCAGCATCAACAACGTCGTGGACGTCACCAACTACGTGATGCTCGAAACCGGCCAGCCCCTCCACGCCTTCGACTATCGGTCCCTTGCCCCCGACGCCCAGGGCCGCCCCGCCATCATCGTCCGCCGCGCCTCCGATGGCGAATCCTTCACCGCCCTGGACGGTCGGACCCACACCCTCGCCCCGGATCACCTCGTCATCGCCGACCCGACCCGCCCCCTCGCCCTCGCCGGGATCATCGGCGGCCAGAACTCAGAGGTCACCGACCAGACCCGCGACATCCTCCTCGAGTCGGCCAACTTCGCCCCCACCTCGATCCGCCGCACCTCGAAGACCCTCGGCATCCGCACCGACGCCTCCTACCGCTTCGAACGCGGCGCCGATCCCAATCAACCCGGGGCCGCCAGCGCCCGCGCCGCCCACCTCATCCTCTCGCTCGCCGGCGGTTCCATGGCCCCGGGAGTCGTGGACGCCTACCCCTCCCCGGTCCAACCCCGCCTCGTCACCCTGCGTCACGCCAGGGTCAACCAGCTCCTTGGCACCCATCTCTCACCCGAGGAGATCGAATGCCTCCTCGCCCAACTCGGCCTCAAGGCCGCCCACCGCCGCCCCCGCGCCGTCGCCGAATCCGCCGCCCCTGAACCCCTCACCGTCTCCATCCCCACCTACCGCGTGGACCTGAAACGCGAAACCGACCTCATCGAGGAGGTCGCCCGCATGTACGGCGTCGATCGCATCCCCTCCGTACCCCCGCGCCAGGCCCAGGGCACCCATCCCTTCGATGCCCGCTACGACGCCTTCATGGAGGTGCGCCGATGGCTCACCGGCCTCGGCCTCAGTGAGGCACAGGGCCAGACTCTCGTCGCCCTCCCCTCCATTCGTGGCGTCCCCGACCCCGCCATCGTCCGCCTGGCCAATCCGCTCAGTCACGACATGGACGCCCTCCGCCCCAGTCTGATCCCCGGGTTGCTGGACGTCCTCCGCCACAACCTCCGCCACCAGAACCGGGACGTCGCCCTGTTCGAGTTGGGACGCATCTTCCGCCGCCAGGACGCCTCATCCCGGACCACCGAATCCTGGAGCGTCGGCATCGCCCTCACCGGCGCCCGTCATCCCGCGTCCTGGTCCGGAACCGACCGCGATGCCCGGTACGATGCCCATGACCTCAAGGGCCTCATCGAGACGTTCTTCGAACATCTCGGACTTCGCGGCGCCGCATTCCAGCGCCAGGACGCCTCCACGGATCTCTTCGTCGAACACGCCACCATCGCCCTCGGCGGCAAACTGCCCCTCGGCACCCTCGGACAACTCCATCCCCGGCTTGCCCGCGACTACGATCTGCGGGACCCCGTCCTCCTCGCCGAACTCGATCTCGACGCCCTCCTCGCCCGCCGCAACCCGGCCCGCTCCTTCAAGGCCCTCCCCGCCTTCCCCGCCACCCGCCGCGATGCGGCCATGCTCCTTCCGGAATCCGTCACCCACGACGCCGTCCTCCAGGCCGTTCGTCAGGCAAAGGCGCTCCACCTCGAATCCGCCGAACTCTTCGATGTCTTCCGCGACGAACGCCTCCCCGCTGGCCAGAAAAGCGTCGCCTACGCCTTCACCTACCGCGCTCCTGATCGAACCCTCACCGATGCCGAGGCCAATGCCTCCCACGACAAGATCCTCGCCCATCTGAAGGATCGCCTGGGCGCCACCTTCCGCGCCTGAACCCGGAACCGCCGGTAGCCACGGGTCCGCCACGGCTCCCCGTCGGCTCGTTTCGCACACAACCCTCCACCCCCCGGAGGGACGAGCTCCGCGAGTCCTCAACCCATCGCCCCACCGTCATGCCCGCCGCGCATAGCCGGCGCGTCCTCCCCCTTCCACTCACCCAAGTTGTCCCCTGGAGGGACGCCCCCCCCCGGCATCCTCACGCCTCGGCAGGTGCCGGTTTCGCCGACGGCCTCCCCTTCGGCGTCCCTTCCGCCTCCTCTCCCTCAGGCTCCGGATCCCGCGCCGCCTCCGTCTCAGGCGAAGGCGCCCACCGGTGCACCCACGCGAACAGTGCGGTGAACAGCCCCCCGCTCAGCATCGTGTTGCGGAAGAACTCCCACGTGGGCGGAAACCCCGCCGTCCCCTTGGTCAACGCCACCAGCCAGCCGGCCAGATCCTTGGTGTATTCCGGATGCCCGAACGGATTGAACAACCAGGAAGCCGTGTTCGTAAGCACGTAAAACAAACACGCCCCCAGCAGGCCTCCCCCCAGCAACGGCAACAGCCCCCGGTGCGAACGGAAACACCGCCCCAACCCGATGAGCACCGCAAACCCCGCGTAATTCAAAAGCTGGTACCACTGGAACGCCTCGTACCCGAGCCAGTACTGGTAGTAGCAGTTCAACACCAGGTCCGTCGCCAGCAACGTCCCCAATGGCACCCACCAGGCCACCTGGCCCCGAAAGAAGGCCCCCGCACAAAACGCCAACGCATAAAACGCACTGAAATTCGGCGGAAACAAACCGGGCCATCGCGTCAGTGCCGCCACCCCCACAAACACGGCAGGCAGCACCCATCGACGATTCCACTTCACGCGCACCACGATACGGACCCCGCCCCCTCCCGCCAAGCGCAGCCTCCACCTCCTCACCCTCGAAGTCCCGGAAGGAAGAGCCCCCCCCTCCCCCAGCTATCCCCCCCATCACTTGCCAAGGCAAAACTCGCCGAATATCCGGTCCAGCAAATCCTCCGTCGTCGTCTTCCCCACCATCTCGCCCAACGCCTGGACCCCCAATCGCAATTCCATCGCCACCAGTTCCAGCCCCTCCCCCGCCCGCAATGCATCGGCCGCCGATCCCACCGCCACCCGCGCCCGACGCAGAATGTCCTCGTGCCGGGCATTGATGGCAATGTCCTCCGTCCCTCCACCCGCTCGCCCCGACCCTGCCTCCCGCACGATCGCGTCCTTCAGCGCCTCCAACCCCTCCCCCGTCCGACAGCTCACCGACACCGCCGCCGGCCCCAGTTCCCTCAACGCCAGGTCCGATCCGAGATCCGCCTTGTTCAGGACCAACACCCGGGGACGCCCGGCAAACTCCTCCAGAAATCCCCGGTCCGTCGCCGACATCGGCTCGGATCCGTCCAACACATGAAGCAGCAGCTCCGCGTGGGCCGCCGCCCGCCGCGAACGCCGCACCCCCTCCTCCTCGATCGCGTCTCCGGCCTGCCGCAGTCCCGCCGTGTCCACAAACACCACAGGAATGCCCCTCACGTTGGCCGTCGCCTCGATCGTGTCCCGCGTCGTCCCCGCCACCGGCGAAACGATCGCCCGATCCCGCCCCACCAACTCGTTCAACAAACTCGATTTCCCGGCATTCGGGCGCCCGATGATCGCCGCTCGCACGCCCCGACGCAGCACCTCCCCCTCCCGCGCCGTCGCCAGCAACCCGTCCATCCGCCCCAGGGCCGATTCCAAACGCGTTCCCATCCCGTCCTGCGTCTCCGGCTCGATGTCCTCGTCCGGGAAATCCAGGTGCGCCTCGACATGCGCCAGCACCCCCATCAGATCGTCCCGGAGCCCGCCCACCCGCCGCGACAACGTCCCCGCCAGCTGCTCCTGGGCCGCCCACAAGGCGCGCTCCGTCCGGGCATGGATCAGATCCGCCACCGCTTCCGCCTGAACCAGATCCAGCCGCCCGTTCAAGAACGCCCTCCGCGTGAATTCCCCGGGCAACGCCAGCCGCGCCCCCGCCGCCAGCACGGCGTCCAGCACCTGCCGCGCCACGAACACCCCGCCATGACACGAAATCTCCGCCACGTCCTCGCGCGTGAACGTCCGAGGCGCCCGCATCACCGCAAGCAGCACCTCATCCACCACCTTCCCATCCCGCACCACATGCCCGTAATGCAGGGTGTGCGTCGCCGCCACCAAGGCTCCCCCCCTCGCCGAACCCGGCGTCACGAAAACCCGGTCCGCCACCGCCAGCGCTTCCCGCCCCGACAGCCGCACCACCGCCAGCCCCCCCTCGCCCATCGGGGTCGCAATGGCCGCAATCGTGTCCGTCTCCCCAGCCGTCAGGCGCATGCCGCCAGCCTGCCGGGTGAACGTCAGGGTTCAATCCGAACCGGTGCCTTCACCATGACCACATGCTCCACCCGCCCGAAAAGCACCGGCCCCGGACCCATCGCCCGATACCCCCTCCGTGCGTAGAACTCCGCCACCTCAATCCTCGCATTCAGGCCGATCTCCCCGGCCCCGCGTCGCCCCGCCTCCCGTTCCAGGGACTCCAGAAGCGCGGCACCCACGCCCCTTCCGCGCCAGGCCTCCTCCACCGCCATGTAGCGCACCTGCGCCACCCCCTCCGCCACCCACTGAACCCGCCCTGTCCCAATCACCCGCCCCGCCGACGTCACGGCCACCCGATGAACGCTGTCCGCCTCCCCTTCGTCCCGCTCGCTCCCACGCTCCTGCCCCCACGGCGCCCGCAACACCCGCCAGCGCAGATCGTACAGCGCCTCCCATTCGCCCAGGCCTTCCGGCCCACGAATCATGAAGTCACCGGAATCGCTCGCTCCCATCCTGTTCCCCCTTCCCCGCCCCCGGGTCGTGCCGGGGTTTTGCCGATTGACGCTCAAACAAGCCCATTCGTAAGGTTTCCATGCCGGCAGCGGTCCCTCCTCCGCCTCACGGCCCGGCCCTATGATCGAAGGTTACTGCGTCAAGTGCAAAGCCAAGCGTCCCATCGCCGAGGCCGTCGAGGAACAAATGAAGAACGGTCGCAAAGCCGTGAAGGGCAAATGCCCCGCTTGCGGCGCCGTCATGTTCAAGATCCTCGGCGGCAAAACCTCAACGCCACCCGCAACGCCATCCGCAACGCCACCCGCGATCCCATCCCCCACCTCCGAGTCCCCTCTCGCCAACCCTGCGCCGGAACCCGCTCCCGGCCCCCCCTGATTCCATGGCCGACCAACTCGCCTACGTCATCCTCACTCCCTACACCCTCCAGAAATCCCGCACCGGCGGGATTTTTGCCAGATTGATCACCCGCACCGGGCTCGAACTCGTGGCCGCCCGCATGTTCGCCCCCAGCCAGACCCTCATCGACGAATACGCCGCCCACATCGTCTCCGCCGAGGATCCCCAGGACCGCCGCATCCAGGAATGGATCCGCGACTACGTCGCCCGGAACCTCGCCCCCAATCCCGCCACCGGACGCCGCCGTCGCGTCATGGTCCTCCTCTTCCGCGGCGAAGACGCCGTCCGAAAGGTCCGGTCCGTGGTCGGCAACTTCACCCAGACCCCCCGCAGCGGCGAAACCATCCGCGATTCCTTTGGCGACCTGATCCTCGACGAACACGGCCAGGCCCGGTACTTCGAACCCGCCGTCCTCGCCGCCCCCAACGGCGAGGAAGCCGCCTCCAAACTCCAGATCTGGGCCCGCTACGCCGCCCGGGACGGCGGCCTCCTCGAAGACGTCGCCTTCCACGACGCCCCCGGCCCCATCGAACGCACCCTCGTCCTCATCAAGCCCGACAACTTTCGCTTCCCCTCCGGCCGCCCCGGAAACGTCATCGACTTCTTCTCCCGCACCGGCCTCGCCATCGTCGCCATCAAGGTCCACCGCATGAGCGTCGCCGATGCCGTCGAGTTCTACGGGCCCGTCCGTGACATCCTTCGCACCCGCCTCAACGAGTCCGTCGGCCATCGTGCCGCCGCCGCCCTCGAAAAGGAATTCGGCTTCCGCCCCGGCCCGGACGTCGCCGCCCGCCTCGGCGAACTCCTCGGCCCCGCCTTCGGAGACCATCGGTTCGAGGAGATCGTGCAGTTCATGTCCGGCCTCGCCCCCAGTCAGTGCCCGCCCGGGCGCCTGCACGAACCGGGCACCGAGAAATGCATCGCCATCGTTTACGAAGGCCCCGAGGCCATCCGCAAAATCCGCGATGTCCTCGGACCCACCGACCCCTCCCAGGCTCCCCCCGGTTCCATCCGCCGCGAATTCGGCTCGACCATTATGGTCAATGCAGCCCACGCCAGCGACTCCGCCGAAAATGCCCGGCGCGAAATGGCCATCATCAAACTCGGCCAGGAAAACATCTTCCAGAAAACCGTCGAGGACTTCTACGCCGGATGCGGATCGGGCGGCGCATCCCGGAATGGGGGTTGAGGAGGCTGCAAATCGCGAAGGGACGAGCCCTGCGAGTCCTCAACCCAGCGCTCCACACCGTTGCGGCCTCGTGGAACTCGGCCCTCCGTAGCGACGCTGCGCGACGCTCGCACCTCTCACCACAACTCCGGGATCCCGCGCCCGAGCAACAGCGCAATTGAACGCTGCGCAATTGAACGCTTGCAATCCCCCCGCCCATTGCCCACCCTGTCCGCGCTTCACGGGAAGCGAGCGTAGCTCAGCCTGGTAGAGCGTCACCTTGCCAAGGTGAATGTCGAGGGTTCGAATCCCTTCGCTCGCTCCATTTCTCTCAAGCGCCTCCTTTCCCCAAGGAGCGCGCACTTCCAGCAGCCTTCGACTACTAGCGTACTCACCGTTAAGCCCGCGGTTCAACGCCACATCAGTGCGCTTCCCCTCCCCTTTTCAACCAATTCATATCATCGCATCCGGATGAATTGATTTGATCACGGGTCCAACCTTTGCTCCCATGCCGATGGCCCTTCCCGATCGGGTCCCGCCATGAGTTACGCCGAAACGTCCAGCCATCCCCTCTGTCGTCTCCTGCGCGAACGCATCGTCCTGCTCGATGGCGCCATGGGAACCATGCTCCAGCGCCATCCCCTCGACGAAGCGGCATTCCGGGGTGCCCGCTTCGCCTCCTGGCAGGGCAAGGACCTCAAGGGCAATAACGAACTGCTCGTCCTCACCCAGCCCGAGTTGATTCAGCGTATCCATCGCGAGTACCTCGAAGCCGGCGCGGACATCGTCGAAACCAATACCTTCTCGGCCACCACCATCGGCCAGCACGACTTCCTCTTCCCCCGACACCCGATGGGCCGCAAGGACCAGGCCTTCTTCGACGACGTGGTGGCCGATCCCGTCCTCCGTGAGATCGCCGCCGACATGAATCGCGCCGCCGCCCAACTCGCCCGCCAGGCCGCCGACCAGGTCGCCAACGAAACCGGCCTTCCCCGCTTCGTCGCCGGCGCCATGGGCCCCATGCCGGTCACCGCCTCGATCTCGCCCGAAGTCGGTGACGCCGGATTTCGCGCCGTCCGCTTTGACCAACTCCGGCAGGCCTATCGCGAACAGGTCGAGGCCCTCCTCGAAGGCGGCGTGGACCTGCTCCTGGTCGAGACCATCTTCGACACCCTCAACGCCAAAGCAGCCCTCTTCGCCATCGACGAGGTGCTCTCCCGGAAAAGTCCCCATGACCGCCTCCCCATCATCATCTCCGGTACCATTACCGACCGGTCTGGCCGCACCCTGACGGGCCAGACGCCGACGGCCTTCTGGCACTCGATCTTACACGCCCAACCCCTCGCCGTCGGCCTCAACTGCGCCCTCGGTCCAAAGGAGATGCGCCCCTTCGTCGAGGAACTTGTCCACGCGGTCCCCGCCTTCTCCTGCTTCTACCCCAACGCCGGCCTCCCCGACCCACTCTCCGAAACAGGCTTCCCGGAAACGCCGTCCAGTCTCGCCCCCCAACTCCAGGACTGGGCCGAGAACGGCTGGCTCAACCTCGTCGGCGGATGCTGCGGCACCACCCCCGACCACATCCGGGCCCTCGCCAACGCCGTGCGCCGTTGCCCGCCCCGCACCCCCCCAAAGGTCGCCCCCGCGCTCCGACTCAGCGGCCTGGAACCGTTCACCCTCCATTCTCCCGCCCCCGATGCACCCCCGGCCCCCGGCCTGAGCACCCCGCCCGATCCCGACGGCCTCCCCGTCGATGCCGATCCCGCCGGCGCTGCCCGCACCTTCGTTAACATCGGCGAACGCACCAACGTCGCCGGATCCCCCAAGTTCAAAAACCTCATCCTCGCCGGCCGCTACGAGGAGGCTCTCGCCATCGCCAAACAACAGGTCGAAAACGGCGCCCAGATCATCGATGTCTGCATGGATGAGGGCATGCTCGACGGCGTCGCCGCCATGACCCGCTTCCTCCAGTTGGTCGCGGCCGAACCGGACATCAGCCGCGTTCCGATCATGGTCGATTCCTCGAACTGGTCCGTGCTCGAGGCCGGTCTCCGCTGCCTCCAGGGCCGCGGCATCGTCAATTCCATCTCCCTCAAGGAAGGCGAGGAGAAGTTCCTCCAACAGGCCCGCCTCATCCGCCGTTACGGCGCCGCCATGGTGGTCATGGCCTTCGATGAACGGGGCCAGGCCGACTCCTTCGAGCGTCGCATCGAGGTCTGCCGCCGCAGTTACGACCTCCTCACCCGCGAAGCCGGCGTCGATCCCCACGACATCGTCTTCGACCCCAACGTCCTTACCGTCGGCACCGGCATCGAAGACCATGCCAATTACGGCGTGGACTTCATCCGCGCCACCCGCTGGATCAAGGAACACCTCCCCGGCGCCCGCGTCAGCGGTGGCATCTCCAACATCAGCTTCGGCTTCCGCGGCAATAACGCCGTGCGCGAAGCCATGCACGCCGCCTTCCTCTACCACGCCATCCGCGCCGGCCTCGACATGGGCATCGTCAACGCCGGCATGCTCGAGGTGTACGAGGAAATCCCCAAGGACCTCCTCGAATGCGTCGAGGATGTCCTCCTCAATCGCCGCCCCGATGCCACCGAACGTCTCGTCGCCCTCGGCGAAGACCTCAAGCGCCGACAAACCGGCGAGACCGCCGACCCCGCCCGCACCGCCGAAGCCTGGCGTGCCGAACCCGTCGAAAAACGCCTCGAACATGCCCTCGTCAAGGGCCTCGACGCCCACATCGAAGCCGACGCCGAAGAGGCCCGACAGAAACTCGGACGCCCCCTCGCCGTCATCGAAGGTCCCCTCATGGCCGGCATGAACGTCGTCGGCGACCTCTTCGGCGCCGGCAAGATGTTCCTCCCCCAGGTCGTCAAGTCGGCCCGCGTCATGAAAAAAGCCGTCGCCTACCTCACCCCCTTCCTCGAAGCCGAAAAACGGGCCGCTGAGGCCGCCGGGGCCGCCACCCGCGCCGCCGGTCGCGTCCTTCTCGCCACCGTCAAGGGCGACGTCCACGACATCGGCAAAAACATCGTCGGCGTCGTCCTCGGCTGTAACAACTACGAGGTCATCGACCTCGGCGTCATGGTCCCCTGCGACCGCATCCTCGATGCCGCCCGGGAACATCGCGTGGACATCGTCGGCCTCAGCGGCCTCATCACCCCCTCCCTCGACGAAATGCAGCACGTGGCCCGCGAAATGGAGCGGCAGGGCCTCCACCTGCCCCTCCTGATCGGTGGCGCCACCACCAGCCGTGCCCATACCGCCGTCAAAATCGCCCCCGCCCGCAACGCCCCGGTCATCCATGTCCTCGATGCCAGCCGCGCCGTCCCGGTGGTCAGTTCCCTCCTCAGCGACACCGACCGCGCCCCCTTCGTCGCCCGGGTCCGCGACGAGTACAAGCAACTCCGCTCCCAACACGCGGGACAACGCGCCCAACTCCTCTCCATCGCCGAGGCCCGCCAGCGCGCTCCCCGGTTCGACTGGACCGCCTACACCCCGCCCACCCCGGCCTTCCTCGGCTGCCGCACCGTCGCCTCGACGCCACCCCCGGGCTGCGCCCCGGCGACCGCGCCCGGCCAGGCCGCCACCCCAATCGACCTCTCCGACCTCGTCCCCTTCATCGACTGGTCGCCGTTCTTTCACACCTGGGAATTGCGCGGCCGTTACCCAGCCATCCTGGACCACCCCCGGCACGGCGAGGAGGCCCGAAAACTCTACGCCGACGCCCGCCAACTCCTTGACCGCCTCGTCACCGGGAACCTCCTCCAGGCCCGCGCCGTGTACGGCTTCTTCCCCGCCGCTCGCGACGGCGACGACGTGGTCCTCTTCGCCGATCCGTCCCGCACGTCCGAACGCGCCCGGTTCCGCTTCCTCCGTCAGCAGGCCGTCAAGGAGGACGGCAAACCCTGCTGGTGTCTCGCCGATTTCATCGCCCCCGCCCAACTCGAAGGTCACCCCGGACCCCCGGACTTCCTTGGCGCCTTCGCCGTCACCGTCGGCCATGGCCTCAAGGATTTCGTCGAGGTCTGCAAGACCGGTCACGACGACTACAACGCCATCATGGCCGAGGCGCTCGCCGACCGCCTCGCCGAGGCCTTCGCCGAATGGCTCCACCTCCAGGCACGGCGCGACTGGGGCTACGGCCGCGAGGAACACCTCACCAACGAGGACCTGATCGAAGAAGCCTACCGCGGCATCCGCCCCGCCGCCGGCTATCCCGCCTGCCCTGACCACACCGAGAAGGGTCTCCTCTGGAACCTCCTCGACGCCGAACGCGCCGCCGGCATCTCCCTTACCGAGAACTTTGCCATGTGGCCCGGCTCCTCCGTCAGCGGCCTCTACTTCTCCCACCCGGATTCGAAGTACTTCGCCGTCGGCAAACTGGGTCGCGATCAAATCGAGGATCTCGCCCGCCGCAAAGGCGTGCCCATCGCCGAATCTGAACGCTGGCTCGGCCCCTGGCTCAATTACGATCCCGCCTGATCGCCGGCCTCCCCCCCCGCCGCCTTCCCAGGCAGCGCCAGCAACCGCCACTCCCCAACCGGCAGTCCCTCCAGTCCGTACGGCCCAAAACCGGGACGGTGCAGTCGCACCACCTCCACCCCGACCTCCGCAAACATCCGCTTCACCTGGTGATACCGGCCCTCCCTAAGGTGCAGGCGCGCCTCGGTCCCCGAAACCAGTTCCAACCTCGCTGGAAGACACGGACCCTCCTCCCCCTCCAGGCGCAACGTCCCCGAGGCGAACAACTCCACCCATTCCGGTCGCAGCATCCCATGCACCTCCACCTCGTAGCACTTCTCCACATGGTGCCTCGGTGACGTCCACCGATGCACCCACTCCCCCAGATCTGTCACCAGCAGCAACCCGGTGGTGTCCCGATCCAACCGTCCCACCGTGGTCACAGGAGGATTCCGGCGCAACCACCGCGCCGGTAGCAGATCGTAAACCGTCGGCCCTTCCCGGTCGTCTCGCGTACACACCACCCCTTGAGGTTTGTTCAGCATCACCAGCAATCCGTCCGGCCCCTCCACCCCCTCCCCGTCAATCCGCACCCGCCCCACCTCCACCCGCTCCGATCCGTCCCTTACCGGCTGGCCGTCCACCGTCACACGCCCCGCCTTCCACCACGCCC
Organism: Verrucomicrobiia bacterium; assembly: GCA_019634625.1. NCBI lineage: Bacteria > Pseudomonadati > Verrucomicrobiota > Verrucomicrobiia > Verrucomicrobiia bacterium. The sequence continues at coordinate 228,668 of JAHCBA010000001.1, forward strand.
GCCCCTCACGACGCGACGCATACCCATACCGGGAAAGAAGTTGATCCACCCGAACCCGCCCACCGTGCGTATTGATGCGTGCGTCACCCATGACCTTGCCGGATCCCACCTTCCGCCACCCGCCACCCAAACTTCAATCCCCGCCCGAATCCGTCGCGGATATCAGGCAGCAAAGGACAACAACTAAGATAATAGGACCGACTCTTTACTGTTGACGCCTTTCTTATAACAAGTCAGACTCTTTTCTGTTGACGCCGCACTCACCGCCCTAGACCCGACCCGCAACGGACTTTCGAGCCCTCAGGTTCCCCACTAGGCTTCAACAACGCTCAAGCCGCGACGCTCACCAGGCATTCGGGCACCTGCGTCCCGGGACGTTTTCGGTTCCGCCCGCAGGGCACCCTGTGCTATCTGCCTCGACGACATGCAACTCCGCCGGGCCCGGATCCGTCGCCACACCCAGGAGACCCGGATCACCCTCAACCTCGATATGGATGGCCGTGGCCGCTCCTCCATCCGCACCGGAATTCCCTTCTTCGACCACATGCTGACCCTCTTCGCCAAGCATGCCGTGGTGGACCTCACCCTGCGCTGCCGGGGCGACCTCGAGGTGGACATGCATCACACCGTCGAGGATTGCGGCATCGCTCTCGGCCAGGCCTATCTCCATGCCTTGGGCGAAAAGCGCGGCATCCGCCGATATGGCCATGCCTTCGATCCCCAGTCGCCCCTCTACGGCGACGCCTTTGTCCCCATGGACGAAACCCTTGCCCGTGCGGTCATTGACTTCTGCGGTCGTCCCACCCTCGTCTGGCGCGGCATGAACAACCTCGCCGCCCGGCGTACCACCCCGCCCGACCGCACCCAGGACCCCTCATCGGCCTTCCGCTTCGGCCTCGCCCGCGAGTTCTTCCAGGGCTTCACCAATGAGGCCCGCTGCGCGCTTCACCTCGAACTGCTTTACGGTGACGAACCTCACCACATCGTCGAGGCCCTCTTCAAAGCCTGCGCCCGCGCCGCCGACCTCGCCTGCCGCCTCGATCCCCGCCGCGCCAACGATATCCCAAGTACCAAGGGAACCCTCTGACCCCGCCTGAATAGCTCCGCAACACCCCCCGTCCACGAAATGCTCGGGCCCGACAACAAGACCGCCTGGACGGATGATGCCTTGGTGGACGCTGCCAAGGCTGGCGATTTGGAGGCCTTCGAGGAACTCGTCGCCCGACACCGAGACAAGATGTACGCACGCGCCTTCAGCATGGTCCGAGACGAACAGGAGGCGCTCGACCTCTCTCAGGAAGCCTGGATCCGCGCCTGGAAACGTCTCGGCCAGTTCGCCGGGGATTCCAGTTTCACCACCTGGCTGACGCGCATTACGATCAACGTGTGCTTGGATCACTTCCGAAAACATCGCCGGTTCCGTGTCGAACCGCATGCGGACCAGAAGGATGATCCCGAGGCTTGGGATCGCCTCGTCCCCCCGGTCTGGCCCAATCCCACCGAACGCCTTGAACGCGAGGAAATCCGCCGCCGCATCGATGAAGCCCTCGGCAAACTCTCCGAAGCCCATCGCACCGTCCTCATCCTCCACGAGTTCGAAGGCATGGAATACAAACAAATCGCCCAGGTCGTAGGAATCTCCATCGGCACCGTCATGTCGCGCCTCTTCTATGCCCGGCGCCGCATGGCCACGCTCCTCCCCGACCTTGGCCAACCCGGAACACGACGATGAACCCCCAAGACCAACTCGATTATCAGGCCTGGGTGGATGGCGAATTGCCAGAAGTCCGGGCCCGGGCCCTTGAGGAATCCCTCCCAAGCGACCCCGATGCCCGCACCTTCTGCGACGGACTCCGCAACTTCCGCGACGTCCTTCGCCATCACGAACCCACCGTCGCCCTCCCCGAATCGCGCGATTTCTACTGGTCCAAGATCCGCCGGGCCATCGAGCAGGGTGGCGCCAGTCCCGCACCGTTCCGTTCGCCCGAACGTGGCTCGCCTTACCGCTGGCTCGGCTGGCTCGTCCCCTCAGCCGCCCTCGCCCTCGCCCTGGTCTGGGCCCTCCCCAAGTTCTCGACCCGCCCCGCACAACCCGCCCCTGTCGCGATGGCGGCCACCATGGTCGGCCATGAGATCGAGGCGCCCGCCGCCGAAGGCATCACCACCCTCACCTTCTACTCGGCCCAGGACTCCATGACCGTCGTCTGGCTCGGTCGTGTGGACATCCTCTGAGGCTGCACCACCACCCCCGATGAACACCCGCTCCTTCCTCCGCTTCGTTCTCTCCTCCTTCGCCCTCGCAACTGCCACCACCCCCCGCAGCGCCTTGGCCGCCGCCAGCGAGGAGGTCCGCCTCGTCGCCGAGCTGATTTGGGGCACCAACGGCCCCAAACCCGATGATGTCGAACTCCGACCCATCGCGCCCGAACTCGAAAAGCGCCTCCGCCGGATCTTCAAGTGGCGCAGCTACTACGAGATCGAACGTAAACCCGTCGTCACCCGCGCCCCGAAACCTACGCAGGTCCAGATGAGCAAGGAGTGCCGCCTGGAAATCCTCCACCTCGGTGGCCATGAATTCGAAATCCAGCTCTTTGGCAAAGGCGTCCTTGTCGTCAAAAAGCGCCAGCGCATCGTCCCCGGCGAAACCGTCGTCCTCGGCGGTGACGACAAGAACGACGATGCCTGGTTTGTCGTCCTGAGCCTCGCCCGCCCCGGAACCGATCGGCGCGGCTAACTCGGACTCGCCCGCAATCCCCAATCCCTCCCCCATGGCGGCGCAGGCGCCTCCCCTCACTGCCAGCCCCAGCCGGCGGTTCAGTCGCCTCCCGCCCCGCGACCGCCTCCAGGTCGCCATCCTCATCAACCAACTGGCCACCCCCGGACTGGGGTCCTGGCTGGCCGGATTCCGGGTGGCCGGTCTCGGGCAACTGATCCTGTCCATCTCAGGTTTCCTCCTCTTCCTCGTTTTTTTCGGCGCCTGGATGCTCGAACTCGGGCGGTTCTGGTACTACGCCCTGGACGAAGTCCACCTCCCGGACCCCTTCTGGTGGCAGTCGAGCCTCCTCCTCTTCGGTGCCGCCTGGCTCTGGGCCGCCATCACCAGTTGCCAGATGTTCGGTCAACTCCGGCGCCTTCCACGTCCGCCAACCACCCCACCCTCCCTCAACGCGCCTCCGCCCATCGCAACTGAACGGCGTTCGGACTGATCACCCCCCGCTCCGGCGGTCCCGCCTGCCCTTCGGTCCCAACCCGAACGGTGCCCACCGACCACGGATGACCCGAGGGAGTCCCCCACCGCCATCCCGGCACCGAAGGCCATCCCTCGTCACCCACCTGCCCCCATTCCACGGCCTGGACCAGGACGGTCCCGGGTTCACCCCCCGCCTCACCGTATCCAGCCTCCGAGTCGAAGGAAGGTGCGTCCCCAATCCACCGTTGGATCCGCGGCGGACCCGCCGCCGCACGCAGTGCAAGCACCCGCCGGGCTAATTCCTCCACGGGCTGGCCCTCCCGCCCACCCGCCCCCAACACCTCCGGTCGCGCCCCCAGGACCAGCCCTTCCACTCCGACCAACGCGTCCGGGATCGGCACTACACCTCCCTCCCACGCCGCGCCGCCAATTCCCTCCAACAACGCCCGCACTTCCCGCCCCACGTCGCCCACTATTCGCTCCCGCAAGAACCGGCCGACTGCCGGTTCCGCCAGGTGCCCCCAGCGTCGCGCCGCCCATGCGGTGTCAAATCCAGCCCCGTTCCGCGGTCGTTCCAGCCGCCATCCCTCCGTCCCATCACCAAGTTCCGTCACGCAGGCCGTCACTCCAATCGGTTCCAACGAATGCCACGGCTGCTGCTCCCGGTACCACGCCGCCCCACGGACCCGTGCCTGCATCCGCACCAACTCCCGCGCCACCCTTCCGCAGGCCACATTGTACACCTCCCCATCCCCGGCCAGGAACGCCAGGCGCGCCAGCGCAATCGCACCCGCCGCCTCATCCCCCACACCCGCCGTCCGCCATGCCCCAAGTCCCGCCCAACCGCCCCGCTCTCCCCTCAGCGCCAACGCCCGCCACTCCAGCCACCTCGCCCCCAGGACAGCCTCGTCCCCGGAAAACCGCGTGTACGCCCACAACGCCTGCCACAGTGCCGTTCGCACCGCAGTCCCCGCTTCCGCCAGGCCTTTCCCATCCCACCCAAACCCCTCCAGCCGGCGCTTGAGCTGGGCCGCCACCCACATTCGCGTCCCCTCGTCATAGTACGGCAATCCCCGCGCCACCCACTCCCAGGCCCGCAGTGCCTCCACCCCATCCCCGGTCGGGAACGCCCCGGAGGCCTCCCCGGCAACCCACCGGCGCGCCGCCTCCCGAACCCCCTCCAACGCCTCCCGAACCGCGTCCGTCGCCCCCGGGTCCAGCGCCCGCACTGCCTCCACCTCATCCACATACCGCAACACCTGAAACCGGATCTCGTATCCCTCCACCCCAGGCACCCCGAAGTACGGCCCGTACGGCGTCGCGATCTCGAAATCGAAGGGCGGCTTCGAGAACTCCACCGGAAAGGACTGCCCCTTGGTCAATACCAACCCCAGCGTCGGACTCACCGGTGCCACATGGAGCGGTCGGGTCCCCCATTCGTCCCCGATCTCCAACCACCGGTACGCCTGCCGCACCACCACCTCCCCCCGCCGCGCATCCACCCGCACCGTCTCCTCCACCCCAATCGGAAACCGCCGCGTCGCCCCCGCCCAGTATCGCAGCCGCGTCAGGGGATCCCGCGCCACCACGGTTCCCCATTCCCACGTCAATAAGCCCTTCTCCTTGAACCCCTGGTCCGTGAGGAATTCCCGCCCCTGCTGCGGTGGCTTGTAATACCCGTACAGCGGCATCGCCGTGAAATGCCCCGCCTCCCCCGCGAAACGCAAGGCCACCCCGTCCTCATCCAGGTCCACCCGCTCCGGTCGTCGCTCCAAGAACACCGCCCACGGACTGTCCCAATCCTCCCAGCCCTCCGCCCCGGGGAAACCCGTCAGCAACCAGTTCTCCCGCATCTCCCCCCCGGCAATCCCATGACCCGGGCGCAACACCGCGATCCCGGTCGGCGACGAGTAGGCCAGGAAGGTCGGCCCCCCCAGTCCCAATCGCCCCAGTTCGCCAAAGAGCCGCACCGTGTCCGCCCTCGTGCGCCACAAGGTTGCCGGCGACAACTCCGTCTGGATCACCGACAACCACGCATTCGTCGTCAGCCCGTCCGGCCCCCGCGGCCCCTGCCGTCCTTCGCGCCCCCGGTCTGCCGTCCCAACCTCCTCGATCCGCGTCCATCGACCCTGATCCCCGCCCGGACGTCCGTCGCCCCGCCACCCATCGCAGCCGGCCGCCAGCCAGCCGGTCAATAGGACCACGCTCCAGCCCGTCACGACCCGGCCCCGTCCCTCCTTCCACGCCCCGGCACCCTTCATGGCCGCAGGGGGATCCGGAAGGCCGCCGCCTCCCGGTCGTTGCGCACCAGCAACAGGTCGCCCGCCAGCGCCGGCGGGTTCCACGTCTTGCCCTCCAACGCCCGGAACCGCGCCACCTCCCGAAATGCCTCCGGCTTCGCCTCCACCAGCGCCACCTCGCCGCTCTCCGTCGTCACCAGAATCCACTCGTCCACCAGCAACACCTGTCCGTGCCCGTACCGTTCCCCATCCCAACGCCGCGTCCCGTCCGCCAGGTCCACGCAGACCAGCCGGCCATCGTCCAGCCCGTACACATACCCGCCCCGCAGCAGCACATTGGCGAACTTCGACCGCAACCGGATCGACCGCCACACCAACCGGTCCGCAGACCACGTCCCACCCTCGCCGCGTTCAATCTCCACCAGGTGGGAACCGGTCCCGTACCCGCTCGAAATCAGGACCCGCCGGTCGTCCACCGCCCGGGGATCCGCCACATGCGGATGTCCCCCGCGCCACGCGTACGCCCACAACAGCGCCCCGTCCCGCGGATCGTGCGCCGCCGCCGCCGCCGCCGTGAAGGTCAGGATCTGCGGCACCCCCAGCAAGGTCTCCACCCGTGGCGAACTGTAATGCGCCGAAGACTCCCCCCCTGACCACACCCACGCCCCAGTGTCCGCCCGCAGTGCCACCAGCGAAACCCCCGCCCTCCCGCGCGGCGCCACGATCACCCGATCCCCATGGACCAGCGGCGAACTGCTCACACCCCACTCCAGCTCATCCATCGGCACCGCCCCCACCACGTTCGTCCCCCACACCACCGCGCCGCTCGCCAGATCGAGACAACTCAAATGACCCGTCGCCCCGATCGCATACACCCGACCCCCATGCACCGTCGGCGTGGCCCTCGGCCCCACCCCGCCAATCGGATTGTCGTACCGGGCCTCCACCCGATGCTCCCAGCGCAGCCTCCCGGACATCCACTCCCGGGCCGTCACCACCTCAAACGCACCGTCCTGCTCCTGCGTCAACGCCAGCCCGTCCGCCACCGCAAAACCACCCCATCCCGACCCCACCGGCTGCCGCCAGACCAGCCCCGGAGCCCGCGCCGCCCAGTCCGGATCCAATCCCACCCCGCGCAATTCCCCGGTCCGCTCCGGCCCCAGGAATTGTGGAAACGATGCCGCGGAACCCGTCCCCGATCCCGCCACACCCCCCCCTCCACCCTCCCCCTCGTCCATCACCGCCGCCCGCGCCCGCGGCTTCCATCGCGGTTCCAGAATCGGCACCAGATCCCCCGTCACCCCCTCATACCGAAATGCCGCCACCCCCAATCCCACCGCCACCACCGCCCCCGCCAGCCCATACCATCGCCACCGACCCGGTGCCCTCGAAAAAAACATCCACCAGAGCATCAACAACCCCACCCCGCCGATCAACGCGCTCCCCACCTGCATCACCTGCTGCTGCCGAGGCGTGTCCTCGCCGCCCAGGACCCGTGCCACCCGCAGCACCACCAACGCCACAATCGCCACCGCCGGCCACCAGCGGATGCGGACCCTCCCGCCCGGCACCTTCTGATCGAGTTCGCTCATCCCCGGTCACGGTGGAACGAATCCAGCACCTCCCGCAAGTTCGCCATCTGCCCGGCGCTGTGCTCGCTCGAAATCGCAAACCGGAAGTACTCCGGCGCCGGCCCGTTCGGATAACGCATCCGCGGTGGCAGAATGCCCGCCGCCCGCAATCGCCGCCCCAACTCCGCCCCCCCGCCTCCCGTCGGTGCCAGACTGAACATCGGCCCCGGCCCGTCACCCGCCCCCGAAACCACCCCTCGCATCCGGTCCATGTTCGTCGCCAACCGCTCCCGCCGCACCCCCCCCTCCTCGGCCAGCACCCACAGACTCTCCAACGCCGCCGCCGCGCACACCGGCGGCATCGGCGTGTTGCCCGTGTAAAGCGCACTCCTCTCCAGCACCCGCCGCCGAAATCCTGCCCCCCCCGCCACCCAACCCCCGTAACACCCCAACGCCTTGCTCAACGTCCCCGTCAACACCACCCGCCCCGCCGGCACCCCTGTCCACTCGATCGTCCCCCGCCCGCGCCGCCCCAGCACCCCAACCCCGTGCGCGTCGTCCACCAGCAGCGTCGCCCCGCGCGGCAGCACCTCCAGATATGCCCCCAGCGGCGCCACTTCCCCGCTCTGCGAAAACAACCCGTCGGTCATCACCAGGACCCTCGCTCCCGCCCCCTCCGCCAGCGCCCCCCTCAACCCGTCCGCGTCCCGGTGCGGAAACCGCCCGATCGGCAACCCCGTCCATCGCGCCGCATCCACCAGGCACCCATGGGCCCTCGCATCCAGCAGCACCCGGTCATGGCTCCCCGCCAGGGCCTGCACCGCCACCCACGGAGCCACATACCCCGACGACGTCAGCACCACCCGCTCCCGAATCCCCAGAAACGCCCGCAACGCCTCCTCCAGCTCCTTGTACACCTCCAGGTTCCCGGTCGTCATCCGCGAAGCCCCCGCGCTCAACCCCATCGTCTCCACCGCCGCCGCCCCCGCCGCCCGAACCCGCGCATGCCAGGACATCTTCAAGTAGTCGCTCCCCCCGAAGTACGACAGGCGCCGCCCCCCTTCCTCCACCCATGTCGGGGCGACCAGCCGAAGCGCACGCGGTTCCTGCACCCCCCGATTCAGCCCGCTTCCAACCCGCCGCCAAAGCCGAATCTCCAGCCGAATCTCGAGCCGAATCGCCGCATTCCTCCCCCCTCCTACCCACCCCCCGCTCCACCGTCCCGCCAGGGCGCCGTGCCCGCCACGACCAGTCGCGACGTCACCAGGTCCCGTAGCGCCTCCCGCTCCTCCGGCCCCATCCGGCCCCGTCGAATCCGCCCGAAATGCCGCTCCGCCTCGCGCCGGTCCGCATCGGGCCACCGGGCACTCGACAACCCCGCCCGTTCCAACGCGGCCTTCAGGGCCCCGCTGTCGATCACCGCCTCGTCCCGTCGCGCGTGCGCCCGGTGGATCACATAGCAGAACACCCCCATCGCCCGGTCCATCAGGATCCACGGGAAATTGATCGCGCCGTACGGCCCCACCGCCAGCGCACTCCCCCCCAGCCGCACCCGCTGCCCCAACCCGGGCACCGTCACCTTCAACTCGGGCCGCCGCCACCCCAGCACCAGCGCCCCGGCCGCCCCGGCCAATCCCCCGATCGCCGCCCCCGCCAGCAGCGTGTGCCCGGCCAGCAGCACGTCCACCCCCACCCCCGTCGCCGCACCCCCCAGCGCCCCCGCCCCCACCAACTGCCGCGTCGTCAGCCCAAACGCCCGCCAGGTGTCCGCACTGAACAAATCGGCATCGTACACCGGTGCCTCCCCCGTCAACGCCCGCACCCGCCGGTGTCCAAACAACCGGATCATCGCCCGGTGCGCCTCCAGTTCACGCGCCCCAACGTTCCGCGTGAACCGGGCCTTCAACCCCTCCGCCACCCGGTCCCGCTCCATCCCGTTCGTCGGCGGCGCCCCGGCCACTTCCTGATGCGTCAGCGCGTCCACCAGCAACTCGACCACGATCTCCGCGCACTCCCGCAACCGGTCCTCCCACGCCTCCCGATACAACGCCACCGCCCGCCCCAGCTTCGGTTTCCACGTCTGCTCGATCCCCGCCAGGGTCTCCAGCAACTCCACCCGGTCCGCAAACCCCGCCCGATGCGCGTTGAACTCGCGCACCGCGTTGAAATGCAACCCCAGCCGCCGCTTCCACTCCGCCACATGATCGTCCCGTCCCGTCCGGTTGATCACCGCCAGTCGCGGCTGCCCGGTCAACCGCAGGATCTCCATCTCGGCCGCGTGCAGTTCCAGCACCGGCTCCGACCCGTCCACCACGTAAAGAATCCCCGCCCCTTCCTCGATCAGCGGACGAAACAGCGTGCACTCCGCCCGGTAATCCTCGTTGTCCCGGTGCCGCACCACAAACTCCCGGAACACCGACAGCGGCTCCCTGGCCCGGGCCGCCGCCGCCAGTTCCGGCAGGGCTTCCAGCGCGTTCTGAAATCCCGGGGTGTCGTAAAACACAAACAAATCCTGCACCGCAAACCGCTGGCACTCGACCGTCTCCCCCGCCATCGCGCTGATCCGGACCTGGTCGTCCTCCGCCAGCGTCGAAACCACCGACGACTTCCCGTGGTTCACCGCCCCCACCACCGCAAACGTCGGAATCGTGTCGCTCACGCCGCCCCTCCCCCCGACGTTCCGTTCCCACCCGCGTCCGTCACCCCACCCCCCGTCACCAGCCCCGGCCACGATTCCACCGTCCACCGCAGCCCGTTCGCCGCCTGAAACCGACGCCAGTGCCGCAACTCCTCCTCGGTCGCCCGGCCCCACCCCTCTTCCCCCGACCGCCCCGCCACCAGGAGCACCGACTCCCCTTGCCCCCCGGACGCCTCCCCGATCCGCCTCAGACACACCGCCATCGCCCGGATCGGCGAGCGACGCCCCGGCACCACCACCACAATCCCCGCCCTCTCCCCATCCCGGCTCCCCGCCGCCGCCATCACCTCCGGGTTCCCGCTCGGATGGTCGATCCGCACCGGCATCGTCTCATCCACCCGCCACCCCAACGCCCGACTCACCCCGCCTTCCAGCGCCGCCCGATCCATCCCCATCTCCGCCGCCACCAGGGCCAGGCACGGCGCCCCGCTCTCCTCGTGCGCCATCGCCGGTGCCGGCGGTTCCGGTTCCGGTACGGTCATCCCCGGCTCCTCCGTCCGCACCACCGGACCCGTCAGCCGACGGTACAACGCATTCCCCCGTTCGTGATTGAACGACACGGCCCGCAGCCCCGCCCGCAACCGGTACATCGCCCACGCCAGCAGCAACACCCGCGGCGCCAATCCATAAATCCCCACCGCGTACGCCAGGAACGGCCACCACGATGCCGTCGCCGCCGGATCCAACGCACCCACCCCGGCCGTGTACGTGAACCGGCTCCCCACGATCTCCTGCAAGCCAGGCTTCGCCTGCGGGGCCCACGCCGACCACGGCCACGCCATGGCCGTCACCAGCCGCTCCACCGCCTCGGGCCCCAGCGACAGCGTCGATTGCCACCCGAACGCCAGATCCGTCGCCGCCACGTGTGCCAGCAGCACCGCCAGCACCCCGCCACTGAACGCCACCGCAAACCCCTGGGTCACAATCCACACCGGCCACATCGCCAGAGATCCGTAGATCTCGCGCTTCCGCGACACCGTCGCCAGCGCCCCCCTCAACCCTTCCCGCTGCTCCCCGGGCAGCCGCCTCAACCCCGCGTGACCGAGCCATGCCAATCCCGTCAGAAGCGCCCGAACCGGCCTCACCTCGTCCCACCCTCCCGTCGCCCACCGCAACATCCCCAGCCCCATCGTCGCCACCAGAAACAGCAGCGGCACCCCCACCGTCACCCCAAGAAACAACGCCACATTCACCGGGTACGCCCCCCGGTAGTTCAACAATCCGCCCGTCACCGCCGCCCCCACCATCGCCCCCACCACCCATCCCATCACCCCCAGCAGACGCCACGCCGCGCTCACCGTCCGACCCGGCAGCCTTCCCTCCTCCCCCTCCCGCCGCGTCTCCAGCCAGGCCCGCAACACCGTCCGCCGCCGTTCCCGGGGCAAGGCCGGCATCCCCCCCCGCATCCGCCCCAATACCCTCTCCCGCACGCCAGCCTCATCCGCCCCGGATTCCCGCCCCAGCAGGTATTCCAGGTCGATCACGTCGGCAATGCTCCAGGAGCTCGGACGGCGCACCGCTCTTGCCTAGGTCCCGCAACCGCGATTGTCAGTCCCAAACCGGCCCAACCCTCCCCTCACCGTGCATCCCGGAGTTGCGGGTCGAGGCACGAAGTTCGCGAAGCGTTGCCTCGGAGGGCCGAGTTCCACGAGGCCGCAACGGTGTGAAGCGTTGGGTCGAGGACTCGCGGAGCTCGTCCCTCCGATTCGCTGCCTCCTCACCCACAACTCCGGCATGCACCGCTCCCCTCACCCCCCCGCCCAGGGACGGGATCGCTGCGGCAACGCGCCCCTCTTGGCGGAGACATTTTCCGATCCGGAATCCTTCGAAGGCACCCCCTGCATGGCCAGCCGCTGGGAGGCCCCCGGCCACAGCCGTCACCGCGCCGATTGTGGCCTTCGGGCACGTGTGCTACCGTCGAATCGCATCAGGAGAGCTCCGTGAAAGCAGAAATCCTCTTCGGGGAGCGCAGTTCCTGGGGACTGATGTCGGAGCCCCGGCGGGTGGAACAGGCATTGGGGGAGAGTGAGCTACGCTACGTACGGCTGCTTGCCGCCATCACGGACTACATTTACACGGTCACGGTGGAAGGGGGATGTGCTGTGGCCACGGCGCACGGGCCCGCGTGTGCGGCGGTGACCGGATACACCTCGGCGGAGTTCGCGTCGGACCCCTATCTCTGGTATCGGGTGATCCACGAGGAAGACCGGGAGGCGGTGGTCGCGCAGGCGGGACACATTCTCGCCGGGCAGGTTCCGCCGCCGCTCGATCATCGTCTCATCCACAAGCAGGGCGGGGTGCGTTGGGTTCGCAACACGACCATTCCGCATCACGATGCCTCCGGCCGCCTGGTGGCCTACGATGGGCTGATATCAGACATCACGAGCCGCAAGAGTGCGGAATTGCTGCTGGCCGTTGAGTACGCCGTGACGCGTGAACTGATTGAGGCGGACCGACTTGCGGAGGCCGTGCCTCGCGTGCTGGAACATCTCTGCCGCACGCTCCTGTGGAGTCATGCGGCGTACTGGGAACGCGGAAACCGGCAGTGGCGCGGGGGGATGACCTTCTGGCGGCCTCCGCTTCGGGCGGCCGATTATGAAATCACCGGCGGGTGTCGCCTCCTGGACGACGGGGCCGGTCTCCCGGGCTGGGTGTGCTCGAAGGGCGAGGCCGTCTGGGTGCCTGATATCAGGGTGGTGCCCGAGTTGACGTCGGCGGCGCCTCCCGAGGCGGCCGGATTTCGCGCTGGCTGCGCGTTTCCCGTGCACGTCAATCGCCACCTCGCGGGCGTGATCGAACTCTACAGCCGCGACGTGCGGGAACCGGATGAACGCATGCTGGAGGTGCTGACCACGATCGGGGTGCATCTCGGTCAGTTCCTCGAAAAGAAGCAGTCTGAGGAGCGAATGAAGGAGACCGACCGGAGACTGCGGCATTCCCAGGCGATTGCCCACGTGGGCAGTTGGGAACTGGACATCGCCTCCAGGGGGCTTGCGTGGTCGGATGAGGCGTACCGGATATTCGGCTTGGAACAGGGCGGGGCAGACTTGAGCTACGAGGACTTCCTGGCGTGCGTGCATCCCGACGACCGTGCGTGTGTGGACACGGCTTACTCGGAGTCCGTGCGCGACGGCCGGGATACCTTTGAGCTGGAGCATCGGATCGTGCGCCCGGGCAGCGGTGAGGAGCGGATCGTGCATGAGAAATGCGAACACGTGCGCGATGCGGGAGGGGAGATTGTCCGTTCCGTCGGGATGGTTCAGGACATCACCGATCGGAAGCTCGCGGCTTGTGAGTTGGAGACCGCCTTTGGGCGCATTGCCCGCCGGGACCTGATTCTCAAGAGCATGATCCGCCGACTCAAGGCCTCTCATCGGAATCTCAAGGAAACGCAGATGCAGCTCATCCAGGCGGCAAAGCTGGAATCCGTCGGCACGCTTGCCGCCGGTGTGGCCCATGAGGTGAAGAATCCGCTTCAAACCATCCTGCTGGGCCTGCACTTCCTGACGCGGAGGTTCGCGGACCAGCCGGAGGAGGTCATCCACACCCTGTCGGACATGCGCGAGAGCGTGCTGCGCGCCAATGCCATCATCCGCGAACTCCTTTCGCTTTCAGCCGGCACGGAATTCCATTCGCAGCCAGCCGACGTGACCGCGGTGTTGGAGCGTTCCCTCCGGCTGATGCGGAATGACTTGATGGCCGGCAAGATCGAACTGGTGTGTGAATTCGGCCCGGACCTGCCGCCGGTGCCGATGGATGCCGCCAAGATGGAACAGGTCTTCATCAACTTTGTCCTGAACGCCACGCAGGCGATGCCGCAGGGCGGTCGTCTGCGCGTCGTCACCCGCGAGTTGCGGCTCGAGGATGATCCGCCTGCGCGCCAGCCCCTGCTCCGCCGCTTCAAGACCGGACAACGGTTGGTGATGGTCGTCCTTGAGGACACGGGATCCGGGATTGCGGAGGCCGATCTGCCCCGGATCTTCGACCCGTTCTTTACAACCAAGCCGGTGGGCGTTGGCACGGGATTGGGGCTGACGGTGGCGCGGAAGATCGTGGATCTCCACGAAGGCGCTGTTGAGATTGGAAATGCTCCCACCGGCGGTGTCCGTGTTGCGGTGGTTCTGAAGGCGTAGCCGCGAACCGTTGGGAGACGCCTTGGAAGCGCGGGTCGCCGCCCCGGGGCAGGATCAACGCGGGATGGCTGCCCGGTGCCCTGCGCAAGGGCAGGGGGGCTCGAACCGCGGGAATGGAGTAGAGCTATGAAAACGGAGAGGAAGCGGATTCTGGTTGTGGACGATGAGGCAAGCATCACCCGGTTGCTGAAAATCAATCTGGAACAAACCGGGGACTTTGCTGTTCGGGTGGAGAACGACGCGAAGCACGCCATGAGTGCCGCGATCGAGTTCATGCCCGACCTGATCCTGCTGGACGTCCTGATGCCGGGCACGGATGGCGGCCAACTGGCCGCCCGGTTTCAGGGCAATCCCCGCTTCGCGAAGGTCCCCATCCTGTTCCTGACGGCGGCAGCCACGAAACCGGAGGTCAAGGAGCACCACGGGAAGATTGGGGGACTGCCATTCCTGGCCAAACCGGTGGACATTCCTGAAGTGATCTCCGCCATTCGGGAACACCTGCCGGCCGGAGTGCCTGACTGAGAACCGGGTTCCTTCGCATTCCCGGCCAGGCTTTGATCGGGCCCCCGGGAACGACCTTCCAGCACGAGGCGGGTGGACAACCTGCGGCTTCAGGGTCATGCGCCATGCGCGCGCGGGGCGGGCCTCCGCCGCCCCTTCATGGCGCCAGGTACCCCGGCGACTCGTACGCCGCCTCGCTGGTCGTCCGCTCCATCAACCACTCGAAATCCCCCGCCTCCCCCGCCGGAACCGTCAGTGGCAGCGACGCCGCATCCGGTCGCGCCGGCGGACGCGTCCGCCCATGCCGCCAACGCCGCACCGTCCCGTGCCCGTCCACATGCGACAATGTCGCTCCTCCCCCATGGTACGACCCGGGCAGGTCAATCCATTCCCGCCGCCCCAACCGGTTCAGGAAGTACCCGTCGTTGATGCTGTCCGGATGCTCGTCGATGAACGTGAAGATCCGTGCCGGCACCCTCACATCGGACACCCTCAGGAACTGCCGGTAGCGCGGATTGTTGGTGTTCGACTGGCCCTCCATGAACTCCCCCGCATTCCCAACCATCGCGTTCAGCGAAATGCTCCGCGCCCGCGCCCGCCATCCCGCCCTCCGTTGCAGCGCGCTCAACACCCGGTCCGAAGGACACCCCAGCACCGACACACCCCCCGCCAGATGCGGCCCCAACCCACCCGCACGCAGCCAGTGCAAATTCGTGTTCCCCGGGTCCAGTTCCCAGTTCAGCAGGCTCGTCGCCCAATTGTTGAATCTCCCCGATGCCACCGCCTCAAGCGTCCCCGCCGCCCCGAAGTTGTAAGGTAACCGGTCCTCCCCATCCCCGGCGTACAAATGCAGCGCCACCGAAAGCTGCCGATGATGCCCCAGGCACACCGCCGCCCTTCCCCGTTCCCGGACCGCCCCCATGGCAGGCAGCAGCAGCGCCACCAACACCGACACCATCGCCACCGTCACCAGCAGCTCGACCAGCGTGAACGCCCGCCGGCCTCCGCCACCCCACCTCCCTCCCGGGCTCCCGCGTGACCAACTCCCGCGCATCCCCCGACCCATGCCCCAACCCACCCCGCAAGGCCAGCGCGGAAACCACACCCTGTGGATGTTGCCATCCTTCCAGCCTTGGTCGTCCGCCGCTCTCCCGTTACCTTTCCCCGGCATGTCGTCCTCGGGGCTCACCATCGCCGGCCGCACCTTCCGCTCCCGCCTCATCGTCGGCACCGGCAAGTTCGCCTCGCCTGAAGCCATGCGCGACGCCCTGCTGGCCAGCGGTGCCGAAATGGTGACCGTCGCCCTTCGCCGCGCCGATCTCTCCGGGGAACGCGACCCCTTCGCGAACATCCTCGAATTCATCGATCCCGCCCGATTCCTTCTCCTCCCCAACACCAGCGGTGCCATGAACGCCGAGGAAGCCGTCCGCCTCGCCCGCCTCGCCTGCGCCGCCGGCCTCCCCAACTGGGTCAAACTCGAAATCCATCCCGATCCCCGCTACCTCCTCCCCGACCCCATCGAGACCCTCAAGGCCGCCGAACGCCTCGTGAAGGAGGGCTTCGTCGTCCTCCCCTACATCAACGCCGATCCCGTCCTCGCCAAACGCCTCCAGGAAGCCGGCACCGCCACCGTCATGCCCCTCGGCTCCCCGATCGGCTCCAATCGCGGCCTCCTCACCCGCGACCAGATCCGCATCATCATCGAACAGGCCACCGTCCCTGTCGTCGTCGATGCCGGCCTCGGCGCCCCCAGCCATGCCGCCGAGGCCATGGAACTCGGCGCCGACGCCGTCCTCGTCAATACCGCCATTGCCGTCGCCGCCGACCCCAACGCCATGGCCCGCGCCTTCGCGCTTGGCGTCGAGGCCGGTCGTCTCGCCTACCAGGCCGGCCTCGCCGATCCTCTCAACCATGCCGATCCCACCAGCCCCCTCACCGCCTTCCTCGGCTGAGAGCCTGTCTGATTCCCTACCGCAGGACTGCTCCCCAACCGGTGCACCTCGGAAAGGCACCCCACGGCCCTTGGGTCCTGACTCGTCCCTCGACATCCAACGCCGCCCCGGGCTTACATGGGGGCCCCGAATCGGGTCGGATGAATCCTGAATTGCTCGCCCAAGCCAAGTCGCTCGGTTTTTCGGACCGGCAGATCGCCCACCTGACAGGCACCTCCGAAACCGCCATACGCAACCAACGCCGCACCGCCGGTTTGATCCCCAGCTACCGGCTTGTGGACACCTGCGCCGCCGAGTTCGAAGCCTACACGCCCTACTACTACTCCACCTACGACCGCGGCGACGACGAAGTCCGCCCGGGCGACCGCCGCAAGGTGATGATCCTCGGGGGCGGCCCCAACCGGATCGGTCAGGGCATCGAGTTCGACTATTGCTGCGTCCATGCCGCCTTCGCCCTCAAGGCCGACGGATTCGAAACCCTGATGGTCAATTCCAACCCCGAGACCGTCTCGACCGACTACGACACCAGCGACAAGCTCTTCTTCGAACCGCTCACCCTCGAGGACGTCCTCCATATCTACGAGCGCGAACGCTGCTGGGGCGCCATCGCCCAGTTCGGCGGCCAGACTCCCCTCAACCTCGCCCTCGGCCTCCAGCGCAACGGCGTCAACATCATCGGCACCAGCCCCCAAAGCATCGAAATGGCCGAGGACCGCAAGATGTTCGCCGGCATGCTCGACAAACTGGGCATCCCGCAACCGCCCAACGGCCTCGCCACCGAAGAATCCGAGGCCCTCGCCGTTGCCCGGCGCCTTGGCTATCCCGTGCTCGTCCGCCCCAGCTTCGTCCTCGGCGGCCGCGCCATGCAGATCGTCTATTCCGATGCCGAACTGCAGCACTACATGCGCTTCGCCGTCGAGGCCTCCCCGGAACGTCCCGTCCTCGTGGACAAGTTCCTCGAGGACGCCACCGAGGTCGATGTCGATTGCCTCGCCGATGTCGGCAATTTCCCCGATCCCGCCCAAGGCACCGTCCTCATCGGCGGCATGCTCGAGCACATCGAGTTCGCGGGAGTCCACTCCGGCGACGCTGCCATGGTCCTCCCGCCACACACCCTGCCCGCAGCCGTCATCGAGACCATTCGCGACTACACCCACGCCATGGCCCGCGAACTCCGCGTCAGCGGTCTCATGAACGTCCAATACGCCGTCCAGAACGGGAAGGTGTACGTCCTCGAAGTGAACCCCCGTGCCTCCCGCACGGTCCCCTTCGTCAGCAAGGCCATCGGCGTCCCCCTCGCCAAGGTCGCCGCCCGCGTCATGGCCGGAAAATCCCTGCAGGAAGTCGGCTTCACCGAAGAAATCTGGCCCGCCTACTGGGCCGTCAAGGAATCCGTCTTCCCCTTCAACAAGTTCTTCGGCCAGGACATCGTCCTCTCCCCGGAAATGCGCTCCACCGGCGAGGTCATGGGGCTCGATCCCGATCTCGGCGTCGCCTATGCCAAAAGCCAGATGGCGGCCAATTCACCCCTCCCCCTCTCCGGCCGAGTCTTCCTCAGCGTCAGCGACGCCCACAAAACCCAGGTCGCCGAAGTCGCCCGACTCTTCTCCGATCTCGGCTTCGACCTCATCTCGACCGGCGGCACCGCCTCGGTCCTCGAAGCCGCCAACCTCAAGGTCCAGCGCATTCCCAAACTGAATGAGGGCCGACCCAACGCCGTGGACTACCTCAAAAACAAGGAGATCCACTTCGTCATCAACACCCCCAGCGGCGCCAATCCCCGCGCCGACGAAGTCCGCATCCGCTCCACCGCCGTCCTCACGGGCACCCCGATCATGACCACCCTCTCCGGCGCCCGCGCCGCCGCCCTCGGCATCGCCGCCCTCAAGAAACACGGATACCTGGTCCGCACTGTCCAGGAATACCACCCGTCCGCTTCCCCGACGGCTCCCTCCTCCCAGGG
Source organism: Verrucomicrobiia bacterium (assembly GCA_019634625.1). NCBI lineage: Bacteria > Pseudomonadati > Verrucomicrobiota > Verrucomicrobiia > Verrucomicrobiia bacterium. The sequence goes on from JAHCBA010000001.1 coordinate 246,916, forward strand.
TCCGTAAGAGGCGCTCTTGGGAGGCGGTCTTGGAGCCTGTCTGAAAACTGGAAGGGGCCCTGCCAGGCGGGATCATGGCCTGGGGATCTTGGCCTGGAACAAGGAGGCGGGGCCGGCGCATCCCCGCAGCGGGCCGGACCCCGGGCGAACCGCCCAAACCCATTCCGCTACACCGCCATTCCGCTACACCGCCCGTTCCCCGTGCTCCTCGGTCCGGATCCGGATCGCGTCGTCCACACTCGATACGAAGATCTTTCCGTCCCCGATCTTTCCCGTCTTGGCAGCACTGACGATGGCCGTCACCGCGGTATCGACCGCGTCGTCCGCCACCACAATCTCCAGTTTGATCTTGGGAAGAAAATCCACCGTGTACTCGCTGCCCCGGTAAATCTCGGTGTGCCCCTTCTGCCGGCCAAACCCCTTCACCTCGCTCACCGTCATCCCCTGAATCCCCGCCCCCGCGAGGCTCTCCTTCACATCGTTCAACTTGAACGGCTTGATGATGGCTTCGATCTTTTTCATGCCGGAATGGATAAGGTGGAACCCCGGTCGGGCCCGGCACCCTAAAGCGTTCCCTCATCCCCGCGCAAGCTCCCCATCAAGCCCCCCCTCACCCCGCGGTGCATCCCCAAATTGTCGGTGAGGAGGCAGCCAATCGGAGGGACGAGCTCCGCGAGTCCTCATCCCAACGCACCAAATCGTTGCGGCCTCGTGGAACCCGGCCCTCCGAGGCGATGCTTCGCGAAGTTCCCGCCTCCACCCACAACTTCGGGATGCACGGCTCACCCCGCGATGGCCCGCTCCAGCGTCCACGGCTCCCGGTAGCCCAGGTCTTTCCAGGCATCGTCCCCGGTCCCCCCGACAAACCGCTCGGCCGACGGATCCCACTTCAACCTCAGCCCGGTCCAGTACGCCAGGTTGACCAGATGACACACACTGACCGTCCGGGCCCCGACCTCGACATCGCAGATCGGGCGCTTCCGCGTCCGCATGCAGGTCAGCCAGTCCCCGATGTGGTCGTTGCTCTCGTAAAGCTGAACCGCATGGCTCGTCAGCGGGATCTCCACCAGGGATTCCGGGTTCGATTGGAACTGCCCCCGGTTCACCCGGATCCGCCCCCCGCTCCCATGAAACGTCACCCCGTTCCCAGATACATGCCGGACCACCGTCCCGTTCGCGTACCGATAGCTCACCCCGCTCTGCGCATCGGGCCGGTCCGCCGGCAGCACCTCGACCGGACCGCTCTCGTCCATGCCCATCGCCCATTGCGCGATGTCGAAATGGTGCGCCCCCCAGTCGGTCACCATCCCGCCCCCGTACTCCCGGTAGTTCCGCCAGTTCGGGAAATGCCTATGCACCCCCCGCGGACTCAACTCCGAATGATACGGACGCCACCGGGCCGGCCCCAGCCAAAGATCCCAATTCAAACCCGGCTGGGCCGCCTCCTCCGGCAGATCGCACCACCGTCCCGGCCCGCCAACCCCCACCTCGATCTCCTCCACCTTCCCGATCGCCCCGTTGCGCACCAACTGGCACGCCCTCCGGAATTCCCGCGATGACCGCTGCATGCTCCCCACCTGCAGCACCCGCTCATGACGCCGGACCGCCCTCACCAGTTCCCGTGCCTCGCGGATCGACTGCGTCAGCGGCTTCTCGCAGTAGATGTCCTTCCCGGCCTTCGCCGCGGCGATTCCGATCCACGCGTGCCAGTGGTCCGGCGTCGCAATCACCACCCCGTCCAGCCCGGGTCGCGCCAGCAACTCCCGGAAATCCTCCGCCGCATGGCACCCCCCCCGCCCGCTTCCCCCAGCCTCCTTCGCGTAATGGTCATCCACCATGCGTCGCGCGTTCTCCCGGCGGTCGCCATCCACATCGCAGACCCCGACCACCCGCACGTTGCCCCGCCGCAGGCAATTCCCCAGCAGCCCGCGCCCCTGCGTCCCCATCCCGATGAATCCAAGCTCGATCCGGTCGTTGGGCGACACCTCGGCACCCCAGACCCCCGATCGCAACACCGCCGGAGCGGCCAGAATCATCGCGGAACAACGCAGAAAGGAACGACGGGCAAGGCGGTGTGACATGGCGTGGAACGGTTTCCGGCGAATCTCCCAAAACCCGTGCCGGCGGACAATCCCAACCTGCCGCACCGCCCGTCAGCCAGTGCATCCCGGAGTTGTCGGTAGAGGTGCAGACTTCGCGAAGCGTCGCTTCGGAGGGCCGAGTTCCACGAGGCCGCAACGGTGTGGAGCGTTGGGTTGAGGACTCCCAGAGCTCGTCCCTCCGATTCGCTGGCTCGGTACCGACAACTTGGGGATGCACCGCCCGTCAGCAGATTCCCGCTGCATCTCCGTCGCACCCCCTGCCGCGCAGCCAGGAACCCCACAGTCCCCTCCCTCGCCGGGCTTTACACCGTCGGCTCGCGCACCATGCTCACACGGTCTCCTCCATCCAAGCGCCGGTTCCCTCATGCCCACCCTCATCCAGCGCCTGCAAACCCTTCTCGCCCGGACCCGGGGCGGATTCAGGCCCGGGGGCGAAACCGACACGGTCAGGGGAGGCCAACCCCTGGACCACGCCCTCCGTGCCTTCATGGACCACTGCCCCGCCGCCGCCTTTATCAAGGATCGGGACGGACGCTACCTCTACGCCAATGCCGTTTGGTGCCGGCAGTTCGATCCACCAGCCCGGAACTGGCTCGACCGGACCGACCACGATTTCTGGCCCCCGGCCACCGCCGCCCTCTTCCGCGCCAGCGACCTCGATTGCCTCGACCGGAACGCCGTCCTCCAGCGCGAAGAAACCGGGCTCTCCCGCGACGGCACCCTCCGCGCCTGGCTGGTGCTGAAATACCCCGTCCCCACCTTCCGAGGGCCCGGTGTCGCCGGCATGGCCTGGGAAATCACCGACCGTCGCCGCGTCGAAGACGCCCTCCGCGAACATTCCGACCTCCTCCACAACGCCCAGCGCCTCGCCCGCATGGGAAGCTGGAATCGCGACCTCGCCTCCGGCCGCCTTTCCTGGTCCGACGCCACTTGCGAACTGTTCGGGATCCGCCCCGAATCCTTCCAGGAAACCCTCGATCACTTCCTCTCCTTCGTCCTCCCCGAAGACCTCGCCGGGCTGCTCGAAGTCCTCCGGCAGGCCCAAACCACCGGCACCATCGAAGCCGAGTTCCGCATCCGTCGCCCCGACGGACAGATCCGCTGGATGTACGAGCGCGGCAACGTCCAGACCGACGACTCCGGCCGGCCCGTCCGACACCTCGGGATGATCATGGACATCACCGAACGCCATCAGGCCGAGGCCGCGCTCCGCGCCAGCGAGGAGAACTTCCGTCACACCTTCGAAAACGCCGCCACCGGCATCGCCGTCATCACCCCCGAAGGCCGCTTCCTCGACGCCAACACCGCTTACTGCCGGATGCTGGGCTACGCCCTCGACGATCTCCGCCAGTGCGATTTCCCCGCCCTCACTCATCCCGACGACCGCCCCCGGGTCCTCGAACTCCTCCGTGAACTCCTCGCCGGACACCGCAGCAGCTTCGTGATCGAGATGCGCTGCCTCGGCCGCAACGGGAACACCATCTGGTGCCGTGTCAGCGTTTCCGCCCGGCCATCCCCCGACGGGCGCCCCCAACGCATCATCGGCGTCGCCGAGGACATCACCCGCCACAAACACCTCGAACACCAGTTCCTCCGCGCCCAGCGCATGGAAAGCATCGGCACCCTCGCCGGCGGCATCGCCCACGACCTCAACAACGTCCTGGCCCCCATCCTGATGTCCATCGAACTCCTCAGGCTCCGGGATACCCGGGGGGAAAATGCCGACATCCTCAACACCATCCACGCCAGCGCCAGGCGCGGCGCCAATATGGTGAGTCAGGTCCTCTCCTTCGCCCGCGGCAGCGTGGACGGCCAGCGCGTCGATGTCCGCCTTGGCGTGGTCGTGGACGATCTCGTCCGCATCCTCGGAGACACCCTCCCCAAGAACATCCGGGTCCTGCCCCGCATCGCCCCCGACCTTCACGTGATCCAGGCCGACCCCACCCAGCTCCACCAGATCCTCCTCAACCTCTGCGTCAATGCCCGCGATGCCATGCCCCGCGGTGGCGAAATACTCGTGGCCGCGGAAAACCAGGTCATCGATGCCCAATACGCCGCCTTGCATCTGGATGCCCGTCCCGGTTCCTACGTCCGCCTCGCCGTCGAGGACACCGGCAGCGGTATGCCGCCGGAAATCCTCGAGAAGATCTTCGACCCGTTCTTCACCACCAAGGAACTCGGCAAGGGCACCGGACTCGGGCTTCCCACCACCCTCGCTATCGTGAAAGGTCATGGCGGGTTCCTCCGCGTGTCCAGCGAGGTCGGCGTCGGCACCCAGTTCCACATCTTCCTGCCCGTCCACTCCCCGACCGAACCCGCCACCGGAGTCCCTGCCCCCGCCTCCGATCCCGATACCGCCCCCCGCGGTCAAGGGGAACTCGTCCTCGTCATGGACGACGACCCCGCCATCCGGCAGGTCACCCGGCAAACCCTCGAAGCCTTCGGCTACCGCACCCTCCTCGCCGCCGATGGCACAGAGGGCATCGCTCTCTACGCCCGACACGCCTCGGAGATCGATGCCGTCGTCACCGACATGATGATGCCGGTCCTCGACGGTCCCTCGGCGATTCAAGTCCTCCGGCAGATCAATCCCGACGTCCCCATCATCGGCGCCAGCGGCCTTCCCGATGCCCACCGGGCTGCCTACCTCGGCGAAACCGGCATTCGCCACTTCCTGCCCAAACCCTACACCGCCGCAACCCTCCTCAGCACCCTCGCAGCCGTCCTCCATCCTCCTCCCGGACCCGGACCCGGCCCAACCCCCATGCCGTGACCCGGCACCCTCGGGCAGCCCGCTGCAGGGATGCCCCGGCCTCGCCGTCCCGCAGCTGCGGGACCAAAACCCCTCGTCGCGGGGCCCCTTCCAGTCTTCAGACAGGCTCTCAGCCGTTTCGGCGCCGCTGCACCGCGTGGGTCGCATGGCCGAAGTACAATTCCGCCGCCTCCATCAGGGTCTCGGACAACGTCGGGTGCGGATGTACGCATTCCGCCAGGTCCGTCACCGTCGCCCCCATCTCCACCGCCACCACCCCTTCCCCGATCAATTCCCCCGCCCCGTGTCCCACCAGACCCACCCCCAGTATCCGCTCCGTCCCGATTTCGATGATCAGCTTGGTCAGACCCTCCGGCCGGTCAAAGGTCAGCGCCCGTCCGGAAGCACCCCATGGAAATTTCGCCACCTCGACCTCCACCCCTTTCTCCCGCGCCTCCGCCTCGGTCAATCCGCACCAGGCGAGTTCCGGTTCGGTGAACACCACCGCAGGCACCACGAATTCCCGGCTGGGCGCCGTCTCCCCCGCGATCGCATTCACCGCCAGCCGCGCCTCCTTGGCCGCCTTGTGCGCCAGCAACGCTCCCCCCACGATGTCCCCAATCGCGTAAATCGCCGGATCGTCCGTCTGCAGCGACTCGTTCACCTTGATGAACCCCTTGTCGTCCCGCTGCACCTTCGTGTTCTCCAATCCCAGATCCACCGCCGTCGGCCGGCGACCCACCGCCACCAGCACCCGGTCGTACACTTCCTCCGCCACCTTGCCCTCGTGCTCGATCGTCACCCGGATCTGTTTCCCGGACGTCGCCATCGACATCACCCGGGCCTTGAACCGCATGCTCTTGAATTTCCTCTCCGCCGCGCTCAGCACCGGCCGCGCCAGGTCCGGATCCGCCCCCGCCAGCAACGTGTCCAGCGCCTCCACCAAATGCACCTCGCTCCCCAGCAGCGCATACACCGTCCCCAGTTCCATCCCAATATACCCACCCCCAACCACCAGCAACCGCGCCGGAATGTCCGGGATCTCCAACGCCTCGGTCGACGTCATGATCCTCGGGTTCCCCAGATCGAACGCCCTCGGAAGCGCCGGCACCGACCCCACCGCCACAATCGCGTGCTCGAAACTCAAATAACGCTGCCCCTCCCCCGTCTCGACCCTCAACGTCCGGCTGTCGTCGAAATGCGCCTTCCCCATCACCACCTCCACCCCGCGCGACTTCGCCAGGTGCCCGATCCCTCCCGTCAGCTTGTCCAGGATCGACTCCTTCCAGCTCCGCATCTTCGCCAGATCAATGACCGGCTCCCCAAAACTCACCCCGCGATGCGCCGATTCCCGCGCCTCCGCAATCATCTTGGTGGCGTGCAATAGCGCCTTCGACGGGATGCACCCCCGGTTGAGACACACCCCCCCAAGGCGGTCCATCTCCACCAAAACGACCTTCTTGCCCAGGTCCGCGGCGTAAAACGCGGCGGCGTAGCCCCCGGGGCCGCCACCGATCACCACCAGTTCCGTCTTCTCAGGTTCCATCTTGCGAAATGGCCAAATCGATTCTCTACGCCTCCCACCGCCAACCCCCTACAGCCGGATGTCCTCCTCCGAAAACCCTTCCAGCGCCGCCACCAGATCCACCATGAACCGCGCCGCCAGGCCCCCGTCGATCAACCGGTGATCGTACGTCAACGCCAGCGGCATCATCGTCCGCACCGTCACCGACCCGTCCCGCACCACCGCCCGCGGCGCACTGCGTCCCAACCCCAGGATCGCCACCTCGGGCTTGTTCACGATCGGCGTGAAATGCGCCCCCCCTATGCCCCCCTGGTTCGAGATCGTGAAGGTCCCCCCCTGCATCTCCGCCAACCTCAGCTTCCGCTCCCGCGCCTTCCCCGCCAGTTCCTGAACCTCCTTCGACAACGCCACCAAATCCTTCCGGTCCGCATCCCGGATCACCGGCACCAGCAACCCCGCCTCGGTGTCCACCGCCAGCCCCAGGTGAATGTACCCCTTCAACACCACCTCGTTCGTCGCCTCGTCCAGACTCGCATTCAACAACGGATGCCGCCGCAAAACCCCCGTCACCGCCCGCAGCACAAACGTCGTCAGCGTCAACCGCGCCCCCCGCTCCTCGTACACGCCCGCATACCGCTTCCGCATGTCCATCAATGCCGTCACATCCGCGTCGTCGAACTGCGTCACCGTCGGCAGCGTGCTCGCACTCTCCACCATCCGCTCCGCAATCGTCTTCCGAAGCGCCGACATCGGCTTCCGCTCCACCGGACCCCATTGCTCGAAATCGATCGATACCACCGCCGGCGCCGGCCTCCCCGTCGCCGTCTTCCGCGGCCGGCCCGCCAGCGCCCGCAACCGCGCCACATACGCCTTCAAATCCCCCACACCCACCTGTCCGCTCCGACCCGTCCCCCGGATCGTCCGCAGATCAATCCCCAAATCTCGCGCCACCCGCCGCACATACGGCCCCGCCGCCGGGTTCTCGTTGACGATCGCCTCCTTCCATTCACCCCCGCCCTCGCCCTCCCCTCCGTCCGGCGCCTCCTCTTCCATCTCCGCCTCCGGACGCGGCCGCCGCCCCTTTCGCCCCCCGTCGGACTTCGATGCGCCCCCGCCGTCCGTCTTGACTTCCGCCTTGCCCGCCCCCTCCGCCTTCGGCGCCTCCGGCTCCTTCCGCCCCCCTTCCAATACCAGGATAAGCTGCCCCACCGAGATCTTGTCCCCCTCCTTCACCGCCACACGGCTCACCGTCCCGGCCGCCGGTGCCGGAATCGGCGCCACCGCCTTCCCCGTCTCCAGTTCGATGACGTTCTGACCCTTCTTGACCGTGGCCCCCGCCTTCACCAGAACACTGACCACGGTGCCGGAATCGGCGCCTTCTCCAAGATTGGGGAGTTTTACATCCATACCCGTCACAGACCGGACACGGTGCGCATCCGCCGCCTTCAAGCCGAGAAAATTCTGGCCGGGCGCCCGCCCGTCCGTGCATCCCGGTTTTCGGAACTCGCCCAAACCACCCCTCGTGGAGAATCGTACTCAGCCCGAAGGGCGGTACTGGGACTCGTCCTCGAACCCGCAGGCACACCGTTTCGAGCGTTGCCTTTGTGCCCGCCCAATGGGTTCGATCCTGCTCGGACCTCCCATTCCGCATGGGAACTGGGGAGGGTGAGTCCGATTAAGATTAAGATTAAGATTAGGAATAAGAATAAGACCATGATTACGAGTGCGAGGTCTGCTGCACGAAACTGAGATGCGCCCCCCACCCACCCAACGCCGGGCACCCTCCATCCCCATGAACGCCTTGGCCCGAGCCCGCCAGGTCCTCGCCCTCGAAATCGCCGGCCTCCAGGCCGTCTCCCGCCAGCTCGACCGCTCCTTCACTGACGCCGTCGCCCGCATCGCCGAGGCCCTCGCACACCGCGCCAAACTCGTCGTCGTCGGCATCGGCAAGTCCGGCAACATCGCCCAGAAGATCGCCGCCACCCTCACCAGCACCGGCTCCCCGGCCGTCGTCCTCAATGCCGTCGATGCCCTCCATGGCGACCTCGGGCTCGTCACGGACCACGATGTCGTCCTCGCCCTCAGCTACTCCGGCGAAACCGACGAACTCCTCCACCTCCTCCCAGCCCTCCGCCGCCTCTCCCGCTCCCTCATCGCCCTCACCGGCGCCCCCCGTTCCACCCTCGCCCGCCATAGCGACCTCGTCCTCAATGTCCGCATCCCCCGCGAAGCCTGCCCCTTCAACCTCGCCCCCACCACCAGTACCACCGCCATGCTCGCCCTCGGCGACGCCCTCGCCATCGCCGTCATGGAATCCCGCGGTTTCACCAAACCCCAGTACGCCCAGGTCCATCCCGCCGGCGCCATCGGCCGCGCCCTCCTCACCAAGGTCTCCGACATCATGCGCACCGGCGACCGCAATCCCCTCGTCCCTCTTCATGCCTCCGTCCGCGATGCCCTCCTCGTCATGACCCGCGCCAAAGCCGGCAGCGTCGCCGTCGTCCGCCCCTCCGGACGCCTCGCCGGCGTCTTCACCGATGGCGACCTCCGGCGCCACATGGCCTCCGATGCCGCCCTCCTCGAACGCCCCCTGCGCGATGTCATGACCCGCCAACCCGTCACCGTCCGAGCCGACGCCCTCGCCGCCGACGCCCTCCGCATCTTCAACGAACGCCAGATCGACGATCTCATCGCCGTGGACGCCAAAGGCCGGCCCGTCGGCATGGTCGATCTTCAGGACCTCCCCCGCCTCAAACTGCTCTAACCACCCACGCTTCCCACCCCGCAGCGATCTTGCTTTTGACGTCTGCTTCAGCGCTGCTTTCCCCAGTGACCATTCCGGCGGATCTCTACCGCCAGTGGCGAACCCAAGGAGGATCCGCCCTGGCCCTTGCCGAACGGCGCCCGTGCGGCGCCCCCCCAGAACGTTGGCTTCAGGAAGTCTGGGCCCATCAACGCATCCGGCGTGCCAGCCTCCAGACCACCGACGGCCAGCCCCTCGTCATCCTCCACCCCGGCTTCTGGAACCGCGAGGCCGGCCCCGACTTCCTCCGCGCCATCCTCCAACGGGGCACCCAGCCCCCGGTCTCCGGCGACATCGAAATCGATCTCGCCTCGTCCGGCTGGAAGTCCCATGGCCACGCCGGCAACGCCGCCTACCGGAACGTCATCCTCCATGTCGTCTGGGACCCCCCCGCCCATCCCGCCCCCCTCCCCACCCTCGTCCTCCGTGACCTCCTCGATGCCCCCCTCGACGAACTCGAATCCTGGGTCGGCGGCGCCAGCGACCCGTCGTCCGCCTGGCTCGCCGGTCACTGCTCCGCCCCGCTCGCTGAACTCCCCGCCCCGGCCCTCGCTGACCTCCTCCGCCAGGCCGGCCTCGTCCGGCTCCAGATCAAGGCCCTCCTCTTCCGCGCCCGCGCCCGCGCCGCCGGCTGGCAGCAGGCCCTCTGGGAAGGCCTCTTCCGCGCCCTCGGCTACAAGCACAACGCCTGGCCCATGCAGCGCCTCGCGGAAATCCTCCCCCTGACCCTCGATCACCCCGTCGATCCCAACCTCACCCGCGAAGCCTGGGAAGCCCGCCTCCTCGGCCTCAGCGGCCTCCTCCCCGCCGAACCCAAGGCCGGCACCTATTCCCGCCGCCTCTGGGACCTCTGGTGGCGCGATCGCGGCCCCTTCGATTCCGCCCTCCTCCCCGCCCGCCTCTGGCGCCTCAACGGCGTCCGCCCCGTCAATCATCCCCAGCGCCGCCTCGCCATCGCCGCCTCCTGGGTCGCCGATCCCTCCTGGATCGCCCGCCTCGAATCCTGGTTCCTCGCCCGTCCCCTCCATCCCCACGCCGAACGCTCCCTCGCCGAAGCCGTCCGACCCGATCCCCACCGCTTCTGGCGCCGCCATTGCACCCTCACCGCCCGCGAACTCCCTCAACCCCTCCCCCTCCTCGGTGCCGGCCGCCTCAACGACATCGCCGTCAACGCCATCCTTCCCTGGTTCTGGGCCCGCGCCGATGCCGGCGGCCGAACCGCCGACCTCGATTACCTCTCCGCCCTCTACCTCAATTGGTCCGCCGGCGAGGATAACGCCGTCCTCAAACTCGCCCGCTCCCGACTCCTCGCCGAAGCCCCCCCCTTCCGCACCTCCGCCGCCACCCAGCAAGGCCTCCTCCAGATCGTCAGCGACTTCTGCAGCCACTCCAACGCCCTCTGCGATCAGTGCCCCTTCCCCCGCTGGATCCGTTCCCTCGCCGATCCCGCCCCACCGGCCTGAAATTCCAATCCTGCGTTTGACACCCCCGCCCGCTCTGAGCATGAATAAGAGCAATCGGACGTTTTTAATCCGATTTCAATCATGCACATCTCGCGCGCAGGAGAATACGGAGTGCTCGGTCTGCTCCGACTGGCCCAGCAGCCGGTCGGCCAGCCGGTCATGATCGATGCCGTCAGCCGGGATGAGTCCATTCCCAAGAGCTTCCTCGCCAAGATCTTCCAGGACCTCGCCAAAGCCGGAATCCTGCGCTCCCAACGCGGTGCCGGCGGCGGCTTCGCCCTCGCCCGCCCCGCCGGGCAAATCACCGTCCTCGAAGTCATCGAGGCCATCGATGGCAAAATCGCCCTCCAGCGTTGCCTCGGTGAAGTCCCCGATTGTGAACGACGCGAAGGCTGCGTCCTCTGCGGCCTGTTCGAACAAGCCCAGGACCGCCTCAAGGAGGTGTTCGGCCAGACCACCCTCGCCGATCTCGCCCGCCGCTCCATTGCCGGTCACCCGCACGCCCTCGCCACCCCTGACCCCGTTTCCGTTCCCACTCCCCTCTAAACCTTGAATTCCGGAGATCCAGTCATGAGCGATACCTACACCCTGTACAACAAGACCGTGATGGAACACTTCCTCAACCCCCGCAACATGGGCGACCTGCCCGATGCCGATGGCGTGGGAGAGGTCGGCGCCGCCGCCTGCGGCGACATCATGAAAATGAGCCTCAAGGTCGAAAACGGCCGCATCCTCGATGCCCGTTTCAAAACCTTCGGCTGCGGGTCCGCCATCGCCAGTTCCAGCATGGCCACCGAACTCATCAAGGGCCGTACGGTCGAAGAGGCCCTCCAGTTCTCCAACCAGGAGGTCGTGGATGCCCTCGGCGGTCTTCCCCCGGTCAAAATCCACTGCTCGGTCCTTGCCGAGGAGGCCCTCAAGGCCGCCCTCGAAGACTACGTCAAGCGCCACCCGGAGGCCGCTTCCAAGGTGAGCCCAGCCGCCCTGGCGCCCTCGCCGGCCTGAGCCGGCCACCTGCCGCTCGACACCGCCCGGGCGCGTGGCCCATCCTCGCCCGCGCCCGGCTCCACGGAGTCACTCCGGCTTCCGCCGTCCTGTGCTCGTACCCCCGTACCCGCCGCTCCAGCCCGGACCCTTTATGCGCCAAGTCTATCTCGATCACCTTTCGTCCACGCCCCTCCTGCCCGAGGCCTTCGAGGCCATGAAGCCCTACTTCCTCGACGCCTACGGCAACCCGTCCTCACTCCACCAGCACGGGCTCCGCGTCCGCGATGCCCTCGCCCGGGCCCGCACCCAGATCGCCGCCCTCATCAACGCCGAGTCCGCCGACGACATCCTCCTCACCTCCTGCGGCACCGAGTCCGTCAACCTCGCGGTCAAGGGCGTCGCCTACGCCAATCGGCGCCGCGGCAATCACATCGTCTGGAGCGAGGTCGAGCACCCGGCGGTGATGAATTCGGTCGAGTTCCTCGAGAAGGAAGGCTACTCCCACACCAAGGTCCCCGTGGACCCCGAGGGCCGCGTCCTCGTCGATCGCCTGGTCGAGGCGATCACCGACAAAACCACCCTCATCTGCCTCCAGCTCGCCAATCACGACATCGGCACCCTCCAGCCCGTCGCCGAGGTCGGCCGCATCGCCGCCGAGAAAGGCATCGCCTTCTTCGTCGATGCCAATTCCGCCGCCGGCTGGACCCCCATCGACGTCCAGAAACTCGGCGCCAACCTGCTTTCCCTCTCCCCCCACCGCTTCTACGGACCCAAGGGAGTCGGGGTCCTTTACCGCAATCGCCGCGCCCGCCTCGTCAGCATCCTGCACGGAGGCGTCCAGGAGAACGGCCGCCGTGCCGGCACCGAAAACGTCCCCGCCATCGTCGGCGCCGGGGTCGCCGCCGAACTGGCCCTCCGCGACATGGCCGCCCGCATCGCCCATGTCGCCCCGCTCCAGGCCCGGCTCTGGAACGGTCTCAAACAGCGCATCCCCTACATCAAGCTCAACGGCCCGGAACCCGGTCCCGACCGCATCTGCAACAACCTCAACCTCTCCACCGAATTCATCGAGGGCGAGGGCCAGTTGCTCCTCCTCGACCTCAACGGCATCGCCGTGGCCAGCGGCTCAAGCTGCGTCAGCAAGTCCCTCAAAATCTCCCACGTCCTCGCCGCCATCGGCCTCGATCACGCCCTCGCCCAGGGCAACCTCATCCTTACCCTCGGCAGGGACAACTCGGCCGACGACATGGATTACGTGGTGGAGACCTTCGCCGGAATCGTGGACAAGCTCCGCCACATGTCCCCCATGTGGGAGGAGTTCCAGAGCGGTGTCATCGACTCCGTCATCCACCCCACCGGCCGCGGCAAGTCCTTCAGTGCCCATGCCGCCGATGTCTCCGGCAAACGCGCCCACTGACCGGCTCCCCTCTCCATGACCCCACCCGACCAGGTCCTCGGCGTCCTCAAAACCATCCGCTACCCCGGGTTCAGCCGGGACATCGTGTCCTTCGGGCTCGTCAAGGACACCGCCGTCGCCAACGGCGCCGTCACCGTCACCCTCCAACTCACCAGCGCCAACCCCGACGCCGCCCGCCAGATCAAGGCCGAGGCCGAGACCGCGCTGCGTGCCCTGCCCGGGGTCGAACGGGTCTTCGTGGACGTCCGGCAACCCGCCGCCTCCCCAGCCCAGGGCGCTCCTGCCCAGGCCGCCGCATCCGGCCCGCAGGGCGGCCCATGGTCCCAGCAGAACCGCGTGCCCGGTGTCCGACGGGTGGTGGCCGTCGCCAGCGGCAAGGGCGGCGTCGGCAAATCCACAGTCTCGGCCAATCTCGCCTGCGCCTTCCAGCGCCTCGGCCTGGCCACCGGACTCCTCGACTGCGACATCTACGGCCCCAGCATCCCCCTCATGATGGGCTGCCGCGAACGCCCCGAGGTCAGCGCCGACCAGAAGCTCATCCCCCCCGTCCACCACGATGTCCGCCTCATGAGCATCGGCTTCCTCATCGAGGACGACCAACCCGTCATCTGGCGCGGCCCCATGATCGTCAAGACGATCCAGCAGTTCCTCATGCAGACCGACTGGGGTGGCCTCGATGTCCTGCTGGTGGACCTCCCCCCGGGCACCGGCGACGCCCAGCTCACCCTCTGCCAGTCCGTTCCCCTCGACGGCGGCGTGGTGGTCACCACCCCCCAGGAGGCCTCCGTCGGCGTCGTCCGCAAAGGCATGGCCATGTTCAACAAGCTCCATGTCCCCATCCTCGGCATCGTCGAGAACATGAGCTACTTCACCGCCCCCGACGGATCCCGTATCGAGATCTTCGGCCACGGCGGCGGCGCCCGGGAAGCCGAACGCGCCCAGGTCCCCTTCCTCGGCGAAGTCCCCATCTTCACCGAGATCCGCGCCGGCGGCGATGCCGGTGTCCCCGTGGTCGTCGGCGCCCCCGACACCCCGCCCGCCCAGGCCTTCCTCCGCCTCGCCGAATCCCTCCGCGGCCGCCTCGCCTGATCGGTTCCTTCCCCGAACACGAACCCAGGCGCGACCCCAGGCGCGAAAGCCTTTGCCGTCCGGGTCCCCAACCGGCTAAGACCAGCGCCGCGGTATGCTGCAACTGCTTCGCGACGGCGATCCCTTCATCTGGCTGCTGGTCCTCACCTCCGTGGTCGCCCTCGCCATGATGATCGAACGCGGCCTGGCCCTTCGCTGGTCCCGCATGATCCCCCCTCCCCTCCTCGACGAACTCGAACGCTTCACCCACGGCGGCCGCGCCGATGCCCTCGAACGCCACGCCCTCCAGTTCGACTCGCCCCTCGGCCGCCTCATCCGCCTCGGCATCGCCAATACCACCCTCCCCCGCGACGAAAACCGCGACGCCGTCGAGACCCGCGCCCGCCGCGAAGTCTCCCGCATGGAACGTGGCATCGTCGTCCTCGAAATCATCGTCGGCATCGCCCCTCTCCTCGGCCTCGTCGGCACCATCCACGGCCTCATCATCCTCTTCGGCGACGTCAGCCAGATGGGTCTCGCCGACAGTTCCGTCTTCGCCCGGGGCATCGCCATCGCCCTCAACGCCACGCTCCTCGGCCTCCTCATCGCCATCCCCTCCCTCGTCGCCTGGAGCTACTTCAGCCGCAAGGTCGAGAGCATCGCCATCGAGATGGAATCCGCCTGCAGCGAACTCCTCGACCACCTCTACCCGAAGTCCGCCGAACCCGCCCGCCCTCCCGCCAACCTGCCCTGAACCCCCATGCGCTTCACCCAGGGCAGACGCCGCGCCGCCCCCTCGGTCATCATCGTCTCGCTGATCGATGTCCTCCTCGTCGTCCTGATCTTCCTCATGGTCACCACCACCTTCCGCCAGTCCCCCTCCGTCCCCATCGTCCTCCCCGAAGCCCGACAGGACGTCCGCCAGGGCGCCTCCACCGACCGCCGCATCGTCACCATCCAGCGCAACGCGCCCCACCTCTTCCTCGATACCCTCCCCATCGCCTTCGAGGACCTCGAACGCGAACTGGTCGCCAGCACCGCCCGCAACACCAACCTCACCCTCACCATCGCCACCGACGAAGGCGCCCCCTTCGGCGAATTCTGGCGCGTCTCCGAAGCCGCCCAACGCGCCCGGTTCCGCCACGTCGAAGTCGCCACCCGTTCCCCCGCCGCCCCCTGATCCGCGACCTTGGGTTGACACTTCACGGTCGGTCTGGCATCGCAAGACTGTCGCACGGATTGTCCGTCGGCGTTTCAGCCCACAGTCGTACTCGATGTTGGGGCCGTGATCGCCGGTCCGCCCGGGTCTGCACGTCCCCCACCAGGGCCGACGGACCCCCCGCCAATCCCGATGTATCCAATCGACTGACCTAATGACGAGCCACCCATCCCCCCAACGTCCCGGCCATCCCAGCCCCTTCGCCACCCGCACCTTCCTCGCCCTTGCCCTCGCCCTCGCCGGGTGCCTCGGCGCGCTTTCGGCCCGGGCCCAGGGACCCATCCAGAACGGGCAGCTTGTCTCCGCCTCCATCTCCCCCGCCGGTGACGTGGACAACTGGACCTTCGCCGTCCAGGCCGGCGACGCCATCGTCATCAGCATGGGTGGCCCCGCCTTCAGTCCCCGCCTCCGCCTCTACGACCCCGACAACATCGAAGTCGCGGACGCATTCCGGACCGCCTCCGCCAATCGCGATGTCCACCTCCAGCATCGCGCCACCAAGTCGGGCACCTACACCGTCCTCGCCAGCAGCTACACCGCCGCCGGCACCGGTGACTACATCCTTCAGCTCATCGTCGCCCCGGGCACCCCCTCGATCTCCCCGGGCGACGACGGCGGTCCGCTCGTCAACGGCGGCTTTCACACCGGAGTCATCGCCCTCGGCGATTCGGATCCCTGGACCTTCGAGGCCAACGCCGGCGACAAAGTGGTCCTCCGCATGGGCACTTCCACCTATGTGCCCCGCCTCCGCCTCTTCGACCCCAACGGCGCCATGGTCGCCGAAGCCTTCAACACCGCGTCCGCCAACCGGGACATCGAACTGACCGCCGTCGCCACCAATGCCGGGCCCTACACCGTCGTTGCCGCCCCCTATTACGACAACGGTGCCGGCGAATACTCGCTCTCCTTCGTCAAGGCCCCCGGCGCCATCACCATCACCGAAGGCGACCAGGGCGGTCCCCTCACCAACGGCGGTATCCACCCGGCCGAACTCACCGTCGGCGACCTCGATGCCTGGACCTTCTCCGCCGCCGCCGGCGACCGCGTGATCCTCCGCATGGGCGCCACCGGTTTCGTGCCCCGCCTCCGCCTCTATGACCCCAACGGTGCGCTGGTCTCCGACGATTTCAGCACCGCCTCTGCCAATCGCGACACCGAACTCAGCGCCGTCGCCACCAATGCCGGCCCCTACACCGTCGTCGCCTCCGCCTATTACCCCAACGGTGCCGGCCCCTACACCCTCTCCTACGCCAAGGCCCCCGGCGCCATCACGGTCTCCCCGGGGGACCACGGCGGACCCCTCACCAACGGCGGACGCCACCCCGGCAGCCTTTCGGTCGGCGACATCGATGCCTGGACGTTCGATGCGAACGCAGGCGACCGCCTGATCCTCCGCATGGGCACCACCGCCTTCGTCCCCCGCATCCGCCTGTTCGGCCCCGACGGCGCGCCCCTTGGCGACGTCTTCAGCACGGCAAGCGCCAGCCGGGACAACGAACTCGCCGCCATCGCCACCGCCTCCGGCCCCCACACCGTCGTGGTGGCCGCCTACTACGCCAATGGGGTCGGCGACTACCATCTCTCCCTCGCCCGTGCCCCCGGTGAATTCGTGGTCTTCGAAGGCGACCAGGGTGGTCCCCTCACCAACGGCGCCCGGCACCCCGCCAACCTCGCCGTCGGCGATCTCGACCTCTGGACCTTCAACGCCCAGGCCGGCGGCTCCGCCTCCGTCCGCGTCGGTTCCACCGGCTTCGTGCCCCACCTCCGGCTCTTCGACCCGAATGGCGCGCTGGTCGCCAATGAGTTCAGCACCGCCTCCGGCACCCGCGACATGGAACTCTTCGCGGTCACCACCAACGCCGGCCCCCATACCGTCGTCGTGTCCGCCTACTACGCAGGGGCCGGTGGCGATTACGACCTCACCTTCTTCCAGGCCCCCGGCGAAATCGTCACCTCCGAGGGCGACGAGGGCGGCCCCCTCACCAACGGCATGATCCATGCCGGCACCCTCCCCCTCGGAGATATCGACACCTGGACCTTCTTCGCCACGCCCGGCGACAGCAACAATGTCGCCGTCACCACCACCGGTTTCGGCCCCTGGCTCCGCCTCTTCGATGCCCAGGGCCGCATGGTCGCCCAGTCCTTCTCCACCGCCTCCGGCAACCGCACCGCCACCATCGCCTACAACGTCACCAATGGCGGACCCCACACCGTCACCCTCAGTGCCTACTACTCCGGCGGCACGGGCACCTACGAACTGCGTTACCTCCGCTTTCCCCCGGACCTCAACATGCCCGACGACCCGGAGATCCCGGAACTCGTCCCCTGGACGGCCTCCATCAACGCCCAGGACCCCCTCGAGCCCACCAAGCCGCTCACCTTCAACCTCCTCTCCGGGCCCCCCGGCCTCACCCTGACCCTCGACGGCGCCACCAACGCGGTTCTCAACTGGACTCCGACCGAGGAACAGGCCCCGGGCACCTACACCGTCGAGGCCACCGTCACCGACCTCGTCAACGGTCGTGCCTTCATTCGCACCAACTCCTTCACCATCGTCGCCCGGGAGGTCAACACGCCCCCAATCCTCACGGTCCCGGGACCCCAGTCCGTCGATGAACTCACGCCGTTCTCGGTCACAGTGTCCGCCACCGACTCCGACCTCCCCCCCAATCCCCTCACCTTCTCCCTCGCCTCCCCTCCCGAGGGCATGACCATCGACCCCGCGTCCGGTGTCATCCACTGGACCCCGTCCGAAGCCGACGGCCCCGGCACGTACGAGATCCGGGTCGTTGTCACCGACGAAAGCCCCGAGGCCGTCAACGCCACCAGCCTGAGCGTGACCAACGCCTTCACCCTCACGGTCAATGAGGTCAATTCCGCCCCGGTCCTCCCGCCGGTCGCCGATCGCACCGTCCCCGAAGGCACCCCCCTCGTGGTCGAAAACATCGCCACCGACGCCGACCTTCCGCCCAACCTTCTCACCTACTCCCTCGTCACCGCCCCTCCCGGCGCCGCCATCAGCCAGTCCGGCGTCATCACCTGGACCCCCACCGAGGCTCAAGGTCCTTCCGTCAACCTCTTCGTCACCGTCGTCACCGACAACGGCGTCCCCGCCCTGAGCGCGACCAACTCCTTCACCGTCACGGTCATCGAGGTCAATCATCCCCCGGTCCTTACCGTCCCCGCCGACCAGACCCTGCCCGAACTCTCCACCCTGAATGTCTCGGTCTCCGCCACGGATCCCGACCTCCCGGCCAATCCCCTGACCTTCAGCCTGGCCTCCGCTCCGTCCGGCATGACCCTCGACCCCGCCACCGGCGCCATCGCCTGGACCCCCACCGAGGCCCAGGGCCCCTCCACCAACCTCGTCGTCGTGGTGGTCACCGACTTCAATGACGCCGCCCTCACCGACCAGCGCCTCAGCGTCACCAACTCCTTCACCGTCGTCGTCACCGAGGTGAACGAGCCTCCGGTCCTCGGCGCCCTCACCGACCGCGTCGCCCAACCCGGCATCCCGCTCACCTTCACCGTCACGGCCACCGACCCGGATCTGCCGGCCAACACGCTGACCTTTGCCCTCGATGCCGCCCCCGACGGCATGACCCTCGACCCCGCCACCGGTGTCCTCACCTGGTCCGCCACCCCGGCCCAGATCGGCACCCACACCGTGACAGTCCGCGTCAGCGACGACGGTTCGCCCAGCCTCAGTGACACCGGAACCTTCGACGTGCTGGTCACCAGTGCCCGTTCCGAACTCACCCTCGAACGGATCGCCGGGGGCCTTATCCAGGTCAGTGCCACCGGTGACATCGGCGAAACCTACGAACTCCAGGCCACTTCCAACCTCACCGTCTGGGAGCGCCTCGCCCAGTTCGAACTCACCACCCCGCCCTACCGTTACATCGACCCGGCCTCGGCCACGGCGCCGCTCCGGTTCTACCGCCTCTACCTCGCCCCGCGACCCGCCTCCGAACCGTAAGGGCTCGCGTCGATGCCAGCGCCCAACCAGCCTGGCATCCACCCTCCCCTACCACGCGGCCGCATAGGCCGCGTCCGACCAGCGGTCGAGACCCAGATCCGACCCGGTGGCCCGTCCCAACTGGCCCCGGGTGACGCCCAGTTGATTCACCAGGCGAAACTCCCGCCACAACGCCTCCGGCTCCAGTTCGCCGCGCAGCAACCGCCGGTACCGGTCGATGTAGAGCCGCGTCTCCTCCGCCGTTTCGTCCAGGAACTCGATCCGGAAATGACGCGCCCCCGCCGCCACGAATCGCCGGGCGTGGTCGGCCCCGGTCTGCGCACGCGCGTTGAACACGGTGTTGCGGCACCCGGCGTCGGCCTTGACCGGATGCGCCGCCCCAACCCGGTCGCGAAGCTGAAGCGCATGGCGGTCGCAGGGTCGTCCGCAGTCGCGGTAGTCCTTCCCCTTCGACAGAAACGCACAGAAGACGCAGTGCTCCATGTGAAACATCGGCATGTGCTGGTGCAGCGTGATCTCCAACCGGCCCGCCGGCACCTGCCCGAGAAGACCCTCGAGCTGTTCCGCATTGAGATCGTAGCTCGCCGTGACCCGCTCCAACCCGTGCCGCTCCAGCCAGTATTCCGCACTCAGCCCGTTGGCCACGTTGAGACTGAAGTCGCCCACCCGCCGCCCGGACGGAAAGGCGGCCGGATGATCGTGGTTGCGAATCAGGAAGCCGTCGGGCTCCGCCGCGCGCACCTGCTTCAGGATCCAGTCCTCGCCAGGCTTGAAGACACGCGGCGGCGCCAGATACACCGCAGCCTGGCCCCGGCTCCGCACCCGGGCCACCACGTCGCCATACCGCTTCGGATCCTCGAACTCGCAGTATAAAGTCCCCACCCCCGCCTCCAGCGCCGCCTCGAGCTGGGGCAGGGTGCGGACCAGGACAATGGGATCGATCGGAGCCTTGCTGCCGTCGCCCCCGGCCGCACCCGCGGAAGTCGCGGAAGTCGCGGCGCGCGGCCCGGTCAACGCAGACGCGCCGCCTTCGATCAGGCGCCAGCGACGCGGCCGGACCCGGGCGGCAAGCAATTCCTCCACCGCCGCCCGCCGAAGCCGGTTGAGTTCGCTCAGTGGCAGAATGACCGGTCCCTCAAGCCGGTTGGTCAGTTCCCCAAGATGAAACGGCGTGCCGCCAAGCCGGCCGAATTGTTCCCGCAGACGGTCGGTGTCGAGGGGACGTGACCGGGCCACGTCGAGCGGTGGCTCCGACGCCACCCGAGCCACATGACCGTCCCCGTCACGGACCACCAGCGTCATCGGCATCCCGGCACCGCCGTGGACTTCCGCGGAAACCGGTCGCGTGTACCGCGGTTCGGTGCCGCCGAACGACTGGCGCAGCTCCCGGTCAAGCTCCGGATCGCTCGTCTTCCAAAGGCGCTGACCCGCCCGAACCCGACGCAGATCGACGGCGCCGGAAAGAAAGGAAAGCGCGACGTCGGAAGTGCCGGACCGTTGGGCGTGAACCTGGAACACCCGCCCCCCCTCCTCGGCAGCGTCGGGCGCGCCGGCATCGAACACCACCCCGTCGCCGGCCTTGAGCGGGGCGACGGGACGAAGCCAGACGCGATCGCCCTCGACGCGATCGACGGTTCCCAGGAAGACGCCCCGCTTCTTGCCGAACCGGGCATGCACCAGCCGCTGGTTGTCGATGCCATCGAGCCAGCCGGTGTGCAGCCCGCGGCTGAAGGCCATCTCCATTTCGTACCCGGCAGACCGACCCGAGGTCGCCCCGTCGTCACGGCCCCGGCTGGCCGTCGAGGGTCGTCCCGACGCCTCCACCGGAAAGTGCCGGTCAAGGGCCGCCCGGTACACCCGCACAATGCTGGCGACATACTCAGGCGACTTGAGGCGTCCTTCGATCTTCAGGCACGACACCCCGGCCCGCGCCAGGTCCGGAAGCCGTTCGAGGCCCGCCAGGTCCTGGGGACTCAACAGGTAACGACGGTCGCCAAGCTCCACGCTCTTCCCGTCCGACAGGAGCTCGTACGGCAGGCGGCAGGCCTGGGCGCATTCGCCACGGTTCGCCGAACGGCCCCCCAGCGCCTCGCTCGTCAGGCACTGCCCCGAATAGGCGACACAAAGCGCGCCATGGACAAACGCCTCCAGCGGCAGCCCTCCGTCCCCGGCCGCCAGACTGTCGCGAATGCGGGCGATCTCGGTGATCGAGTTCTCACGGGCCAGCACCACCCGCTGGCAGCCGAGTTCGCGCGCGCAGGACACCCCCGCCGCGCTGGTCACCGTCATCTGCGTCGAGGCATGGATCGGGAAATCCGGCGACAGTCTCCGCACCAGCCGGCACAGGCCGATGTCCTGCACGATCGCCGCATCGACGTCCGCCGCAATCAGGGTGCGCAGGTAGGCTTCCGCTTCAGCCAGCTCCCCGGGAAACACCAGCGTGTTGAAGGCGACATACCCGCGAACCCCCCGGCGGTGCAGCCAGGTCATCAACTCGGGCAGATCCGCCTCGGTGAAGTTCTGCGCCCGCAGCCGCGCATTGAACCGCGCCAGCCCGAAATATATGGCATCCGCGCCATTCTCGACGGCGGCGCGGGCACACTCCCAATCCCCGGCCGGCGCCAGGAGTTCGGGCGGACGGGAGGGTGGGGACGACAGGACTTCGGCCATACGAACGGCCGCAACGCTGCCACAGAGCCCACCCGTTCGGCGAGCCCGGCAACGCCCCTGCGATTTCACAGGGCGCATCTCTATGGTGTCGGCGATGCGCGAAACCTCGTTGCTCCTGTCGATACCGATTCCGATACCGACCCCGATTCTGTTGCACCTTCCGACAACTCGCAGATGCGCCCGAGCACAACGGTCCCGGCAGCTTCCCCTTCGATCCGGTCACGGAAACCCGCAGGGTTTCCAGAAAATAGCCGGGGGTCGAACCCGCGGAGCCGGGTCCGACCCCCGGGCAGAAGTCCCACCTCGCACACGACCCCGCCAGGGGTCGCAGCCCCCATCCGTCGGGTCCGAGCCGACTCGACGCTCCCGCTACCTCCTTCGCGTCTCCGCGTCTTCGCGTGATCACCAGGCGTCGCGTTGCACCCTTCGATCCAACCGCCCTGCCGGATTCTCACCCCGCGAATGCAAAGCGGCCCGATCCCCGAAGGATCAACACCGACGTTCAACCCGCTCTCGAAAGCCCGCGCATCTCGGGTTCTCGGAACGTATGATACTCCCCCCCAAACCACCCCTCGCACGACTCGTACTCAGCCCGAAGGGCGGTACTCGGACTCGTCATCAAACCCGCTACACACCTTCTTGGGCCTCGCCTTGTGGCGGGGTCCATGAGTTCGGTCTCGCTCGGCCCTCCGGTTCCGCGTGGCCGCTTGGAAGGGCGATCACGAGTACGAGTACGAGGGGAACCCGGCCCTCCGAGTTCGCCCCTCAGCGTCGCACGCGGAAATACTTCCCGGTGGCGCTGGCCGGCTCGGTGTAGCTGCCGGAACTGTTCCCCGTCGTCGTCCACGGCCCGTTGACCGCCGGCGCCGACTCCAGCGTGCCGCCGCCCGTCCAGGTGAGGGTCACGTTCCCGCCCGCCAGCACTGGACGGCCGAGAGAGGGCGGTTCCGAATCGGGCGGCAACTCGTAGATCTCGATGAAGGCGATCTTGTTGTTCGCGGCGCCCGGACCGTTGCCGATGCTCAGCCGCCCATCCGACACCGTCACCACCCCCTGCCCCTCAAAGAACCGCACGTCTGTCGTCGCCGCGCCCTGGACGATGGTCACCCCCTCGGCCTGGAGGTTGAACACGCTGTCGAAAAACCCGGGATCCCCGCCGACCATGAACACGTTGTACCGGCCGTTCTCGACCTCGATCTCCCACAAGGTTCCCGAGGGCTGCGCCCGCTGCAGGTGATTCAGCGTGTCGTACCGCGTGTCCGGCGCCAACGGGCTCATCCGGTATCGGGCGCCCCCGGTGTTGTCCACATCCCATCCGTACAGGAACCCGTTGCCCCGATCCCCAAATTCCTCCCCGAAATCGGCCAGGTACCCGGGGGGCGCATCCACCTCGTAGTTCTGGAAGTTGATGGCGATGGGCTCGCCCACCAGGAAGTTCACCCAGGCGGATTCCCCGGTGAACCCGCGATTGTCCGTGGCCCGCGCCATCACCCGGTAACGCCCGGGCAGCACCCCCGCCCAGTCGAACTGGTACGGCGCGGTCGTGTCCGTGCCCACCACCCTTCCGCTGCCGTCGAGGAAATCGACCCGGACCACTTCCCCACCCTGGGCGCTCGCCGTCGCCGCCAGGGCAACGGTCGCCGGCCCCACCGGAATCCGCGTCCCGTCCGTCGGCTGCGTCAGGGCAACCGTCACCGCTCCCACCGTGGACGACCCCACCGTGTAGGCCCACGCATTCTCCGCAGTGCCGCGAACCAGCCGGACCTGCACCGTCGAGGACGGCGGAAACGGTTGCGTCGGCGCGTAGCGCAACGTGGTGATCGTCCCGACGGTGGTCCGTTCCGCCGTCACCTGCGCACCGTTGACCCACAATTGCGGGGTCGTGGCACCCACGTTCTCCAGCTCCACCACGATCGCCTCGTCCGGCGGCACGTCGGACGCCCCCGCCGCAGGCCCATGCGACACCAGACGCGGCACCGGCGTCCCCGTGAACGTCCGGTACGCCCGGATCCCGTCGCCCCGTTCCCGATCGTTGATCAGCGTCTGCGACAGGGTCACCGGATGCTGCGACTTGAACTCGACGCTCGCGCCGCCCGTGCCCTCCCACCAGAGAAGCCGGAAGGGATAAATGCCGTCCTGCTCGACAATGAAATCGAAAAACGTGTTGGCCGCCCCCCGGCCGCCGCTGAACTCGCCCAGGGTCAGGTGGACCGCATCCCGCGGGTTGGGCGAGGTGGACACCTTGAACCCGTCGTCACTGTTCACCCCGAACCGGTACCGGCCCCTCCTCAAGTCCAGATAGGTCACCGCCTCCGCCACGATCCAGTTGTTCTCCGCCACGTCCCCGTCGAACAGCAGCCCGGGAATGATCGCGTCCTCGAATCCGTTTCCGGCGTTGAAGTCGCCTGCGTTGGCGTACTGCTGGTTCCAGTTGATGAGTTCGACATTGTGCGTGCCGTCGGCGTTGTCGCCCGGGGTCGAGTAGTTGTCATACGGCTCGCCCGTCCCCGGATCGAGGAATCGCCGGTGGATCTGGTGCTCCGCCGCCGCCGTGCTGTTGTTGTCGGCAAACCCCGTCCGCGCCACCGGCAGCCCGGTGAAGTTGTCCATCTGGTACATGTCCACAATGAACCCCGACGATGAGGTGTTCACCGATCCCGCCGGCACCGCGTAACTCGCCGGGATCACCGCGAACCCGGCGTGGTTCTCGACCCCGAACGACCACGCCACCGTCGCGCTCTGACCGCCGGAATCCACGTACGTCAGGGACACGTTCACCGTCGATCCCGAAGCCCACAGGGAGTCCGGCACATGCTCGACCAGCAGGTTCCCGCCCAACGTGCTGGTGGTCACCGTGGCCGGCGCCCCGTTCACCGTCATCTGCACGCCGCTCGCCGAGGGCGTGGTGCCCCGCGGCATCAGCACCGCCTGGATCCGCGCGTTGGCCGGCACGCCGCTGCTGTGCCCGAGCGGATACACGCTCGCCGAGGGCACCAAGGCCCCGGCCGGCCTTGGATACGACCGGATGCCCTGCGCGTGAGTCCGCGTGTTCACCGGAATGAACTCCGCCGTACCGTCCGGATCGGGCTGGTGCACCGAGAAGAACTCGAGATTCGCCCCGCCCCCGCCCTCATACCAGACCAGCCGCACCGGATAGATCCCGGCCACTTCCACCTTCACGTAAAACAAGGTGTCCGCCGATCCGCGCCCCCCCTCGAACACGCCCAGCACCACGTTGCCCGGATGCCGCGGATCCGAACCCGCCGTCACCCGGAAACCGTCGTCGCTGTTCACCCCCAGTCGATGCAGCCCGGCCGTCAGGTCCAGGTAGCCAATGATCTCCCCCGCGATGTTGTCCCGGTTCAGCCCGCTGTCCGGATCGGTGCCCGGAATCCCCGGGATCGGCTCGTCCGGAAACGATGGCGTCGAACCGCTCTGGAAATTCCCCACCTCGACCAGGTTCCCGCCGTCGTTCAACTCCTGGTTCCAGTTGATCCGCTCCGCCGCGTGCGTCCCGTTCGGATTCGAACCCGCCAGCGCGAAGTCCTCCAGATACCCGCCCGTCACCGGATCTCGCAGGATCCCTGCCAGTTGCAGCTCCGCCCGAACCGTGTTGTTCGGCAGATCCGCCCCCGGCCAGACCGCCGTGTCACGACCCTGCACCACCCGCGCCTCGAAGCCCGACGCCGCGGTCGCCACCGCAGCCGACGGCACCGCGTCCGCCGCCGTCAGCGTCGCGTAATACTCGACCGTGAATTCCAGCTCGGACACGACCTCCACCGGGGGAGTCGCATCGTCGGTGAACCGCAACACTGCCGTGTGCGCCGACATCGACGCGTACGGCTCGGTCAATCGGTACCGCACCCGCGTGGTCCCGCCCTGTGCGCTCACCTGCAACTGCCCTGTCACATCCGTCCCGTCGATGGACAACCGCACACTGTCCGCACGCAACCGCGTCGTCTCGCCGTCGCTGATCTCGAACACCGTCCCCAGCAGATCCCCCGCCGCCCGGCTCACGAACGGCCGCGACGGCACCGGCTTCACCACCAGGCCGTACATGTTCCGTCCCCCGTTCTCGGGTGTCCCCAGGGTCAACACGCCCGCCGGAACCCGCTTCCCATACACCGACGACCACTGGTTCAACCCCACCCCGGGCCCCACCCCGTCGCCGCCCTCGTCCACTCCCACCTCGTCCGGTTCGTCGGCGTTCGATCGCCGGTTCAAGCCATTGCGGACCGGTTCCCATCCGCCCTCGGTGACCCAGAACATCGTGTTCTCGATGTTCGGCGGCGTGCTGTTGACACCGTCGGGATGCCGGTTGTCGATCAAAAGGTACACATCCGCCGGCTGCGACAGCGTGATCTCGACCACGTAGGGGTCGTTGTCCCGGTCGTCGTTCGGAAACATCACATACTCCCCGCCCACCAGGTATCCCGGCAGCGGCAGCGACGTGCTGGCCCCGTTCCACTCATGGTTCCGGTCGTTGAAGCACGGCACGTCCTCCCCGAAAAACGGCACCGTGAATCCCGCACCCTCGTTCGGATGATCGAAGGTCTGACCCGTGAACTTCGGCGGCTGCTCCAACGGGTCCGCCCCCTCGACAATCTGCGCGTCCGTGATGATCGGCAGCGACCATCCCGCCGACATCCCCAACCCGAACGCCAACCCGAACGCCAACCCCGCCGCCAGCGTCCGCCAACCACGATTCAGGATTCGTTTCATAGGCACCTTCGCATCTGTGTCGTCCTCGCGCCCCCGGTACTCCCACCTACCGTGACACCAACTCCGCCGCCACGGTCCATCGCCAGCAGGACTTTCCGGGATCGCCGCAAGAAAATCAGCCATCCTCCCCGAAGCAAGCCAATTGAGACCTATGTAATGGGACCAGCTGTAATGAGACCGGCTCTTTATTGTTGCCAACCCAATCCAACATCATCCTCCGCAGGCGGATAGTATAGTGGGACTGACAATGTATTGTTGACACGGCGTCAGATCGTGGGACTGACGCATAATTATTGACGGCCCCCTACAGCATCATCCTCCACGGCAGGGCAGAATTTCTGGCGGGGACTGGGATCGGGCGGCATCCTGGCGTCAACAATCTTGCGCCTGCCTTGATATTTTGGAGAAGTCGGACTCGCGCACTCGCCCTTCATACCCCGTCGCGTTTACATCCCTCCATGCGACCCCTGGCCCTTCTTGCCCTCCTTGTTGCCATGCTCCACCCGGCCCCGGCGCAATCCCCCGGCAACCGCCTCGCCTACCTCGACGACCCCAACCCCTTCCACGTCGGACTCCACTTCCCAAAGCTCACTACGCCGCAATGGATCGGCGATCCCCGCGTCGAGGCAGTGGTCACCTTCGGCATCGATGACCTCCGTCAGTCCACCCCCTATGAGGCCTTTCTCCGGCCCATCCTCGATCGCCTCCAACGCATCGACGGCCGCGCCCCGGTCAGCATCTTCTGCAACGCCCTCGATCCCGACGATCCCCAGTTCCAAACCTGGCTCGCGGAAGGCGTCTCCCTCGAAGTCCACACCCTCGCTCATCCCTGCCCGATCCTCGCCAAAGGCGACTTCGCGGCGGCCGAAACCACCTTCCATGGAGGCGTCGATCTCGTCGCCCGCATCCCCGGCAACACCCCCGTCGCCTTCCGCACGCCCTGCTGCGACTCGATCAACAGCCCCAGCCCCCGCGTCTTTCACGAACTCTTCGCCCGTTCCAGCCCCGAAGGCCGCTTCCTTCGCATGGATTCCTCCGTGGTGGTCCTGCTCACCACCAACCACCCGGCCCTCCCCCGCGACCTCGTCCTCGATCCTGAAGGACGCCACCGCTTCACCCAGTACCTCCCCTTCCCCAATTTCGTCACCACCGTCGAAGACTACCCCTACCCTTGGATCGTCGCCGACGTCGGCTGGGAGTTCCCCTGCCTCGCCCCCAGCGACTGGCAGGGACAACGCCTCCGCGGCAATGCCCACCCCCAAACTCTCGCCGACTGGCAGGCCGCCCTCGCGGCCGTCGTCCAGCTCCAGGGCGTCTTCAACTTCGTCTTCCATCCCCACGGCTGGAGTTCACCCGCCCAGTTCGTCGAGTTCATCGACCATGCCCGCACCGTCCACGGCCCCCGCGTCCTTTTCCTCACCTATCCCGAAGCCCTCGACCGCCTTACCCGCCACCTCGGCGCCGGACAACCGCTTCGCGCCGACGATGGCGGCGACAACGGCATCCGCCTCCTCGACCTCAATCGCGACGGTTATCTCGATGTCCTCATCGGCAATCCCGACCTCCGCCTGACCCGCGTCTGGAACCCCGCCTCCCGTTCCTGGACCGACTCGCCCCTCCCTTTCACCCTCGTCGAAAACACGCCCTCCGGTGCCCGGCGTCCCGCCGGTGTCCGCTTCGGCGTCCTCCACCCCGACGGCCGCCCCTCCGCCCTCGTCCGCACCGAAAACCAAGCCGGCGTCTGGACCTTCGATGGCTCCCGCTGGATCGCCGAACCCGGGTTCCTCCACGGCCTCGATCTCGCCGGCCAACCCATCCTTACCCAACGCCATGAACGCGACCTCGGCGTCCGGCTCCGGGACGTGGACGGCGACGGCCGCTGCGAACTCGTCGTCGCCAACCCCGACCAGTCCGTCATTCTCCGCTGGAACCCCGCACGCAATGCCTGGGAACCCTCCGGTCTCGCCTTCCCCGAGGGCGTCCACTTCGTCAATTCCGACGGCCACGACGACGGCGTCCGCTTTGCCGACGTGAATGACGACGGGCATCCCGACCTCTTCCACTCGAATGAATCCCGCTACGGCCTCTGGCTCTACCAACCTGCAACGGACGCCGGCGGCAATCGCGGATGGAGTCGGCAAGTCATGGCCGGAACCCGCGCCATCCCCGTCGGCACGCGCAACCCGGCCCCGCCCACCCCCGCCGACGAAATCCCCGCCTTCGTGCGTGCCGGACCCCGGCGCAACAACGGCGCCTGGTTCCATTCCCGCCATCTTTGGATCCAAAATGAGGACACCGCCCACCTCCCCGATCTGGTGGACCGCCGGGCCTTCGAGGACCTGCTCCGCGGCATTTCCCAACCCGCCAACTGATCCAACGAAGCTCCCGTCGAGCTTCGCATCGCCCCATCCCGAAAACCATGCGGCGCGGCACCCTTCACGGATCGCCGCGCCGCCAGAAGCCGCCGAAGAACCGATCAGTTCGTCCCCGACAACTTCGCCATCAATCCCGCCGGGTTGTCCTTGAAGTCGTCGATGCAGCCCTTGCAGCAGAACTTGATCTGCTGTTGCCCGTACACCATCACGATCGGGTCGCCCATGCTCCCCAGCTTCTCGCCCGCCACAATGCAGGTATCGAGGGGATAGGCGCGGGCCGCCGCCAACTGCTCGGCCGTGGGGGACTCGATCAGGCCCGTCGCAGCGACAGCCGCCGCAGGTGCACCATAGGCGCCCGCACCGGCACCGGCACCCGACGACTCCTCGTCCGCACCGTCCCCGCCTCCACACCCGGACACCACCACCGCGGTGACCACCACGAGGCCAAGGGACAACCAGCTCAGCAAGGGAGACTTTTTCATAAGGTATAGGTTGGTTCGTTGATTTTCGTTCAGGCGCAAACCCCGGGGTGGCAACAGGCCAAAGCCTGCCCACGGACCAAGGTGGAGTGCCCAGCGCACCCGATCATGCACAGTGTCCCCCCCCCTGCAACCTCCCCGCCATCGCCGCCCCATCGTTCCGGAACTCCGGCCACCCGGCATCTGCCGTGCGACGCCCGGCCCGTCTTGCCCTTTGGCCCACAGGGATCGTACAAACCCGCGTGCCTGCGCCCACCCCACGCCCTGACGCCTCGGCCATCAGTCCCGGCCTGAAACGGTACCTCTACGGTACCGCCACCCTTACTGGGGCCATCGTCCTTGTGGTCGAGATTCTCGGCGCCAAGATGCTCACCCCCTGGTTCGGCTCGTCGCACTTCGTGTGGACCGCCCAGATCGCCATTACCCTTCTGGCCCTGGCGGTCGGATACTACATCGGAGGCCGGCTCGCCGATCGGTATCGCCGTCTCTCGCTCGTTTACCTCGGACTGGTCGGCGCCGCGGTGTACCTGGGTTTCACAGTGCTCGTTCGCGCCCAACTGGCCGCCGCCTGCCTCGCCCTCAGCCTGCCCATCGGCAGCGTGGTCGCCTCCCTCGCCCTGTTCTTCGTGCCGCTTACCCTCCTGGCCATGGTCGGACCCTACTTCATCCGCACGGTCACCCAGTCGGTCGAAGGGGTCGGTCGAACGGTCGGTCAACTCTCCGCCCTCGGCACCATCGGCAGCGTCCTGGGCGTGGTCGTGACCAGCTATCTCCTCGTCCCCTTCGTGCGCGATTCCCGCGCCATGCTCGGAACTGCCGGCGTCCTGGTGCTTCTCGCCGCCATCTATTTCGTCATCTGGGGCCGGCGCGATGGCGGCAACGGCGGCTGGATGGCCGGTGCCCTCCTGGTCCTCCTGGTCGGCTACGCCGGAATCCGCCGCGAGACGGGCACCACCTTCCGGCACCACGTGGAACTGGCCTATGCAAACTCCCACTTTGGCTCGATGCAGGTGATCGAATCCCGCGACGGCCGCCGCCGCTATTACCTCAATGACCTGCTGATCCAGAATACTTACGACCCCGTCGCGAAACGCAGCCTCTCGATGTTCACCTACGGCCTCTACCACCTCTCCTACGCCTACACCCCCGAACTCCGCACCGCCCTCTGCCTCGGCATGGGCATCGGCATCGTCCCCCGCCAACTGGCCGCCGACGGCGTGGAGGTCGATGTCGTCGAAATCAATCCCGCCGTGGTCCCCATCGCCCAACGCTGGTTCGATTTCGACCCCTCCGCCGTCCGCCTCATCTTTGATGACGCCCGCCACTACATCCGCGTCGCCACCCGCCGCTACGACACCGTCCAGCTCGACGCCTTCCTCGGCGATTCGTCTCCCTCCCACCTCATGACCCGCGAGGCCTTCACCGAGATCCGCCGCCTCCTCCAACCCAACGGCACCCTGGTGATCAACGCCTTTGGGAACTTCGAACCCGAACGGGATTTCTTCGCCACCTCGCTCCACCAAACCCTCCGCGCCGTGTTCGCCAGCGTCGTCGTGCATGCCTCCCCCGGCGGCAATACCCTCTACGTCGCCTCGGACCGCACCCCGCTCGAATTCACCCCTCCCGCATCCCTGGCCCATGTGGCGCCCCAGGCCCGCGCCGAACTCGAAAGCGCCCTCGCCGGCCCGTGGCCCGTGGATTCCAGCCGCGGCATCGTCCTCACCGACGACTACAACCCGGTCGAGTTCTACGACGCCCCCAACCGCGAACGCACCCGCCGACTCCTCGCCCGCTCGATGCAGAACTGGTAGGCTCAGCACCCCGTCCCGCAGCCCTCCCCCCCGGGCAGCCACGCTCCCGCCCGTTCATCGGCCGATGACTCTTCAGTCCGCCCCGCTGGCCAGGTCCCGGAACGCCCGCACCCGCGCCTCGCTGGAAACCTTGATCCCATATTCCGGCGGCCCCAGCGACGCCCCCATCGCCACCCGCCCGTTGCGGAACCGCATCCGGCTGTCCCGCATGGCGCTGGCCGATCCATGAATCTCCCGCGCCCCCGTGGTTCGCAGGATCTTCTCCAAATTGCGCTCGGTGACCCCGCCCCCCGGCATGATGCTCAACCGGTCCCCCGCCCGCCGCACCAGGTCCGCAATCAATTCCATCCCCTCCACCGCGGTCCGCTCCTGTCCCGATGTCAGCAACCGCGCCGCCCCCAACTCCAGCACCGCATCCAGCGCCGCATTCGGATCCGCCGCCATGTCGAACGCCCGATGGAAGGTCACCGGCAACCGGCCCGCCGCCTTCATCAGCCGGGCCGTCCGTTCCCGATCCACAGCCCCCTCCGGATCCAGCAACCCCAGCACGATCACATCCGCCCCCAACTCCTGCGCCACCGCAATGTCCCGCTCCATGACCTCGCACTCGTCATCGGTGTAGCAGAAGTCCCCTCCCCGCGGCCGGATCATCACCGCCACCTGGATGCTCAACCGCTCCCGCACCGTCCGGATCAGACCCGCGCTGGGCGTCAACCCGCCCTCGAACAGGGCCGAACACAACTCGACCCGGTCCGCCCCGCCCGCCTGCGCCGCCACGGCCGACTCGACCGAATCCACACAGATCTCCAACTGCACGCGCGCTGCCATGGACCAAGCCTACCGGGACCCGCCGGCCCGATCGAGCCGGTAAAGGTCCGTGGTCTGCAGCAGGCACCCGCCGCTGCGTCGGGCCATCTGGGCGGTCTCGTCCTGCCGCCCAACCTGCGCGGTGAGGAGTACCCGGGTGATGCCCCGGGTTGGAAAAACCTCCAGAGGCCCGTTCATCAGGGTCGGATTGATCGCCGCGGAATGGGCCAGGTATTCCCGCGCCACCGCCCGGTACTTCGTAAAACAACGGGATGCCCCGATGTCCTGGATCAACACCACCCCGGCGAGGACTCCGTTCACGAACACGACATGGGAGAGCGCCCGGTCGAATCGCTCGATCGCGTTCCCGCCGGCCGGTCGTCCGTCCGGTGCCGACGCGGCTTCGTCCTCGAACCCGATGCCGGCCTCCCCCGCCAGACCATGGTCCCGCAGCAACCGGGCCATGGCCTCGACGTGCTCGTTGGCGGGAATCCCGTGCCAGACGGTGCCAAGCCGTTCCAGGCGCCGGACCGAGGACGGCAGCACGGCCTTCACGCGGCGATGGAGGCCGGCAGTCGGCATCTCCCAGACCTGCTCGGTCCGGTGGAGGACGAATCCCGCCTGCTCCAGAAGCCTTCCGGGCAGTCGTTCCCGCCGGTCCTGGATCTCCAGGGGCAGATGGCCGTGGACTCGGGCCATCGTCGCCGCAGCGTCGATCAGCGAAGCGGCGGCCGGCGCCTCCAGAAAGCGGGGTCGGATCCGCAATTGAAGTCTGCCTGCCGCTCCGGTACCCGCCCCGGGTTCCAAGGCCGCCGCACCGACCAGTCGTTCTGGATCGGCCGCCACGAGCACCCGCAGATGGGGCGGCGTTCGGAAGCCCTCCGTGTCGAGAAGGTCCCCCAACCGGTCGAGCTCGTCCGGCCAGGGCGCTCGCACCTCGAAACCAGGCGGGACGACCCTCATGCGTCGCTTCCCCCGGCATCCGGGGATCCGGTCACCCGGTTGCGATGGAGTTCCGGCCGGACCGCGTCGCGCATGGCCGCAGGATGAGGCAGGCGTTCCGTCCCGAGAAAGGCGGACAGCCGGTCCACCCACGGTCCCGGATCCGCGACGAGTTCGGGATACTCGACGGTCAGGGTCTCAAACTGCGGGTGCCGCGCGACGTAGGCACGCAACCATGCCTGGTGTTCCCGCAACGATTCGATCATCCACGATGCCGGTGCCGCCGTTCCGCCCCGACGTTCCAGGAAGAGCCCCTGGGACCGGGCAATTTCCTCCGCCGGACGACCCATCACGATCACCTGGTACCGATGCTGAACCGGCAGGTGCGGCAGCAGCGGGGCCACCACCTTGACCGCCCGCCCTTCCGCGTCATCGAGCAGGTCGGGCCGCCAGGGCAGGTCCCTCACCGCCTCCCATTCCAGGTACCCTTCGGGATTGTCTTCATCCGCGGCCCGAACCCCGTCCGTCATCGGTTCCAACCCGCCGAGCCGGAGCATCTGCATCATCAGGGAGGTCCCGGAACGGGGAAGCCCCGTGACCACCACAATGGTGCGGCCGGACGACCCTGGCGCAGGCGGCATCGGCCACCGCTCCACGGGAACACGGGAGGCGCGCAGGGCGGCGCGCTGGCGCACGGCTTCGGCCAGACGTCGGGCTGCCGCCTCGCGCAGCGTCGCAACCGGAGTTTGGGCAAC
This sequence comes from Verrucomicrobiia bacterium, assembly GCA_019634625.1. Classification (NCBI taxonomy): domain Bacteria; kingdom Pseudomonadati; phylum Verrucomicrobiota; class Verrucomicrobiia; species Verrucomicrobiia bacterium. The sequence goes on from JAHCBA010000001.1 coordinate 280,792, forward strand.
GCCCTGAGCAAGGCGCTGGCGTTCCCGTTCCTCGAGGACTTCCAACCGCTTCGTCAATCCGGGCAGGGAGTTGGGAAGACGTTCCAGCAGGTGTTGGATCGGCTGGAGAAGGGCGGGCTGGCGATCGAACGCCTCCATGCATGCGGCCAGGGCCTGCTCCCCAAGGCCAAGCGGTTCTGCCGCCTGGGCAACCGTGAGATGCGCCAGCGCTTCGTCGTCGTCGAGCGCCACCGCCTTCTCCGCCTGGGACAGCGCTTCCCCCCATCGACCCGCCCGGAGACTCGCGCGGGCCCGTCCCAGCCAGGCCCTCGGATCGTCGGACTGCTGCTCGAGAGCCCGGTCGAAGGCTTCCCCTGCACGGTCCCACCGTTCCAGATGCAGGCAGGCCAATCCCGTCTGCGTCGCCAGTTCCGGAAGATCCGGCGCCAACGCCCGCACGGCCTCGAAATGTTCCAGAGCCGCACCGTGATCTCCACGAGCCATCTCAAGTTGCCCGAGGATGAACCGGGCCCTCGGATTCCCGTCGCCGGCGTCCCGCATGACCTCCTCCGTGCGCCGGCTTTCGACGTCCAGCCCCAGGCGGATCTGGCACAGCGCCAGTTGAAACGCCATGTGACCCTGTTCCGGCCGGTGAAAGCAGGCCTTCTCGAGATGCGGCAACGCCTCCTCGTACAGTCCGGCATCCATCAGTCCCACCCCCGTGTTCCATGCCGTCTCCACCTCGGCAAACGCCACCGGATCCTCCCCGCGCGGCATCCGAAGGTACCCAAGGGCGGCAAACTGATCGAGCAGGGCCGCAGACCCCGGTTCGCTCTCCATCACCGAGGGCGGGGGGAACTGCAACCGGCCCTCCCGGCCCTCCCAGGTCGGAATCGTCCCCGGACCGGTCGGAACGTCCATCGCCTGCCACAAAGGTCGCCCGTCCATGTCTTCGGCAACCGGCAGTCCCAGCAGCGACAACACCGTCGGCGTCACGTCGAGGACGTTGGCCCGCCGCAACGTCACCCCCGCCCGAACCCCCGGCCCTCCCATCGCCAGCATTCCCATCGGATGATGCCAGGCGGCCGCGGCCGTCGCGAGCCGCGAGGTCCCCAGCGGACGGCGTTGGTCCGTGTGAAACCCATGATCGGACACCAGCACCAGCGTGGTGTCGGGACCCGCGGCGTTGAGAAGGTCCGTGAGCAGCAGATCCTGAAGGCGATAGGCGTTGTCCACGACATCCTGGAAGAACTCGAAGGCGCGCGGATCCACCCCCTCCCGAAACGGCGGACGGTACGCCATGAAGTCGTGCCCGATCCAGTCGAGGAAATGGTAGTGCACGGCCAGAAAGGACGCCGGTTCGTCCCGCACGAGGCTCACCGCCAGATGATGCACCGTGTAAAGCTCGGCCAGTCGGGTCAGCAGCGTCGGTATCGCCCCGCCAAGGGAGGTTCCCAGCTCACGCCAGCGCGGAACCAGCAGATCCAGTAGGGCGGGATCGAGTTCTTCGGGCCGGACCCGGCACTCGGCCATGCCGGCAAGTCGTTCCGCCGGGAAAACTGATCCCTCGGGGATGGGCCACGGCGCGTCGTGGGCCGTCGGCGGACGCACCAACGCCTCGGAAACGCTGACGCCGTGAAGGGGTTCTGCCGGATGCGACGCGAACCATCCGACCGCATGGCTGCCCAGGCCCGCCTCGGAAAGAATGTTCCAGACCGCCTTGCAGCGCCGCGACCGGCTCGAAACCGCCTGGATCTGGCGGGTGACAGGATGGACCTCCGCGAACCCCTGGATCCCGTGCCGATGCGGACGCTTGCCCGTGGCCATCGAGGTCCAGACGATCGGCGACAGATACGGAGGCAGACTGCGCAGCCGCGCCGTGACGCCTTCCCGGACCAGTCGCCCCAGTTGGGGAAGCTGCCCGGCACGAATCAGCGGCTCGGCAACCCGCCAGTCCGCGCCGTCCCAGCCGACCAGGATCACCCTGCGGACGGCCCTCACCATGACTCCGTTGCAAACCCCATGGGCAACCTGCCGAGTGAATCGATGCTCATGGCCGGAAGGGTCCCTTGAAACAAGCCGGACCGCCCGGCTTCAACGCCCGTGCATCCCGGAGTTGTCGGGAGAGGTGCAAGCCTTGCAAAGCGGCGCTTCGGAGGGCCGAGTTCCACGAGGCCGCAACGGTGTGGAGCGTTGGGTTGAGGACTCGCAGAAGTCGTCCCTCCGATTCGCTGCCTGCTCGCCCACACCTCCGGGATGCACCGCTTCAACGCGCCCGTTGCCGTCGCCGGTAAAGGGCCGCACTCCCGGCCAGTAAAGCCATGACGAGGGCGGATTCCTTCACCTCGGGAATGGCACCGGCCTGGATCGCCACCCCAGGCGTGGTCTCCACCGCGAATCCGTACAGCGTGAGTTGCATCCCCGCCGTGTACTCCACGTCCGCCCATCCGTACCGGGTCTCCGCCCCGTCGGTCAGCCGCAGTCCGATGTATCCACGCTGACCGGCCGGCCAGTTGGCGTTGTTGCCACCGTACGAATTGATGTAGTTGCCTGTACCCCAGTTTCCTGATCCATCGATCGCGGCGCCCGCCTCCACACGGGCGGCATAGGAACCCTGTGTTTGAAATGACCGGCCGGTCGGCTGCCCTAGAATGGCAGGCTTGTTCGAAATGCCAGAATCAAAGATCAACCTGAAATCGGCTCCAGTGAAGCTGCTGTTGGACCAGGCGCCCGGTCCCCCGGTCTCACCCAGGTCAAAGTAGAGAGAGCTGCCGCCCGATATGGTCCCGCCTGAGGTGACCTCGGTGAAGACGACCGTGCCTTGGGCGGATCCGGCCGCGGCAAGACCGACAAGGGTGCTGCCGACCAGCGGCAAGGCCCGGTTACCGGGCACCGCCGTGGAAGAGGTGGAGCTGGTAGAAGAAGTCATGGATGCGATCGTTGGTTCAGGTGTATCACGCGTTGGACTGGCACTGCGCCCTGGAACTTTTCCGAACCGACGGCCCTCCCGATCCCCTCTGGAGATTGGACGGCACCGAAGGGCGGCACGACTTCCTGCCCGGGCACGACGTCCACATCGTCCCAGCACCGCCAGACTATCGTCTATAAGTAAATCTGCTACGCCCAGGCGCGTGCCATCGGGAAATGTCGTGCCACCCGGGCGCATCTCAGATGCTCCGCTCCCGCCTCCGCCGGTCATGGTGGGTCCTTGAAAGCGCATGCTCGCAATGTGGAGTGCGGGGCTCCGCACCGCTTTGGATCCGGGCGCCGGAAGCCCGCCCAAACGCCGCCCGGGCCTCCATCGTCCCTTTCCCCGCCCAGCGGATTCGATCCGATCCGGGCTACCGACTCCACGGGGGGACTGGGAGGAACATCAACCAGGCTCGCTGCGATTCCTTGAGATGCGCCCGTGCCACTCCCGTGCATCCCGGAATTGTGAGGAGAGGTACGAGCCTCGCGAAGCGTGGCATCGGAGGGCCGAGTTCCACGAGGCCGCAACGGTGTGGAGCGTTGGGTTGAGGCCTCGCAGAACGCGTCCCTCCGATGCGCTGCATGCTCGCCCACAACTCCGGCATGCACCGCTTCAACGCGCCCGCTGCCGTCGCCGGTAAAGGGCCGCACTCCCGGCCAGTAAAGCCATGACGAGGGCGGATTCCTTCACCTCGGGAATGACCCCGGCCTGGATCGCCACCCCGGGCGTGGTCTCCACCGCGAATCCGTACAGCGTGAGTTGCATCCCCGCCGTGTATTCCACGTCTGCCCAACCGTACCGGGTCTCCGCCCCGTCGGTCAGCCGCAGGCCGATGTATCCACGCTGACCGGCCGGCCAGTTGGCGTTGTTGGAGCCCGAGTAATTGAGGTAGTTGAATGTACTCCAGCTTCCCGATTCACCGATCGCGGCGCCAGCCTCGACGCGGGCGGCGTAGCCGCTCTGTGTTTGAAACGAACGGCCGGACGTCGGCGCTAAGATGGTAGGCTTGCCCGAATTGCCGTAATCAAATAAAAATTGGAAATCGGCTCCAGCGAAGCTGCTGTTGGACCAGGCGCCCGGTCCCCCGGTCTCACCCAGGTCAAAGTAGAGAGAGCTGCCGCTCGAAATGGTCCCGCCTGAGGTGACCTCGGTGAAGACGACCGTGCCTTGGGCGGATCCGGCCGCGGCAAGACCGACAAGGGTGCTGCCAACCAGCGGCAAGCCCCGGATACCGGAAACAGCCGTGCAAGGGGAGGAGGAGGAGGAGGAAGTCATGGATGGGATCGTTGGTTCAGGGGTATCATGCGTTGGACTGGCACCGCGCCCTGGAACGTTTCCGCACCGACGGTCCTACCGATCCCCTCTCAAGGTCGGCCGGCAACGAAGGGCGGCACGACCTCCTTCCCGGGCACGAATTCCATATCGTCCCAGCCCCGCCGAACTATCGTCTATAAGTGAATGTGCTACGCCCAGGCGCGTGCCACCCGGGCGCATCTCAGATTCTCCGCTCCCGCCGCCGCCGGTCATGGTGCGTCCTCAAGAGCGCACGCTCGCAATGTGGAGTGCGGGGCTCCGCACCGCTTTGGATCCGGGCGCCGGAAGCCCGCCCAAACGCCGCCCGGGCCTCCATCGTCCCTTTCCCCGCCCGGCGGATTCGATCCGATCCGGGCCTCCAACTCCACGAGAGGGCTGGGAAGAACGTGATCCTGTGAATCCTGTCCAAACCACCTCGGGTCATCCTTGGGGACGATGGCAAGGCCCCTGGCCCAGCCCCGCAGGCTTGACCCGCGCTTTCTTTCCTCGTAGGCAGGCGTCCACTATTCGCGCATGCGCCCGTCCTGGCTCAAGGCATCTCTCGCCGCCCTGCTTGTCTTCCTTTCGGCCGATGTCCCGGTCCGTTCCGCCGAGGTGCCGCCGGCCTCTCATCCCGACGCCACGGAGCTGCGCCGTCAGGCCGAACGCTGCCGCAACCTCCTCAACCGCTCGGTCCTCAACTTCTACCTCCCCGGCAGCGTGGATGCCGTCCATGGCGGTTACCTCGAAGACTGGCGCGATGGCCGCTTCGTGCATCGAGGCGAGAGGTTCCTCACCCTCCAGGCCCGTCAGCTCTGGTTCTTCGCCACGCTCGCCGCCGGGAACCACGACCGCGCCCGCTGCCTCGAAGCGGCCTGGGCAGGGTACGTCTTCCTCGAACGTGCCTTCCGCGACGTCCGCCTGGGCGGCTACTTCTCGAAGACCGACGACCTCGGCGTCCCCACCGACACCCGGAAGCACGCCTACCATAACGCTTTCGCCCTGTACGCCCTCGTCGCCTATCACCGGGCCACCCGCGACCGCATTGTCCTCCGCCGCGCCCAGGATCTCTTTCGCACCCTCGATCAGCGCGCCCACGACCCCCGTCATGGAGGCTACATCGAGTTCTTCCATGCCGACTGGCGCCCGGTCACCAACCCGTCCGAATCCGCCTACATCGGCGCCATCGGCACCAAGACCTACAACACCCACCTTCACCTCCTCGAAGCCTTCGCCGCCCTCTACCGGGTCTGGCCCGACGCCCAACTCCGCGTCCGTCTCGAGGAACTCATCCGCATCAACACCCTCACCGTCCAGCACCCGGCATACCGCTTCAACCTCGACGGCTGGACCCCCGACTGGCGGCCGGTGGACAGCCCCGGCAATCACCGGGCCAGTTACGGCCACGACATCGAATGCCTGTGGCTGACCCTCGATGCCGTCCGCGCCCTGGGCCTCCCCGAGGTGCCGCTGCACGGCTGGGCCCGCGGACTCGCGGAGTACACGCTCCGGTACGGGTACGACACCGAACACGGCGGCCTCTTCTACGCCGGAGAAGCCGGCCAGCCCGCCGACGACACGCGGAAGGAATGGTGGGTCCAGGCCGAGGCCCTTGTCGGACTGCTCGAACTCTACCGGATCACCGGCCGGCCGGAACACTACCAGGCCTTCGCCCGCACCCTCGACTTCATCGAGCAGCACCAGATCGCCCCCGACGGCGGCTGGTGGGCCACCCTCAACGAAAACGGCTCCGCCCATCCCAACCCCTCCCGCAGTTCCATGTGGCAGGGCGCCTACCACAGCGGACGTGCCCTCCTCCTCAGCTCCCAGATTCTCCAGACCCTTCAACCCAAACCCAACTGACATGTCCCAACCCATCACCTCCCTTCGTGCCGGCATCATCGGCACCGGCTTCATCGGACCCGCCCACATCGAAGCCCTCCAGCGCCTCGGCATCCCCGTCCGCGCCATCGTGGACAACGACCGCGCCAAGGTCGTCGCCGACAAGTGGGGCATCCCCAACGCCATCACCGATCTCGATCACCGCAAGCTGGTCGCCCACCCCGAGGTGGATGTCGTCCACATCGCCTCCCCCAACAAACTTCACGCCCAGCACGCCAGCGACGCCCTCAAGGCCGGCAAACACGTCATCTGCGAGAAACCCCTCGCCATGACCTCCAAGGAAACCGCCCAGCTCCTCAAGCTCGCCGCCACCCGGCCCAGGCAGATCTTCGCGGTCAACTACAACCTCCGCTTCTACCCCGCCATCCTCCAGCTCCGCGCCGCCGTCCAGCGCGGCGATCTCGGCGACATCTTCCACGTTAACGGCTCCTACATGCAGGACTGGCTCCTCAAGGACACCGACTACAACTGGCGCCTGCTGCCGAACGAGGGGGGCGCCCTGCGCGCCGTCTCCGACATCGGCACCCACTGGATGGATGCCGCCTCCTTCGTGCTCGGCACCCGCATCGAGCAGGTCTATGCCCAGCTCGAAACCCTCCACAAGAAGCGCCGCCGCCCCATCGGCGAGGTCCAGACCTACTCCAAGGCCTCCGCCAACCAGAAGTACGAGACCTATCCCGTCCAGACCGAGGATTACGCCGCCGTCCTCCTTCGCTGGACCAACGGAGTCTTCGGCAGCCTCAACGTCTCCCAGGTCGCCGCCGGTCGAAAGAACTGCCTCCGCCTCGAAATCTACGGATCCAAGAAGTCCGCCTGGTGGAACTCCGAGGAACCCAACACCCTCCACTACGGTTCCCGCGACGGCGCCAACGAGACCTCCCTCCGCGGCTCCCCGGGCTTCCTCGAAGACATCGCCGGCTTCTCCGACTACCCCGGCGGCCACGCCGAGGGATTCCCGGACACCTTCAAGATGAACTGCCGCGCCATCTACTCAGCCATCGCCGCCGGCAACCGCAAGGGCGCCCTCTTTGCGACCGTGGAGGACGGCCACCACGAAGTGAAGGTCTGCGACGCCATCCTCAAGAGCGGCACCACCCGCCGCTGGGTCAAGGTCTGACCCGCCCCCGCCACCCAAACCAGGCCACACGCAGTTCTTCGCGGGCGCGTAAGCCCCGCCCACGCCCCGCCCCACCAACGTCGCGAACCCCGGAGAATTCCATCCGCGGTTCGCACCCCTTCCAGCCCCGGCAATTTCAAAGTGCACGAACCATCCGCCCTCGGCGGCGGCGGCGGTCAACAAACAAGAAACCAAAGCAATTGGTCAGGCATTGTATTGCTGACACCGCTTCCCCGCTTCTCCCAGCTTGGCCCCACCGGAAATCCCATCCACCTACTCCGCCACGAACTCCTCCTAATTATTGGTCAGGCATGTCATTGCTGACAGTGGGGGATCGGGTCGAAGACAATAGGTCAGGCGTTTCATTGCTGACACCCCCAGCCCAGCCCAGCCAGATGCCCCCCCCCGGCACCCCGGCAGTTCCGGTTGCCGAAAGAATCCTTATCGCTGGTCGTCAATATTGAGCTGCCGGTCTCTTTTTGGAGCTGCCGGTCTCTTTTGGCTCTTTTGTCTCTTGTCTTGGATTGGGGCCGCGGGCTTCGAGGTTTGGTGCGACAATCTGAAACTGAAAACACGCCCAAGCACCCAATGCCGCCCTTCGCCGCCCGCTTTCACTTGGTTTCCACCACCTCGGGCGATAGCCTTGGGCCTGTCACCTCGACGTATCCCATGACGGCCATGTGCACCGATTCGTCCTCCTCGCGTTCATCGCTCCCCATCACCCCTTCCAGGCGCGGCTTCCTCAAGGCGGGTGCCCTGGCCCTTGGGGCCGCCGCCCTTACCCGCTTCCCGGTGGTTGGAGCCGAACCCAAACCGTTCCGTGTCGGCCTCATCGGTTCGGGCTGGTACGGCAAGAGTGACGTGCTCCGCCTGATCCAGGTCGCTCCTGTCGAAGTCGTCTCCGTCTGCGACCCCGACCGCAACATGGTCACCGAGGCGGCAGATCTGATCTCCCAGCGCCAGAAGTCCCGCAAGAAACCCCGCACCTATGGCGATCACCGCAAGATGCTCGCCGAACGCGACCTCGATCTGGTGGTGATCGGTTCCCCCGATCATTGGCATGCCCTCCACGCCATCGATTCCATCGAGGCCGGCGCGGATGTGTACCTCCAGAAACCCATCGGCGTCGATGTCCTCGAAGGCGAAGCCATCCTCGCCTCCGCCCGAAAACACGGCCGCGTGGTCCAGGTCGGCACCCAGCGCAAGAGCACCCCGCACCTCGTCGAAGCCAGGAAGAACATCATCGACGCCGGGCGTCTCGGGACCATCGGGCACGTCGAGATCTGCTGCTACTACCACATGCGGGCCAACGGCAATCCGCCCGTCGAACCCGTCCCCGATTTCCTCGACTACGACATGTGGACCGGCCCCGCCCCATTGCGCCCCTACGACGGCATCCCCCACCTGCGATGGTGGCGGACCTTCATGGAATACAGCAACGGGATCATGGGCGATATGTGCATCCACATGCTCGATACCGTCCGCTGGATGCTCGGCCTGGGCTGGCCAACCCGCATCTCCTCAAGCGGCGGCATCTTCGTCCAGAAGGACGGCAAATCGAACATCGCGGACACCCAGACCGCCACCTTCGCGTATCCCGGTCTCAACGTCGTCTGGAACCACCGCACCTGGGGCGACCCGCCCGACCCCGACTACCCCTGGGCCCTCTTCCTCTACGGCGACAAGGGCACCCTCAAGGCCAGCGTTACCCGGTACGACTTCATCCCCCGCGGCGACGGCCAACCCATCCGCCGTGACTGCGTCTTCGAACGCGAACAGTTCCCTGAGGACGTCACAGAGAAAAACATCGAACTCCACGCGGCTCCCGCCACCCGGGCCCACATGAAGGATTTCCTCCAGGCCGTCGGGACGCGCGGCCGGCCGGTCGCCGACATCGAGGAGGGCCACATCTCCACCGCGAGCTGCGTGCTTGCCAATCTCGCCATGCAACTGGGCCGCCCTCTCGCCTACGACCCGCGACGCCGGATCGTCCCGAACGACGCCGAGGCCACCGCCCTGCTCCGGCGCCCGTACCGCGCACCCTGGAAGCATCCGGCCGACGCCCTGGCCTGAGACCCGGCTTCGCCCGGTCCCGGCGGGTTCGACCCCCGCCCATGTCGCCGCACCCCCATGCCGCTGGTACCCGACCCGCCGCACAGGCAGGCCGGTTCTACCCATCGTCACCCATCCATCTCGGCGAAATGGTGGAACGTTTCCTCGCGGAAGCCTCCCCCGGGGGCCTCCCCGCCCCCAAGGCGGTCATCGCACCCCACGCGGGTTATCGCTATTCCGGTCCGATCGCCGGGTCCGCCTTCGCCGCCTGGGCCTCGCAGCCGTCCTCCATCCAGCGCGTCGTGCTGTTGGGTCCATCCCACTTCGTGAACTTCCACGGGATCGCCCTCCCCGACGCCTCCGCCTTCGCCACCCCGCTGGGTACCGTCCCCCTCGACCCTGGTGCGGTCGAATCCCTCTTCGAACTCCCCGACATCCATACCCTCGACGTGGCCCATTGCCGGGAACACGCCATCGAAGTCGAACTGCCGTTCCTTCAGCGGTTGCTTCCCACCTTCACCATCGTCCCCCTGATCGTGGGTCGGGCCACCGACAACGCCGTCCGCACCGCCGTGGATCGCCTGTGGGGCGACGCCGAAACCCGCTTCGTTCTCAGCTCCGACCTCAGCCACTACCTCCCCTCCGAGGAGGCACGTCCGTTGGACCGATCCACCGCCGACGCCATCGAGGACCTCCAACCGCAGCCCCTGACGCCTTCCCGCGCCTGCGGGTACCGCATCATCCGCGGCTTCCTCGCGGCGGCTGCCCAACGGGGCCTGATCGCCAAAACCGTGGACCTCCGCAATTCCGGGGACACCGAAGGCCCCCGCGACAGCGTGGTCGGCTATGGAGCCTTCCACTTCGGCCCAGGATGAAAGGATGACGCTAGCCGGCGCTGAAAGACCGCCCTCCGCGTCCTGAGCCAGCCCAACTCCACCCACGCCCAATCCCCAAATCGCCCCCGCGTTCCTCGTCCCATGCCTCCGCAAGCCCCTCATACAACCGGGTGATCTCGTCCGCGCCGGATCGCATCTCTCCTTCCCGCTTCATCGCAAACCCCAGGCCATCAGGGGTTCCACCAGCGCCACAACGCCCGTGGAACCCCTGCATGGATTCGCTGCCGCGGATACGGGAAGCCCCCCGCCCCCGCCCCCGCTGTCTCGTCCCCGCCGCTACTCGCGCGGATTTCCGCCCTGCTGCCGGGCGCGCTCCTGCTCGATCAGCTTCTGTGCGTCCTCCGCCTTGATGACTTCGATCTTGGCCCCCCTCGCCAGTTCCTCAGCCGACGGGACCTTGATGATGTCGCTGGTGACCGGTTGGGCCGGCGCGGCGCGCTCCACATCGAGCAATTCCACATCGAAAATCAGCACCTGATTGGGCCCGATGCTGGCCGGACCGCGCTGGCCGTAAGCCAGTTCGGAGGGGATGTAGAACTGGAACTTCGACCCCGTGGACATCAGTTGGAGACCCTCGGTCCAACCCTTGATCACCCCGTTCAGCGGGAAGGTCGCCGGCTGGCCGCGGTCCACCGAACTGTCGAACTTCTTCCCATCGATCAGCGTGCCGGTGTAATGCACGGTCACCTTGTCCGTCGCCGCCGGCTTCACACCCTCGCCCATCTTCAGCACCTTGTACTGCAGCCCCGAGGCGGTGGTCACCACCCCCTCCTTCGTCTTGTTCTCCTCCAGGAACTTCTCCCCCGCCGCCTGGTTCTTGAGCCCTTCCTCCTGGTTCTTCACCTCGAACCGCGCCTGGACTTCCTTCTGAAACTCCATCATCGCCTCCCGGATCGCCGCGTCATCCAGCAGCAGATCCCCGTCCGCGTTCACATCCCGCACCGCCCGCATGTAGGCGTCCCAGTCCAACTCCGCCCCCCGGCTCTTCCACAGGTTCGCCGCCTGCACGCCCAGGCCGTAACTGGCCTTCTGCCGGGCGTCCTTCAAATCCGCCGCAGACCGGATCTCGGCGGCCGTGGCCCCCAGACAGGCCGCTGCAACCGCAACAGCCGAACAACGAGTCAAAACGTGGTGCATCGCAATCATGAGAAGCGGATTGTCCACACCCGCCCGCGAATTTCAACGACGGCCTCGCGGAACCCCGCCTGCCGCGTTCACCCCTTCCCTTCACTCCGGAGGGACGGGCTGCGCGATTCCCCACCCCATCCCGCCACTCCCCTGCCGACCTCACAACCTCATCCCCCACCCATCGCGTACCCGAAACGGTGTGCAGCGTTGGGTTGAGGACTCGCGGAACTCGTCCCTCCGATTCGCTGCCTCCCCTCCCACAACTCCGGGATGCACCGCCTTCAACGTCCGGGGTATCAACACTCTGGACCTTCCGCCGTCGCCTGGGGTATCCAGTGCCCGCCCTATGAATCGGTTGTCGAACCGCCGGCCGTCGAAGTCGGTGCCCTGCCGCCCCGGCGCCATGCCCCCCGGCGGTCCCCGGCACGACGGCGGCGTGACGGACTCCGCGACCGGCCGCTGACTCCCTTCCCGGCCGAGGTCATGGTCTTCACCACCCAGATATTCGTCTTCTACTTCCTGCCTGTCTTCCTGCTGGTCTATTACAATCTCCCGTTCCGGTGGCGCAATGCCTGGATCACGGTGGGCAGCTATGTCTTCTACGGCTGGTGGGAACCCTGGTTCGCCGGCCTGATGCTGTTCACGACCGTGATGGACTTCATCTGGGGCCGCGTCATCACCCGGCCCGGAGCGACACGATTGCAGCGGCGCGGCGCCGTCCTCGCCTGTGTGGTGGCGAATCTCGGCATCCTCGGGTTCTTCAAGTACTACATGTTCGCCGCCGAGACCCTCAACGCCATGCTCGCGTCCGTTGGCGCCCGGCAGTTCCAGGTCCTGCAGGTCGTCCTCCCCATCGGCATCTCGTTCTACACCTTCCACTCCCTGACCTACATCCTCGACCTCTACCGGGGACACGCCACGCCGGCAAAGTCGTTCTCCGTCTTCTCCGCCTTCGTGGCCCTGTTTCCCGTCCTCGTGGCGGGTCCGATCATTCGCTACAAGACACTCACCGCCCAATTGCACGAACGCGAACACACCGTCTCGCGGTTCGCCTCCGGCGTGGCCCTGTTCATCATCGGCTTCGCAAAGAAGATCCTCCTCGCCAATCCCTGCGGCCACGTGGCCGACACGGTCTTCGCAGCCGCCCAACCCCACGCGATCGACGCCTGGGTGGGTGTCGTGGCCTACGCCTTCCAGATCTACTTCGACTTCTGCGGCTACTCGGACATGGCCGTGGGCCTCGCCCGCATGCTGGGGTTCGAGTTCCTCAAGAACTTCGACGCCCCTTACCGGTCCGAGAGCATCACCGACCTCTGGCGGCGCTGGCACATCTCCCTCTCAAGCGTCCTTCGCGACTACCTCTACATCGCCCTCGGCGGCAACCGGAAGGGGGAGACCCGCACCTACTTCAACCTTGCCGTTGTCATGGTGCTCGGCGGCCTCTGGCACGGCGCAAAATGGAACTTCGTGCTCTGGGGTGCCTTCCACGGGCTCCTCCTTGCCTTCGAACGATGGCGCCATCGCCGGAGTGTCTACGCCGCCTGTCCCAGACCGTTCCGCATCGGCTTCACGTTCGTCCTGATGCTCCTCTCCTGGGTCCTCTTCCGGGCCGACACTCTCACCGACGCCCTCGAACTCTATCGCGCCATGTTCGGTCTCGGCTCCCCGCACGAGGTCGCCGCTCTCATGGCCGCCAGCATCTACACGCCCTATCGCCTCATCATCCTCGCCATCGGCACCATGCTCGTCTTTCAACCGCTCCAGGCTCATGACTGGGCCTCCGCACCGGTGACCTGGGGAAGGATTGCCCTCCTGCTGCCGCTCTTCGCCTTCTCGTTGATGGCCATGTTCTCACAGGACTTCAACCCGTTCCTCTATTTCCAGTTCTGACCGCCCGTGAACCGTCTGCGCGATCCCCGCTGGTCCCTCATCCTCGCCTTCCTCGCCGTCATCGGCGGCGTGCCGGCCGTCCAGCTGGCAATCGAGGCGGTCCGGGACGATCGGTTCCGGGTGTTCGACATCGTCAGCCAGGTCCCCTCGGCCCCCAACCTGCGCGCCTATGAGCACGGTCTCGAGGAGGCGAACTGGGCCGCCAGGGCCAGCCGGCCCTGGATGCAGTTCGCCCAGTTCGAGTGGCTCAGGGACGGCGGCAGCAAGGCGATCATCGGACAGGACGGCTGGTACTTCTACACGCCCGGCCTGAATTACCTCCTGACCCGGCCTTCCCCCACCCTTCGGAGCGGAACCACCAACGATCCCCTTCCCGCAATCCTCGACTTTCGGGATCAACTCGCGCAGCGGGGCATCCGATTGATCCTGATGCCCGCGCCCAACAAGGAAAGCGTCTATCCGGACCGTCTCACCCCGCGCTCCGCCTCCCTCCGCGCCGTCATGGCCCCCCGCACCCGCGAGGTGCTCGACCGTCTCCGAGCCGCCGGGGTCGAGGTCATCGACCTGTTCGAACTCTTCGCCCGCGCCCGAGCGGAGGACAATCCTGAAGCCGAAACACCCCTGTACCTGGCGCAGGATACCCACTGGTCCCCCGCCGGTGTGACCCTGGCCGCCCGGGAAGCCGCACGGCGCCTGCTCGAACTCGGTTGGGTCCGCCAGGGCCAGGTCCGCTACGACGAACGTCCGGCTCCCATTCAACGCCTGGGAGATGTCCTGCGCATGCTGCAGGTGCCGACAATCTCCCAGCACATCGCTCCCGAGGCCGTACCGACCCTCCAGATCATCCGCAGTGACTCCGGAGAACCCTACACCGATGCGGCGGAGGCGGAGATTCTCGTGCTGGGCGACAGCTTCATGCGGATCTACCAGCAGGACGAACCCGGATCCGCGGGCTTCGTCGCCCACCTCGCCCGGGAACTCCGGCAACCGCTGATGGCCCTGGTGAACGATGGCGGCGGTTCCACGCTCGTCCGCCGTGAACTTCGCGCCCGACCCGCCTTCCTCAGAAACAAGTCCGTGGTCCTCTGGGAATTCGTCGAACGGGACATCGGCCTCGGCGTCCAGGGCTGGAGCCTCGAACCGCTGCCCCCGGAACTGCCCGCCCCGGCACCGTAATCCACCGGTCACGGTTGCGCGGGCGTCTCTCCGGATTCCACCACATGCGCCCGCAGACTCGCCGGCAACGCCCGAACCACCAGCCCCGCAAACGCCTCCGCACCGGCCTCGGAGAAATGAAGATAATTGCCAGGCCACCAGATATACTCGCTCCCGCTTTCGCCCAGCCCGTTGACGAAGTCCGAACTCAGCTGGTTGAGATCTATGAAATGGACATCCAGTTCCGTCGCCACGTTCCGGATCACCGCAAAGCGATCCTGGTAGATCGGTATCAGCTTGCCTGTGGCATCAAAAAGCTTCCGCGCAGGCGGTGTCAGCAGGATGGGGACACCCCCGAACTCCCGAATATCCCGGACGATCATGCCAAGGTACTCGGCGAACTCCGGCAGGGTGGTCGTATGCGTCGGCAGCGAGCCAAACTCGTCGATCAGCCCGAATTGTATCAGCACGTATTCCGGACGCAGCGCCACCATCTGCGCATGCTCGGCCGAACTCATGAAGGACTTGCTGCTCTGACCCGGCATCGCGAGGTTCACGACCCGGGCGGTGGGCTTGAAATACCCGTACATCCCCTGTCCCCAGCCGTGAAAGTGACTGAGATTGCTCGTGAAGTCCGCCACCGTGGAGTCGCCGGTCAACACCACCGTGATCGGCCCGGCCGGCGGCGTCCACGGCGCCAGCCTGTAAAAACGCATCGGCCCGCCCGGCTCCTCAATCCGATGCGATGACTGGCTCCATACGGCGTCATCAAGGTCCTCCCACTGGAGCATGTCCCCGCTGCCCTGCAGCACATACCGCGTCTCCGGAGGTCCTTCGGCCCCGATGAGCAACGCGCCCTCACTGTCCACCCTGATGGACAGGGTCTGGCCCGGCGCGGAGGCGCAGGCGGACGCCACCACGGCGGCGGCAAACAGGCTCAGCCGAAGGGAAACGACACGGTTCTTCATGCGATGCGGGGTCAGTTTCAATAACCGAGACTCTTCGGCTGGCCTTCGAGGACCTCCGCCAGATTGTCCTGCGTGACAATCAGCGGCTCCCCGGTGCGCGCATCCACCACCACCGCCGCCAGAATCTTGCCACTCCGGAACGCCGCCGCGGCCCGCGCCGGCGACCCGAGCACACGCAGGTCAGGCAGCAGCAGACCGAATCCGCGCGGATCACCCTCCTCCCAGACCTTCAATCCCTCCACGCCAATCGGCAGGCCGATCAAACTCACAATCACCCGGCACTCCGGATGCTCCTCCGCCAGCCGGTCCACCGAGGCGGGCTCAACCAGGAAACTCAACGGCGTCCGTGAATCGGGCGGGATGATGACGGAGGCGGGATCCGTGTGGTATTCCGGTCGGATCTCCGGAAAGACCACCTTCAACTCCGACCGGGATCCAAGCCCCTCCCGCAGGCCCCGGGTTCCCGCCCGCTCGAACCGCCCCGTGTCATCGCGACGCCCCGAATCGCGGGCGAACGGATTGGACAGCACCAGCACGGGACTGCCCGGACGCATCCCGGCGAGGGTCTCTCCCAGCAACTTCATGGCCCGCTGCCGGGCATCGAGAGCCTCGCCCCGCGGACCCGAGGGCCGCAGCACCAGCACCAGGGCCACCGCCGCGACCGCCGCCAACCCTGCCCCCAGCAGAATCCTCCTTGGCGGGGTCACGGGAAATACCCGGGAATGGTGTCCTGCCCGAACAGCGCCGGAATTCGCAACGCCTCGAGCCGGGCCCGGTTCATCCCTTCCGCATGCCCGTCCAAGAACCACCCGTTCGCCGAACGGTTGTGGCGTGCATGCACCTCGTCCGTCGCGTTGGTCCGGAAGTTGTGAAACTGTACCGCCCCCATTCCCCGCCGTCCCCGGCTGGTCGTATCCGCCAGATGGACGTATTCCGTCGGATTGGGAACCGCCGTGACCACCACATTCTCGTTGAACTCGCCCGTCGTCACCTCCCGCGGCGGATCCGACCACACGCCGAAGGTCTGGAACCAGTTCGTGAAGTCACGCGGCCGGTAGGACGGGCAGAGGAAGATCGATCGCGATCCCGCCGCCTGGTTCGAGTACAGCAACCCCCCCCACGTAAACTGCACGTCCAGCGGCGCGGCAATCTGAATGCGACCCTCGTGCGAGTCGGCGTAGAGGAGCGCAAACAACCCGACCTGCTTGAGATTGTTCAAACAGTGGATCTGGCTGGCCTTGGCCTTGGACTGACTCAGCGCCGGCAACAACATCCCGGCCAGAATCGCAATGATGGCGATCACCACCAGCAACTCGATCAGCGTGAACCCTTTCCGCGTGAATCCTTGGGAATCTCCGGAAGACATCCCCCTGCCCTTCGTACCCTTCTTCATAATCTCACCTGCCCCACTCCCCGCCGCGATCCAGCATGCCCCTCCCCCTCGGGACCACCTACCCTGCGATCCCTCTCGGAAGGGCCTCGGTCCGGGTCGGGCTCCGGGTCTGGATCTGCGATCGGCCATGAAACGGCGTTCCTTGCCTTAGTTTCATCCAGTGTCTTCAGGCGCTCGCCGCACGTTCAAGTGAAATCCAGCCCTTCCTGAACGCCGCAGTGCATCCCGGAGTTGTCGGTAGAGGTGCGAACTCCGCCAAGCGGCGCTCCGGAGGGCCGAGTTCCACGAGGCCGCAACGGTGTGGAGCGTTGGGTTGAGGACTCGCGGAGCTCGTCCCTCCGGTTCGCTGGCTCGGTACCGACAACTTGGGGATGCACCGGGACGCGATCGGCCCCCACTTTTTTGCTCCATCCGGCCACCCGCCCTCTGCTATCTCCACTCCCCCGTGTCCAACACCACGCTCGCCGAGATTCGCCAGACCCGGCTCGACAAGGCCGCCACCTTGCGGGCGAAGGGCCTCAACCCCTACCCGTCCACATCCCGACGGTCCCACTACGCTCAAGCCGTCCTCGACAGCTTCGCCACCCTCGAAGGACAGGAGGTAACTGTCGCCGGACGCCTCATGTCCCTCCGCGACCAGGGCGCCCTCGCCTTCGCCCATCTCCAGGATCAGTCCGGCCGCCTCCAACTCTTCCTTCGCAAAAACCTCGTCGCCCCCACCGACGCCGCCACCGGCTGCCTCGGCTTCGCCGACCTCCACCTCGCCGATCTCGGCGACATCGTCGAGGCCACCGGCAAGGTGATGCGAACCCAGCGCGGCGAGATCAGCGTCCTGGTCGAAAGCCTTCGCCTCCTCACCAAGGCGATCCGCCCCCTCCCGGACCAGTGGTCCGGCCTGAAGGACCGCGAACAGGTCCTTCGCAAACGCTACCTCGACACCACCCTCGAACCCGCCAGCCGGGACCGCTTCGCCCTCGTGGCCCGCATGGTCGCCGCCATCCGCACCTTCCTCGCCGGACGCGGCTTCCTCGAATTCAACACCCCGGTCATCCAGCCCCAGTACGGCGGCGGCACCGCCAAGCCGTTCAAGACCCACGTCAATGCCCTCGGCGTGGACATGTACCTCGCCATCTCCCACGAGCTCTACCTCAAGCGCCTCATCGCCGCCGGATACGACAAGGTCTTCACCATCGGCCGTTACTTCCGCAACGAAGGCATCGACCGCTCCCATCATCCCGAGTTCTCCATGGTCGAAACCATGACCGCCTACGAGAACTACGAGTACAACATGCAGCTCGTCGAAGACCTCTTCCGTCACGTCGCCGTCGAGGTCTTCGGACGCACCACCTTCACGGTCAAGGGCCATACCGTCGATTTCGCCGCCCCCTGGCGCCGTCTCCGCATGGTCGAGGCCGTCAAGGAACGCTGCGGCATCGACTTCGCCGCGGCAGCTTCCACCGACGACGCCAACGCCCACCTCGCCACCCTCGGCATCGCCGAACCCCAACCCTCGCCGGGCCATGCCCTGGTCAAGGCCTTCGAGGTCCTCGTCGAACCCACCCTCGTCCAGCCCACCCTCATCTTGGGTCATCCCATCGAGATCTCCCCCCTCGCCAAACCCATGGCCGACGACCCGCGCTTCGTCGAGCGCTTCGAAATCTTCATCGGCGGCATGGAGTGCGGTGACAACTGGAGCGAACAGAACGATCCCGCCCAGCTCCTCGAAACCTGGCGCCATGCCTACCGCGAGGCGGAACGCGACGAGGGCAGGTTCCACACCCTCGACTTCGACTTCATCGAGTGCCTCGAGTACGGCCTCCCCCCCACCACCGGCATCGGCCCCGGCGTCGAACGCATGGCCATGATCTTCTGCGAACAGGAGAACATCGACGATGTCATCTTCTTCCCCCTCATGCGCCCGGTCGTCACCCCCATCAATGCCCAGCTCTATGGCATCGAAAAAGCCCCCGATCCCGCCCCGGTGGACTGGTCGGGGGCCGCGACAGTGACGCTCGACGAATGCAAGCGACTCTGCCGCGATGGCGCCCTCGCCCCGCGCGTCTCGAACCTCATCGTTCGTCCCCACGTCCGGATGTGGTCCGCCATCGCCCCCTCCGCGGTCATCCGGTTCACCGCCCACGCCGACATCGAGGGCTTCCTCCCGCACGGCACCCTGCGTGTCACCGGTCTCCACCTGCCCCACGACACCAACGAACCCCAAACCGCCGCCGCTGAACTCACCGAGTTCCTGAACACCCAATTCCCCGGGGCGAGCGTTACCGTCGAGCTGCCCGCCCAACCTCCCGCCCCGCCCACCGCCCCCCCCCAGATCGATCCGGTCAACCCCTGATCGATCCTCCTCCCGCCTTCAACACCTCCAGCAGCCGGCCCACCTCCTCCATCTGCTCCCGCGCCTGGTCCAGATACCGCCGCGCCTCCCCATCGTACCCGTCCACGGAAGCCGACCAGACCCGGTTCAGATACCGCTCCCCCGCCGCGAACCGGTTCATCACCTCGGCGTACGCCGGCAACCCGTACCGCCCGATCAGCGCCCGCCGCGCCTCCGCAAACCGGCTCAGATCGTCCCGCACCGTCCGGTCGATCCATTCGTGCAGCGTCTCCGGCCCGTCCCCCGACGCCACCCGCGCGTTGATCTCCCGGAGATGGCCGTTGATCCGCCCGATCGACTCCTCCAGCACCCGCGTGTCCCGTTCGCCCGCCGCAACGTCCCCCAGGACCTGGGACCGCGCCCGCCTCACCAGTCCCACGCCCGCCACGGCCAGTCCCAGCGCCGGAATGAACAGGCCCCACACCACCCGATCCTCCTCCGTCTGCACCGCCAGGAGTGCGGCCAACACCACCCCCGCCGTCAGCAATCCGTATCCCCATCGCTTCAACTTCATCCCGCACCTCCTCCCGCCCGCAGCACCGCCACAATGGCATGCCCCACCCCGACCAGCGCCTCCCCCACGATCAATCCCGCCGCCACCGGAATCCCTGTCTCCTCGCTGAACCGCGTTCCCTTCCACCGGTCGCACGCCAGTCGCGCCACCGTCCCCACCGTGTAGGTCAGAACCACATAGAACGGCAGATAGAAACCCAGCCCCACCAGGATCCCCAGACCCCCTATCCCGCTCGCGCTCAACACCGCGCCCAGTCCCGCCCCCGCGAGATACTTCTGAATCGGAATGTCCCCGCCCAGGATCCCCGTGATCACTCCTGCCAGCGCCTGACCCTGCGGCGCCGGATACTTGTCGCCCCCCAGCGGCGCATCCCGGTGCAAGAAGAACAGCAGCCACAACACCAGCGGCGGCCCCAGCCAGACCCCCAGGAACTGCGCCACCTGCTGCCGCCGCGGCGTCGCCCCCACGAGATACCCCGTCTTCAAGTCCAGCATCAGATCGGTCGCCTGCGCCATCGCCACACACGCCGCCGCCCCCACCAGGACCGCCGCCACCACCGCCATCCGGTCCCCAAGCCCCGCCCCGATCAACAGAAACAGCGTCACCGCAATCAACGTCATCCCCGACAACGGCGACCAGTTGGTCCGCCCGATGCACTCCGACAGAATCACCCCCGCCATCCAGATCCACAGCGTCCCCAGCACCGCCATCGTCACCCCGCGTCCCCACGTCATGTTCGGCACCGCGTTGGCCGCCAGCACCAACAGCAGCACAAACGCCCCCGCCACCGCCGCGTACAACAACCCGATCGGCATCTCATCCCGTGCCGCCACCGACCCCGACCTCGCCGCCGCCTGCATGCTCCGCACCGCGCTCACCATCATCGGCAACGCCAGCACCACCCCCATCAGCGCCCCGCCCACCAGCATCCCGATCCCAACCGGACGGAACAATTCGTTCTGCAAATAGCGCGTCACTCCCTGCCCCCGTTCCGCCAGCACGTCCGCCCCCGGCAGCAGTCCCTGAACATTCAGCACCGGCGCCAGCACCCAGTAACACAGGAACCCGCCGATCACGAAGAACACCCCGCCCCGACCCGACAGGAATCCCACCCCGACGGTCATCAACGAGACGTACCACGTCGCGTTCAGAAACGCCGGGAGCCCCAGCCACCGCCCGACCGGCGCGGTCCCGAAGTCCGCGGCCAGACTCGCCGCATGCACCAACCCGCTCACCGCCGCCCCGCCCAGCAGCAGCCACGCCTTCCGCACCCCCGCCCCCGGCGACTTCAGAATGGCCGCCACCGCCTGCCCCCCGGGAAACGCCAGCCGCTCGAAGTCGATCATCTGCTTCCGCAAGGGAATGATGAACGCGATCCCCAGGATCCCCCCGGTGATGCAACCCAGCACGGTCACCGGCACGTTGAAATCCGTGTACCCCAGGATGAACAACGCCGGCAGCGAAAACACCATCCCCGCCGACGCCGCATTCACCGCGCTGGCCAGACTCTGGTTGATGTTGTTCTCGACGATGCTCCGGCGCCGCAACAAACCCCGCAGAATCCCGAATCCCAGGATCGCCGCCAGTTCCGAACCCTCGATCGAAAACCCCAGCTTCAAACTCGCGTATCCCACGCTCAACGCGATGATCGCCCCCAGGAAATACCCCACCAGCACCGCCGTCCACGTCAGCTCCGGATACGGTCGGCTCGACTCGGTCGCAACAGCCTTCATCGCGGGCCCACAAACAACCATCCCCGCCCCCTCCCCGCCAAGCCTTTTGCCCCGGGGACTCGGCACCCCTGGCGCATCTCAGCGTCCCGCCGCCGGCCTTCCACCGTGATCGCACTCAACCCGAAGGGCGGTACCCGGGCTCGCCCCCGCAACGAGGCGCTGGCGCACCTTGGTCCGACTCTCGGATCCCCCACGCATCAAGTTCAAGTTAATAGGACTGACAATGTATTGTTGACCCAGACCAAGTGAGATAATGGGCCGGCCATTCTAATGTTGATGCTGATAAATAATGGGACTGACAGGCTACTGTTGACTCGGAGGGTCGCTGGAGATTCGGGTCGGGACCACAACACGGGATCCGCATTGCCCTGCCCATGCCTTTCCGTCATCCTTGCCGCGTCGTGAATTCCGCCGGGAACATTCTCCGTCGTCGCGGCGCCCCCAAGGGCGCCGCCCGGGCCGCTGCCTGGGTAGAGGCGGCCGGCGGTGGCTTTCCGGACGATTCGCGCTGAATCCAGCATCCCATCGTTCCTGAAAGCCCGCCGCTTGTGCCCGGCGGGTTTTGTGTTTCCCCCGGCAGGCAACGGTCCCAGGGAACCCCGTATCCCATGTCACCGCCCGATTCCCCCCCCGCCGCGTCACCCCGGCCGCCCCTCGTCTGGGGCGCGCTGTTTATCGTGTACGTCGTCTGGGGCTCCACCTACCTCGCGATCAAGGTGGCCATCGAAACCATGCCGCCCCTCCTCATGGCCGGCGCCCGATTCGCAATCGCCGGCGGACTGCTCTACGGACTCCTTCGCCTCCAGGGCCGGCGCCTGGGAGGCCTGGTGCCCTGGCGCAATGCCTTCCTCGTCGGCACCGCCCTCCTCGCCGGCGGCAATGGCGGCGTCTCCTGGGCCGAACAAACCGTTCCCTCCGGCATCGCCGCCCTCGTGATCGGAAGTGTCCCCCTCTGGTTCGCCCTCGTGGACTGGGTCCGCCCGGGAGGCACCGCCCCTTCACGCCGCACCTGGACCGGCATCGCCCTCGGTTTCGCCGGCCTCGGCATCCTCGGCGCCCCTGCCGTCGCCGGACAACCGGTCGATCCCGCCGGGTTCGCCGTGCTGCTCGTTGCCTGCGTCTTCTGGGCCAGCGGTTCGATCTATTCCCGCCACACCCCCAACCCTGGCTCCCCGTGGCTCACCGTCGGCGCCCAGATGCTCTGCGGGGGACTGGTCCTCCTCGTTGCCTCCGCCGTCTCCGGTGAAGCCGCGACGTTCGACTGGCGCGGCGTGTCGGCCCGTTCCTTCTGGGCACTCGTCTATCTGATCGTCGCCGGTTCGTGGATCGGCTTCAGCGCCTACATCTGGCTCCTCCGTGCCACCACCCCCGCCCGGGTGTCCTCGTACGCCTATGTCAATCCCGTCGTTGCCGTCCTCCTCGGCTGGGCCGTGCTCGGCGAACCCCTTACCCCCCGGATCGGCATCGCCGCCACGGTCATCCTCACCGGCGTCATCGCCCTTACCCTGCCCGCCCGCCGTCCGACCCGTCCGCCTTGCGAAGGGCCCGCTGGGGACCCGTGCTCATCGGAAACAATCCCGGACAGCACCCGAACCGCTCGTGAAACGCCTGGCTGAAATGGCTCAGGCTGGAGTACCCGACCTCCATCGCCGCCTCGGTCACGTTGAACCGGCCCGACCGGAGCAGCTCGGCCGCCCGTTCCAGACGCAGTTGCCGCAGGTACTGCGGCAGGGTCATCCCCATCTCCGACGAGAAGGTCCGGCTCAGGTAATACGGACTGCACCCCACCAATCGTCCCAGTTCCTCCAACCCGGGCGGCTCGGACAGCCGTTCCCTCAGGATGGCCACGACCTTCTCGACCCGCGCATGCGCCAGCCGCCGCGCCCGGGCACAAAACAGCTCGCGATCGTCCGAGGGTTGAAAGAGCAATTCGACCACCAGCTCGATTGCCTTGGCCTGATACCAGAGCACCTGCCCCTCCAGCAGCACCGGCGGCCGCCGCAATGTGCCCAGCAGCGCCTGCTGCCGTGCCGACAGCGGAAGTGACGCCCCCACCCCCGATCGCGCCCGGTCGCTCCCCACCAGCGCCTGCACCACCGGGTGCAACCACGCCCGGTACCCGTTCAGATGCCGCCGCAGGAACTCCGCCGACAGCTCGACGGTGATGAACCGATGCCGCTTGTGCGCCCGCCGCTGCGCCGAGATTGTCCCCACTCCACAGACATAGAATCCCGCCATTCGCGGCCGGAACTCCAGGACGTTTCCCGCCGCCGTCACCTGCCCTTCCCCCTCGAAGTTCAGGCAGATCTCCACGCTCCCCGCATGGAAACTCCGGCTCCAATCCACATCGCTCCCAGCCTCGAAATCGTGCCACTCGAAACTGAAACCATGCCGCCGGAAACTCCCCCCCAGATGCCGCCAGTCCGCCCCCACCGACGTCCATACGGCCCCCTCCCGTGTCGCCGGACCGGAAACCTTGTCTTCGTCATGGTTGCCTTCGGTGGACATCGCCTTTTCGGCCTGGTTTTCAACTCCGGCTGCCCCCCCGGAATGGTCCTTCCCTCCGCCCGGCGCCGTTCTCCAAGGCGAGCCCCCGTCAGTGGGCCGGCTGCCGGATGGTCACGTCACCCCCCAGCACCTTGACGCAGCAGGCCAGACGGAACTTCTCCGGATCCCGGTTCCACTGGTCCAGCACGTCCAGCTCCTCCGGAGTCGGCTCCTCCAGATGGGCCATGCCGCTCACCACCTCGACCACGCAGGTGCCGCACGAGCAATTGAAGCATCCCGCCTCCATCTCCACCCCCGCCTTCTCCCCCGCCTCCAGAAGCAACTCTCCAACCTCCACTTCGGCGGTCACATCGGCAGGCAGTACAGTCACTTTGGGCATGAGGCGTCGGGGGGTCCGTCCAGTCGAACCGGCCGGGAAACGTATGGCCCCGCTCCCCGCCCGGTCAAGAAGCGCGGCTTTCTGCTTGCACCCCGGGCGTGCGCCTCAATCGTTCACCCCGTGAGTCAACCGGATCCGTTGCGCAAGTCGGCCCGCATGCCGCGCGCCCCCAACGACCTCATCGTTCCCACACCCCGCACCTCCGCCCCCGCGGCCCTGCTCGCCGCCCTCACCGCCGCCCTCACCCTCGCCGCCACATCGCCCCTGCCCGGCCCCGCCGATCGTGCCCGGGAGGAGCAGCGCCTCCTCGATCGCCTCGCCTCCGAAGGCACCAATGCCCCGGCCCTCTTCGCCCTCGCCGACCTCTGCCACGACATCGGGGTCGATGGCGACAAAAAGGCCGTGCTCCGTGCCGAGTCCTACCTGCGCCAGCTCCTCAGCCTCGAACCCGACCATGCCCAGGCCCTCGCCCTCCTCGGCTCGGTGTACACCCTGAAGGGCCGCGACGCCTTCTGGCCCCCCACCCAGCTCCGCCTCGTCCGCGAAGGGAATGCCTTCATGGACCAGGCCGTCGAACTCGCCCCCGACGACATCGCCACCCGCAAGATCCGTGCCCTCAACAACGCCCACATGCCCGACTTCCTCGGCCGTGCCGAAATCGTCCGCGCCGACCTCGACTGGCTCTGGACCCGCATCGAGGCCGGCCCCGTCCCCCTCGGCGTCTCCGCCCGTCAGCAGGTCGGCCTCCACCTCGGACGCCGCCTGAAACGCGAGTCCCGCCCCGACGACGCCCGGCGCGTCTGGGAAACCGCCCGGGATTTCGCCCCGGACTCCCCCGATGCTTCCGAAATCAACGCGGAACTCGCCCGCCTCCGCTGATCCCATGCCCCGCTCCCGTCCCAGGTCCGGCCCAGGCCCCACCCCGGCCGCCCCCCCTCCCCCCGTCCCCTCCGCCTGGCGCTCCGACATCGCCCGGGTCCTCCTCACCGAAACCCAGATCGCCAACCGCGTCGCCGAACTCGCCGACGAGATCCAACGCGACTTCGCCTCCCGCGATACCGTCGTCGTCGCCATCCTCAATGGCACAGTCCTCTTCCTCGCCGACCTCCTCCGCCATCTCGATTTTCCCGTTCGACTCGACTTCGTCGGCACATCCAGCTACGGCACCTCCACCACCCCCGGCCATCTCTCCTTCACCCGCACCACGCGCCTCGACGTCCGCAATCGCGATGTCCTCGTCGTGGATGACATCCTCGACACCGGAAAGACCCTCGACCGCGTCGTCACCCACCTCCGCCCCTTCAAACCCCGCCGCCTCCGCACCTGTGTCCTCCTCGACAAGAAAGCCCGACGCCAGGTGAAGATTCGCGGCGATTACACCGGGTTCGCCATCCCCGACGAATTCGTGGTCGGCTACGGCCTCGATTTCGCCGAACGCTACCGCAACCTCCCCTTCATCGGCGTGCTCAAGCCCGAAATTCTCCATCCGGACAATCCCTCCGCCCACGCCCAACGACCGCCCCGCCCGGGCCCCCGCCGCCCCGCATGATCTCCGCATGATCTCCATCCGCATCCGCTACTGGTCCTGGTTCCGTGACCTGACCGGCACCGACTCCGAGGAGCTTCAGGTTCCCGAGGGACTCCAACTCGGCGAACTGCTCGACCGTGTCCGCACCCGCCACCCGCGCCTGGCCGAGGCCCGCAATTGCACCCTCGCCGCCGTCGGCGTCGACTACCAACCCGCCACCTTCCAACTCAGCCCCGGCGATGAAGTCTCCCTCTTCCCCCCGGTCCAGGGCGGTTGAAGATTCCCAACGCCCTCCCCCGCCGCGTGCCATTCCCGCCCATGCAGTCCGAACTCCTCATCGGCCCCGACCCCATCCCGCCACCCGACCCCGCCGCCGCCCACACCTGGCAATCCACGTGCGGTGCGGTGATCACCTTCCTCGGCGTCGTCCGGGACGACGAAGCCGGCCAGCCCATCGCGGCCCTCGATTACGAGGCCTTCGTCCCCATGGCCGAACACCAGTTCGCCAGGCTCTTCGCCGAACTCGAACGCCGCTGGCCAACCGTCCGCTCGCTCCGCCTCGTTCATCGCATCGGACGCGTCCCCGTGGGCGAACCCTCCCTCCGCATCGACCTCGCCGCCCCGCACCGCCCCGACGCCTTCGCCGCCTGCCAGTGGCTCATCGACGAAATGAAACGCGTCGTCCCCATCTGGAAACGCCCCGTTCCCCGCAACGCCACCTGACCCAATCGACGCAAAATTCGTGCATATGCACGAATGTTACGCTCATTTCCAGCCGTCCCCCGGCCCCCCACACAGCAACGGCCCCCGACTCCCGTCCCCCAACCCCCTCCCGGACCAGGCCCGAATGTGGTTGGCGGCAACCAAACCCTTGTGAAAGCCTCCCTACCATGAGCCCGTTGGTGAGGTTGGCGGTCACCGCAGCGGCCTGGGCATGGACCCGCTTCGCGATCGCTGCCAGCACATTTTCAGCGCCTGCGCCCGGGGCCACGACGGATTTCAACCGCGACATCCGGCCCCTCTTCACCCAGCACTGCACCGCCTGCCATGGCGGCGTCAAGGCGGCCGGCCGGATCTCCTTTGTGTACCGGGACAAGGCCATCGCCGTCGGCCGATCCCGTGAACCGGCCATCCTCCCAGGGGACCCGGACGGATCCGAGGTGATCCGCCGCATCACGTCCTCCGATCCCGGTGAACGCATGCCGCCACCGGACCACGGCCCGGCCTTGTCGGAGTCGGAAATCGCCACCCTGCGCCGCTGGATCCTGGACGGCGCACCCTGGAGCGAACACTGGTCCTTCGTCCCGCCTCAGGATCCCCCCGAACCGGAAGTGTCGGACCCTTCGTGGATCTCCGTGCCAGCCGATCGCTTCATCCTCGCCCGCCTGGACGCGGAACGCCTGCGACCCTCGCCCGAGGCCGGACCCGCCGAATGGCTGCGTCGCGTCACCCTGGATCTCACCGGACTGCCCCCCTCGCCATGGGAATTCCAGGAGTACGTCGAGGATCGACGCGAAAACCCCTCCCAGGCCCGCAAACGGGTGGTCGACCGCCTCCTGGCTTCACCGCGGTTCGGGGAACGCTGGGCCGCCATGTGGCTCGACTTGGCCCGGTACTCCGACACCTACGGTTACGAAAAGGATCCTCACCGGGACATCTGGCCCTGGCGCGACTGGGTGATCCGGGCGTTCAACGACGATCTGCCCTTCGACCAGTTCACCGTCCGTCAACTGGCAGGGGATCTCCTTCCGAACCCGACCGCCGACGACCTTCTGGCCACCGCCTTCCATCGCAACACCCAAAACAACACCGAGGGCGGTACCGACGACGAGGAGTTCCGCACCGTCGCCGTCCTCGACCGCGTCAACACCACCTGGACCGTCTGGCAGGCCAGCACCTTCGGATGCGCCCAATGTCACGACCATCCCTACGACCCCATTCCCCATCGGGACTACTACCGGTTTGCCGCCTTCTTCAACAACACCGAGGACTGCGACCAGAACGACGATTATCCCCGGATCCTCTTCCCACGCGATGACGAGCGGCGCGAGGAGGGGGTGGCCTGGCAGCGCCAGATCCGTTCCCTGCGCGAGTCGCTCAACGATGAGGCCCTCGCCGTGGTGCGGACCGTGACCGACTGGAAACCCGTGGTCCCGACATCCGCCGTCGCCAGTGGCGGCACGGTCACCGTCGGAGACGATGGCCGCCTCGAAGCCGAAGGCACCCTCCCGGTCAAGGTGACCTACACCCTCTCCGCCCCTGTCGTGCCGGGACTGACCGCCCTGCGCCTCAACATCGACCCCTTGAACGGTGACCCGAAGAGTGCCCCGGAACGCGGCCAGGCGTTCTCGAAGATCACCCTGGCCCTGGTGCTGCCCGGATCCACCAACCAGCCGGTCGCCCTGAAGGAGGTGGTCGTGGATTACTTCGCCGGACCGCTGAACCCGGACGGCATCCTCGCCGGGGGCGGTGGCTTCGGCAGTTACCCCGTCATGACCACCTCCCGACAGGGGGTGCTTCTCCTGGAAAAGCCCCTCGAGGCGCCCTCGGATGCCACCCTGGAAATCGTCCTGGATCATGGCATCGCCTCCAACAGCGGCGTTCAGGGTTGTCCGCTCAGGCGCTTCGCCCTCTCCGCCTCCACCGATCCCAAATTATCCGCCCTGGCCCGCGACGCCGAACGCCTCGATCGCTGGCAGGCTCTCGCCGACTTGCGGGACCGGGTGAAGGACATCCCGGGCACCCGCGTGCCCGTCATGGTCGAACGCGTCGAGGCAGCCCGTCGGGAAACCCGGGTGTTCGTCCGCGGCAACCGGACCACCCTCGACGAAAAGGTGGAACCCGGCGTCCCCAACATCCTCCGCCCCCCGGCCACCGAAGGTCCGATGAGCCGGCTCGACATGGCCCGCTGGCTGGTGGGGGACCAGAATCCGCTGACCGCCCGGGTGCTGGCCAACCGGCTCTGGGCGGAGCTGATGGGCCGGGGCATCGTGGAAACCCTCGAGGATTTCGGGGCCAGCGGCGCCCAGCCCACCCATCCTGAATTGCTCGACCACCTCGCCCTGCGACTCCGCGACGATTGGGGGTGGTCCTTCAAGCGGTTCCTGCGGGAAATCGCCCTCTCCTCGACCTACGCCCAGAGTGCCCGCGTCACTCCGCGGCTGGCGGAACGGGACCCCGGCAACCGGTTCTATGCTCGCGGGCCCCGGGTGCGGCTGACGGCCGAAATGGTGCGGGACCAGGCGCTCGCCCTGTCCGGCTCGCTCGCCTCCAAGGCGTTTGGCCCGCCAGTTTATCCTCCCCAGCCCGACGGCGTCTGGAGCACGGTGTACAGCGGGGATCAATGGAACACCTCGACCGGTGCCGACCGCTTCCGCCGCGCGGTGTACACCTACCAGAAACGCACCAGCGGTTACCCGGTGTTCCTCACCTTCGACGCCCCCACCCGGGATGCCTGCACGGCGCGGCGCCTGCCCAGCAACACCCCCCTCCAGGCCCTCGCCCTCCTGAACGACCCCGCCTTCATCGAAATGGCCCAGTCCCTCGCCAACCGCATGGAAGCAGCGGGCGACCATCCGGCGGAACAAATCCAATACGCCTGCCGGCAGCTCCTCCTCGAACCTCCGCCGAAGTCCATGGTCGACACCTTGCTCACCCTGTACCGCGGCGCCCTGGACGAGTTCCACGCCAACCCGCATACCTTCGAGAAACTCGGCCCCACCCCGGAGCGGGCCGCACTCGTCCTGGTGGCCAGCACCCTCTTCAATCTCGATCTCGCTCTCAACCGCTGACCGCCGACCGCACCGCCATGAATCCCGCCGATCCGCTGTTGACCCGTGAGCAGTTGCTCCATCACACCCGCCGGCATTTCCTGCGCGACTGCGCCAGCGGCCTCGGCGCCCTCTGGCTGGCCACCACCGCCGGCCGCGCCTGGGGCGCCTCCGGCGTCAGCCAACGCGACCCCGCCCGTCCGCTCCTGCCCGTGGACCCGCCCCTGCCGGCCCGGGCGAAGCGCGTCATCTACCTCCACATGGCCGGAGCGCCCAGCCAGCACGAACTGTTCGACTACAAGCCCGAACTCGCCAAGCTCGATGGCAGGGACTGTCCCCCTTCACTCCTCGCCGGCCAGCAGTTCGCCTTCATCCAGGGCGTCCCCAAGTTGCTCGGACCCCAGTTCCCCTTCCAACGGCATGGCCAGAGCGGACAGTGGGTCTCCGACCGGCTGCCCCACTTCGCCTCGGTGGTGGACGACGTCTGCTTCATCAAGTCGATGGTCACCGACCAGTTCAATCATGGCCCGGCCCAGTTGCTCATGCACACCGGCACCCAGAATCCCGGGGCGGCCAGTGCCGGAGCCTGGGCCACTTACGGACTGGGTTCCGAAAACCAAAACCTCCCGGGCTTCATCGTCCTGACCAGCGGCGGCAAAGACCCCGACGCCGGCAAATCGGTCTGGGGCTCCGGATTCCTCCCCTCCGTCTATCAGGGCGTTCAATGCCGTTCCCAGGGCGATCCCGTCCTCTTCCTCTCCAATCCCGCCGGCATCACCCGCAGTCAACGGCGTCGCACCCTCGACGCCCTGCAGGAAATCAATCAGCGGACGGCCCGCGAAGTGGGCGATCCCGAAACCCTCACCCGCATCGCCCAGTACGAACTCGCCTACCGCATGCAGGTGGATGCCAGCGACGCCTTTGATATCACCCGCGAACCGGCACCCATCCACGAACTCTACGGCACCCAGCCCGGCCGGGAGTCCTTCGCCAACAACTGCCTCCTGGCCCGGCGCCTGGCGGAACGAGGCGTCCGTTACATCCAGTTGTTCGACTGGGGCTGGGATTCCCATGGCGCCGGAGAGTCCGAGGCGCTTCATCACGGGTTCAAGGACAAGTGCCAGAGCATCGATCGCCCCCTCATGGCACTCCTCACCGACCTCAAACAACGCGGCCTCCTCCAGGATACCCTCGTCGTCTGGAGCGGTGAGTTCGGTCGCACCCCCATGCGCGAAAACCGGGGCGGGGTCGAAATGAAGCTCGTCGGCCGGGACCACAACCCCGCCGCTTTCACCTTGTGGATGGCCGGGGGCGGCGTCCGTGCCGGCCATTCCCACGGAGAAACCGACGACTTCGGCTACCGCTCCGTCATCGATCCAGTCTCGGTCCACGACTTCCACGCCACCCTCCTCGCCCTGCTCGGCTTCGATCATCTCCGACTGACCTATCCCGTCTCCGGCGTCAGCATGCGCCTCACCAACGTCACCAAGCCCGGCAGTCAGGTCGTGCAAGGGGTGATCGGTTGAGCGTTGCCTCCACCCCGGGATCAGGACGTGCATGACCCGATTCCGTCACCCGTTATCCCCAGCGCCCATGCCGAAACGCACCCGTAGCCGGACCTTCCCGGACCTGCATCCGCCCCGGCTTCATCCTCTCCCCGGCTGAACCACCTCTGCCAACCCACACCCCCATGCCCAAGATCCACATCGGTCTCAACGCCGAGTTCTCCCGCAGCTCCGACAAACCCTTCGAATGGGCCGTCCGCGCTGCCGCCGACATGGGCTATCGCTACTTCGAGCCCATGGTCCACTTCGGCCGGGAACTGATGAGCGAAGCCGGTTACTTCCACACCGTCTCCCTGTTCGATGACCCATGGCGCATCAAGGACGCCTGCGACCAGGCCGGCCTCACCCTCTCCGGACTCCAGGCCCACGGTCCCCTCGGACGTCCCGATGTCCATGGCGAATACCTCAAACTCGCCATCCGCGTCGCCGCCGAAATCGGCGCCCCCGTCGTCAACACCGACGAAGGCATCAAGGCAAAATGGACCTCCGAGGCCGAGGACTTCGTGCTCATCAAGTACACCCTCCAGGAAGCCGCCTTCATCGCGGAAC
Organism: Verrucomicrobiia bacterium; assembly: GCA_019634625.1. Lineage (NCBI taxonomy): Bacteria > Pseudomonadati > Verrucomicrobiota > Verrucomicrobiia > Verrucomicrobiia bacterium. The sequence continues at coordinate 312,471 of JAHCBA010000001.1, forward strand.
GACGCCGCGTCCGGATCGGACTCGAACCCCACGCCCAATACTCCCGGCACCCGGACGGACTCGACCGCCTCTACCACCTGGTCCAGTCCCCCGCCATCGGGATCAACTTCGATACCGGCAACGCCTACCTTTGCGGCCACGACGTCTATACCTGGCTCGAACGCGTGGCCCCCCGGTTGGTGCACCTCCATGCCAAGGACATCTCCACCGCCCACTCCGAAGCCGAACGCGGCAAGGTCACCGGCACACCGGTCGGCTGCGCCTGCGGCGAAGGGGTGCTCGACTGGAAGCGCATCATCGCCGTCGTCCGGGAGAAGTGCCCCAGGGACATCGTGTTCTCCGTCGAATGCGGCACCCCCGACCAGGCGGCCCGAAGCCTGGAACACCTCTCCCCCTTGGCCGACTGAAGTCCGACCTGCCGTCTCCGAAGATCTCCCACCTACCCAAACATTGCTCCAGTCAATCAAAGCGAAGGCTTTTCTCGGTCAAAGTCTATAAGTCAGGTTATTTAATAACTACCAATTAATTATAAAGTCAGGCTTTTTAACTTGACGCAGCTCCGCCTGAGCGATCACGCTTATCCCCGTCAATTTATTTGTCTTCACTGGCATACAGCACACCACGCTCATGAGAATCCCCCGAATCAAGGCCGACCCCTCGCTCCCTGCAGTCTATCACTGCATGTCCCGAGTCGCCGGCCGCCTCCCTCTCCTCGACGACTCCGCCAAGCACAAACTCGTGCAGATCCTCCACCACCTCGCCCGGTTCTGCGACATCGACATCATCACCTTCTGCATGATGTCCAACCACTTCCAC